>CANCRX010000094.1 GCA_947380655.1 Alcaligenaceae bacterium | reverse complement strand
TTTTCACCCGTGGCCATTGGATTTTCGTAATGATGGGCTAGCTCTGCCTGTAAGGCAAAGTCCAGTGGATCGCCAGCTTCTTCGTACCAAAAGAGGTTGTATTGAGAAAGCGCTTTCGCGTATTCGATCGCTGTTTTGGTATCAAAGCGGCCGTTCGCATCCACGCAAAGGCGTTGACCCGGTCCTAACAGTTTTAGAACCGCTTCGATTCGCTTGCAATCTTCGGCGAGCGAGGCACCGCCAATCTTCTTTTTTACAACGCTGTAGCCACGGTCGAGATAGCTTTGCATTTCAGTCGTGAGGCCTTCAAGCCCCTGCCCCGGCCAGTAATAACCGCCAGCCGCATAGACGAAGACATCGCGGTTTGCCTTACCATCACCATAGCGATCTGCCAGTAATTGATAGAGCGGCACACCTTCGATTTTAGCCACGGCATCCCAAATCGCCATATCGATCGTGCCAACAGCGACCGAACGCTCACCGTGTCCACCAGGCTTTTCGTTGTTCATCATTGTGGCCCAAATCTTATGGGGGCACAGCACACCGCGCTCATCAAGCAGTGTCTCGGGCGCAGCTTCAAGCACGCGAGGGATGAAACGCTCACGCATCAAAGCACCTTGACCATAGCGACCATTGGAATTGAAACCATACCCAATCACCGGTTTGCCATCACGGATGACATCGGTGACGACCGCGACCAGGCTGAGTGTCATTTTTGAAAAGTCGATATACGCATTACGAATATTTGACTTAATGGGGCGGGTAGATTCGCGAATTTCCAGGATTTTCATGATGTTTGAAAAAATAAGATGTAAGAGAGATACAGATGCGTTTAATGCATTGCAATAAGAGATAAATAATTAACTTGGCAGTGATGCACCACCACATATCTGAACGTCTTGGCCGGTGATAGGTGCCGCCATCGGCGACAAAAGATAGGCTACGAACGAAGCGATTTCTTCTGGTTTTATCAGGCGTCCAATCGGCGGTACTTTGGGCGAAACAGACTGACGCGATGGGTCAGCAAGCATGGCAGTCTGGGTTGCTGCGGGGGACACAACGTTAACCGTCACACCATCGGCGACGGTTTCAGCTGCCCAACTTTTAGCAAGAGCAATCAACGCGGCTTTGGTCGCTGCATACTGACTACGCCCCGGCAAGCCTTGTGCAACACGACTTCCCACCAACACAACACGACCATATTGCTGAGCAACCATGCGTGGGATCACTATATTCGCAAGACGGGTCAACGCGGCGACGTGGATACGCCACATCAAGTCCAAATCCGAAGGGTTCAACGCTCCCACTGGGTTGACACGAAGCACACCCGCACAATGCACAAAAGAATCAAAAGTCTCCGCTTGTGCAAGGTAGCGGTCAATTGCCTGACCATCCGTCAAATCCAGTTCGATATGCTTAAACTTCGGATCATTAATAGTGGGATGAGAAATGTCGAGACCACACACCTCGTAATCGTGCGCAATTAAGTACTGCGCAACCGCCTGTCCAATTCCAGAGCTCGTGCCTGTGACAAGAACGCGATTTCTACTCGGCACGGATATTACCTTCAGTCACGATTTTTTGAGTGAGCTTTATATAGTCATTTTGAAATTTAACAAAATCCTGCACGCTCCCTGGAGTCACCAACAACCCTTGGGGCGCAAGTTTAGGTTCCATACTGAGCAGGGCTTTATTGACTTGCACATTAAGCTTTTCAGTGATGTCAGCAGGTAGGTTGGCGGGCCCCCAGAGTCCATACCAGCTATAAAACTCATATCCGGGAAGTGACTCTCCTACTGTTGGGACATCAGGCATATTGGGGACTCTTTCTTTGGATGTCACAGCGAGTACTTTGAGTTGACCCGCTTTAGCAAAGCCAGCGGCTCCTAGAATCGGATCAATAAATCCAGAAATTCTGCCGCCAATCAAATCGTTGTAAGCAGGAGACGACCCCTTGTAAGGCACGATCGTGTACTGCAGGCCACTCATGGATTTCAATAATTCAGCGGCAAGGTGTCCGGCCGAGGCAGAAGAACCAATCGCAAAGGTGAGTTTTCCAGGATTTGCCTGACCATAATCAATCAGACCTTTTATGTCCTTGACCGGCAAGTCATTATTGATGGCAACAGATAAAGGAGCCTTCGCGACCAAGGCAACAGGGTGAAAATCCTTCACTACGCTGTAAGGGACGTTTTTAATCACCATCTCCGTGGTCGAGGAGGTCGATGCACTAAACATTAGCGTATAGCCATCGGGAGCCGCCTTTGCAAGCATGTTGCCCCCGATGATGCCGCCAGCGCCTGCGCGGTTTTCAACAACAAAAGGCTGCCCCATCTGCTCACTGAGTTTTTGTGCAAGCTGTCGTCCCACGACGTCAAGCGTTCCCCCAGGAGGAAAGGGAATAATGACGGTCACTGGACGTGACGGATAAGGCTGAGCATGCGCAAGCGCAGACCAGCTTACACAAAGAGTCAGAACGAGTCGAAGCGCTCGTTTGATAACAGTCATGATGTCCCCTTTATTAAATAATATTGCACGACCAATCAGCCTTATCGTTTCAACAGACCGGCATTGGCGACGGCGGCGCGCAACTGAGCGACTTCCTCATCACTGGGCGCCTCTGTGGGTGGACGAACAGTTGGCGCATCGAGGACACCTGCGAGATACATCCCCATTTTCATGCGAGCATGCGCCTCGCCTGTTGGCTCACCGCCACCATAGACAGCGTCTTTCAAAGGTGTAATGAGTGCCTGTACCTTTACTGCACGCTTCAAATCACCTGCTTTGACGGCCTCCCATAAATCATTGATCAAGGAAGGAATAAACGTCGCAAAGCCTACAAGTGCTCCATCGACCCCCTGAACCATCGAGGCAAGCAAATACTCGTCATGACATGTCAAAATGGCTTTGGTTGGATCAGCCTCGCGTATGGCTTTGATATCCGCAGCGTATTTATTCATATCGCGCTGACCAACCTTAAACGCTTGCAAGTACGGAAGTTTTGCCAACTCTCCCATGGTCTTTGTCGAATACGATGCTCTGGTCCACGCCGGATAAACATGTGCGATCAAATCCAACTCCACTTCTGCAATCGCATCAAAATAATCAAATACATGACCAGGGCGAAATCCAAATCTCAACCAGTGGTGCGGTGGCATCACATCAAGCCCCTTAGCACCCGCGTCACGCGCCATCTTTGCATGTACTTTGGCGTCCTTGACACCCTCACATACGATCGACGAGATCACAGGCAGTTTTCCTTCCAATTCGCTGGCCACAATCCGGGTGACCTCAGCCCGCTCTTCTGGTACGAGAGAAAAAACCTCACCGGTATGTCCATTGGTCATCACCGCCACCACACCAGGCTGGGTTGCCAGCCATGCGGCATGTTTTCTAAGCGCCGGCTCGTCGATTTTGAAATCTGGGGTAAAAGGACAAGCAATCGCTGGAATTAATCCGCGGTAATTATTAATAGTTGGCAAGGTTTTCTCCTGTAAATTAAGCTTATGCAACTGGCTTTAAGAGCCATTCGACGCTGAACGGATAAAATTATCTTTAATAACGTACAGGTTGACCAATGCTATTTTTGATGTTTCCTATGCTTTCAAAGCATTACTCATGAATCTGATCTGGCTTGAAGATTTTCTTGCGTTAGCAAGAACGGGGAATTTCTCGCGTGCGGCCGAGGAACGCAGTACCACGCAACCTGCGTTTAGCCGACGTATCAGAGCCCTTGAAGAGTGGTTAGGCGTAGAGCTGTTTGACCGCTCAACACAACCTGCGTGCCTGACTGAGGCCGGAGAATGGTTTCGCACCACCGCTCACGATATATTGGGCCGGGTACAACGCATTCCAGAACAAGCCCAAGCCATATCAAAAGCAAACGCTTCGACATTGAGATTTGCGTCAACACATGCACTATCACTGACTTTTTTACCTAAATGGCTCAGGAGCATTGAAACCAACATTACGATGGGACCAATACAACTCATTTCTGATGTATTGCAGCAATGTGAAGTGCTCATGTTGCAACGAAAGGCTCAATTTCTGTTGTCCCACACTCATCCACAAGTCCCTTCAAAACTAGATTCGCTTAACTTTCCCTCTGTCAGAGTTGGAATAGAGGCCATCATTCCAGTCTGTTCAATGGATTCAAACGGTGCACCTCTCTTTGCTTTAAATAGCGCCGACCAGACTCATACGCCAATTCTGGCTTACAGCGCAGAATCAGGACTAGGCCGATTGATACGATCATTGCTAGGGAATATGCTTGAGCAAACGAGAGCTGAAATCGTATTGACCGCACACCTGGCCACCGTTTTAAAAACTATGGCGATTGAAGGGCGTGGCATTGCATGGCTCCCCAAAAGCCTCATTGAAGATGATTTAAAAAGTGGTCGCTTAATTGAGGCTGCAACGTCAGACTGGTGTGTGGATGTTGACATACGGCTTTTCAGAAGTCCGGAGCCTGAACCCATCGCAGCAGAGGCATTCTGGCAGGCAGCATGCGCTGCGCATCAAGCATTTCAAGTACACGAAAAAAATGACTAGCATTCACAATTCAACGACCGCTAACAGAAAAATCGCCGCGATCATCCTCGCCGCAGGAGAAGGTTCAAGGATGGGTGGTCTGCCAAAGTGTCTGATTAAAATTAATCAACAGCCCTTACTCATCAAACAAATTTCAACGCTGAGGTCTGCTGGCATTGAATGCATCACTGTTGTGACCGGCTACTATCACGAACAAGTTGAGGCCATCATTGCTGACGACGCGTCACTAAACATTGTTCGAAACATTGCTCCGGAACGAGGTCAGCAAAGCTCAGTGCGTCTCGGCCTTACACACCTTCAGGGCAATGCAGAGTTGATTCTGATCACGCTGGCTGACCAACCACTAATCGATTCAAATGATTTGCTTGAACTCGTGCAAAGCTACGACAGCCGCCCTGCTCGAATGGAAATTTTGTACCCCGTAGTGAACGGACTGCGGGGTAATCCAGTATTGATGTCCGCATCCTCTGTCGAAGATTTTTTAAAAGATGCCGCAACAATTTCCTGTCGTCAATACATCGATACGCATGAGTCCGTCGTATATCAATACACAACTCTGAACGAACACTTTATTGCTGATCTGGATACGCTGGATGATCTGACGGCACTCAAACGCAAAACGGGTTTAGAGATCTCACTTTAAATTCATCCGGTTCATGCATCAATCCGCTTTCATACCGGATAGTTTGACGATTTTGACAGCTTCCTCGTAATCTTCGAGGATAAATTTTTTAAATGCATCACCTTCCAGTGTGCCAACCTCCCCGCCTAACCCTGCCACGCGGCGCTGCACATCAGGGTTAGAAAGTGCTTGCCTGACAGCCAACCCGTACTGTGCGAGCATTGCCTCAGGTGTGCCCTTCGGTGCAAACAATCCAATCCAGGTGACATGCTCATAATCGGGCATGCCATATTCGGCTGCAGTAGGTATTTGCTCTGCACCCGGCCATCTTTTCGCCGAGGTCACCGCCAGCGCACGAAGCTTGCCTGCTTTAATCATAGGCATGGCTGCCACGAGTGATGAGCTCGCAACAGGAATTTGTCCACCTACTAAATCACCCAGCGAGGGACCGGAGCCTCTATATTGAATAGCCTCCATTTTGATACCTGCAGACAACATCAATAACTCAGCAGCAATATGACTGGGGGTGCCAATCCCTGCTGCGCCAAAAGGGATTGCACCCGGCCTTGACTTGGCATCCTTGATGAGCTGGTCGAGTGACATATAAGGGGAATTGGCCGGCACAACAATCACCGAAGGCCCGCGCATCAGTTCTGCAATCGGGATCAAGTCCTCCATCTGATAGCCAGGATCCTTAAATAAGGAGGGATTCAGTGTGTGATTATTGGCTGAAACAAGCAGGGAATTGCCATCAGGTACAGATTTAGCAACCGTCTGACTTGCAACGTTTCCACCACCGCCTGGTTTGTTTTCAACAATAACCGTTGCATCCACGAGTGGGCCAAACTTATCTCCCACAATTCTGGCCATCCCGTCCACGCTGCCACCGGCTGCGACCACAACATAAAAACGTATCGTTCTGGCAAAAGCTTCGGTACCCGCAAACAAGCTCGCGCATACCATCACGCTAACCATCAATGTCTGACGCAATGCAGTCTTTGCAATCATTCTGTGTCCCCTCATTTTTAGTCACTGTCGTCGGTCAACGCAGCGATCTTTTATATTTTTCTTAATCCAACGCCTACATTAATTTATAGGCATTATTTTTTTAAATGGTGCTCAAGCAGTGTTCCATAACCAACCACTTTTTCATGTCCGCCCATCATATTGAGCATGGCCCAGATCGCACAGCCATTCGTAGTCAGAACAGGTTTGCCCGTGTCACGTTCAAGCTGCTCGACAATCTCCATCGTCATCCAGTTGCCACAGGCCAGGAATATGGCATCCGCGTCGTCTCGATCCGCCACTCGGCCGAGGTCATACGCTGTTTGCGCATCTAGCAAACCGACCTCAAGATTACTCACGATTCCCATAGCATGCTGACTAACAACCTGCACGCCACTCGCTTCGATAAACGCCGCGACGGTTTGGTTTGTTTGCGCAGCCCAGGGCGCTGCCAGTGCCAGGCGTTTGATTCCCAAGACCTCGAACGCCTGAACCATTGCAGTGGCCGCAGTCGTAGCAGGCTTGCCACTGACCTGTTCGATACGTTTACACAACTCCTGATCGTAGCCTTTGCCCATGCGCGTTGAAGGCGCCGTAGCCGATAGCACGATCGCATCGACCGCTACGTCAGCGAGTTTGCCGACCTCGGTATCGAGTTCGGCAACAATACGCACGGTCGATTCGGGGTCAATCGTCCTGAGCGACAGGCGCGCGCAATGCAAAGAAACATTGGACGGCAATACCTGAACAAACTCTGGTTCCTGAGTCGAATTTGAAGAGGGTGCCAACAATCCAAAACGCTGTGTTTTTTTAATAGTCATTATGCAAAATCGCTATCGTCCGAAGTAAAGTCATCGCTCTCAAAACTGTCGCTGGCATCCGCGTACGAAGTACCGCCACTGACGTAGCCTGGATCCGTTGCAGGATCGTTGGTGTAGTAGTTGTTGACGGTGGTTTCGTTCACTGTGACAGGCGCCGAAGGCGTTAAACCCGCATTATTACCAAAACCGCCGCCTGGGCTGTGATGCCCCATCAGGTTTTGTATACCTTGAAATAAAAATGAGCCTGCTACGACTCCTGCAGCCGTTGTGGCAACCGAGCCCATGACACTGGAGCCCCACGGTGCGGTTGCTGCGGGCGCGGGGCTTGGCGCCGCGGCAGCGGCCGCTGCAGGCGCTTGCATCTGCGGCGCTACAGGTCGCACACCGGGATTGGGAGATGAATTGCCCGAGACAACTGTTGCCGCAGGTGCTCGGCCCCAGGCATGTGCATCACCGAGAAAACTGGTTTGTGCGCCAGCTTTCAAACGATCCAATTCTGCTTGTAACTCTGTAATCTTGGCCTGGGATTGCTGTAATACATAGTCAAGCTGCATGGCCCGCTGCACAAGCAAATAGCCAGCGTTGGGCTGAGCCGACATCGCTTTGGCTATGAGTGCATCTGCATCGGGCTCTTTTTGAGGTGCTGGAGCCTGCGTTAATTGCTGTAAAAAAAGACTTAATGCATCACGTTCCTGGCTATTCATATTCAGCATTCCTTAAAGATCGCATGAGCGATTGACAACCAACTTATAGTAGTTTGCATGGCCTATATGGGTATGCTTGTTCGATTTTCAAGATTCACGACTTTCACACTATGCCTCAGGAAGTTCAAATCCACCCTTTATTCTGAGTTCTATCGATGCCGCACCCGTGAGCCATTGAGCCAGCAATTTCGCTGCTTCGGGATTATTCGCACCGCTACTTATTCCTAGCGTGTAATTGGTGGCGAGTTCAAACTCTTTGGGCAATACGTCAACCAGCTCAATACCTGGTGTGTAGAGGATTTCAGTCACTTGTGTGCAGGCAATCGGGTTGGGAGAGGCGCAGTGCACCATAGCCTGCATGGCATCCGCACCATTTGGGTAGGTTTGAAATTTTCCTCTTAACTCTTCGGCAACCCCGAGAGACTTCAATACATTCATAAAATGAATGCCCGCAGTGGATTTTTCTGTATCAGGACTAAATATTGCCGAGGCTTGTCTGAAAGCGGCGATTAATGCGGGCCTTGAGTTCACATCGGGATGGACACCGCCCGCTCTGACCGCGATCCCCGTCTTGATGATCCCGAGAGATTGCGAGGATCCCGGAAGGATGTGACCTGAATCAATCAGCTGGCTAATCAGCGATTGCGTGAGAATAGCCAAGTCACAGGGCTCACCCGCCAGTAACCGCTCTCGCATCACCCCTACGGCACTAAACGTGCCATGGATCTGGCAGCCAGATGACTGCTCAAATTCAGTTTGTAAGCCTTTGACCACACCTGCTGCGGCTCCACCACTCAAAACAAATAGCTTCATGATCACGACCAGTAAAAGTTACGCTTCAACGTCAGTCAGGTTTCGCACCAGAAATACTGACAATTTTGGACCATTTAGCCACATCGGCCTGGATATAACGATCAAAATCAGCAGGCGACATCACTAAAGGTTGAGCACCGCGCTGAGCCCATAGGGCCTTAACCTCGGGATCCGTGACAATTTTTCTCACGGCATCGTTGAGTGACTCAATCACGTTGGCTGGCACGCCTCTGGGTGCCATTAAACCCACCCAAACCGTTGCTTCAAACCCTTTTAACCCCGCCTCATCCAGGGTTGGAAGCTCTGTAAAGATGGCCGAACGAGACAGCCCTGTGGTGGCCAGTGCAATCACTTTACCCCCTCGAACCAGATCAGTCATCGTGGTCACTGCATCAAACATCAAATCCACCTGACCACCCAGGATGTCAGTTCGCGCACCCGAACTGCCCTTATAAGGGACATGTGTCATATCAACCTGAGCCATATTTTTAAATAGCTCTCCAGCCATATGGTATGGCGTACCTGACCCAGACGAGGCGTAATTCAGCTTGCCAGGATTGGCGCGTGCATAGGCAATCAGTTCAGCAACCGTCCTGGTCTTTAGTGCGGGATTGAGGACCAGTATCAAGTCGGAATAATTAATCGGAGCAACACCGACAAAATCTTTCAAGAGGCCATAGGGCTTGTTTGGAATTAACGACTCATTGACCGTCTGGGCATTTGACATCATGAGCAACGTATAGCCATCGGCCGCTGATTTCGCAACAAAATCGGTACCGATCACAGAACCTGCGCCAGGCTTATTTTCTACGATAAAAGGCTGTTTAAACGCCTCTTGCAAGCGCTGAGCCATGAAACGACCAAAATTATCGGCAGGTCCGCCAGCGGCAAACGGGACGACAATCTTTACTGGTCGATTTGGATAGCTTTGTGCAGCGGCTTGAAACGGCAACACGCCCACCATCCATACTAAAATTAACCATGCTCTTGCGTGCCAGTTTAAACAGCACTTCGCCAAGCTAATACCCATTTTCCAGTCTCCTGCTTAGGGAGAGGCGCGCTCTCCCTGATTGATGAATCACTCTGTAGAGGTTCATTCTTTTCTTATCGCATACTCGCTTGGTGGATTGTAGTGTGCTCTTGTGGTAATTTGCTTTGATTACACAGACAGGAACTCTAATGATCAAGCTAGACTTTCATCCTACCGGACGCCATTTTCTGCAAATCCCTGGTCCAAGCCCTGTACCAGATCGTATTTTGCGGGCAATCAGCTACCCCACAATCGATCATCGTGGCCCAGAGTTTGGTGCGCTCGGTCTGAAAGTCATCGCGGGTATGCAAAAGATTTTCAAAACAAACGACCCCGTCATTATTTACCCCGCATCTGGTACAGGTGCCTGGGAGGCTGCGTTAGTCAATACGCTTAGCCCAGGCGATCACGTTTTAATGTTTGAAACGGGTCACTTTGCCGCGCTCTGGAATAAGCTTGCAACCCGCATGGGGTTGAAAACAGAAATCGTCAGCTATCAAGGTAATGATTCTGTTTTACCCAACGCAGCGGGATGGCGCCAAGGTATCCAGGCGAATTTAATTCTTGAGCGTCTGAAACAAGATACAACGCACAGTATCAAAGCGGTCTGTGTTGTACACAACGAAACATCGACAGGTGTGACTTCTGATATTGCGGCAGTGCGCCAAGCAATCGATACGGCTCAACACCCTGCCTTACTGCTAGTCGATACGATTTCAGGTTTGGGCAGCGCAGACTACCGCCATGATGAATGGGGTGTAGATGTCTCAATCAGTGGTTCACAAAAGGGCTTGATGCTGCCACCGGGTATCTCCTTCAATGCGGTGTCACCCAAAGCCATCGAGGCCTCTAAAACAGCAAAGATGCCTCGTGCATTTTGGGCATGGGATGAAATCATTGAAATGAACAAAGGTGGCTATTGGCCGTCCACTTCCAGCACAAACCTGCTCTATGGCCTATCAGAAGCCCTCGACATGTTTGAAGAAGAAGGCATGGACAATGTCTTCGCACGTCATCAACGCTGGGCTGCTGGCGTGCGTGCCGCAGTCAACGCATGGGGCCTGCCAATCCAGTGCGCAGATCAATCACTCTATTCACCCATCCTGACTGGCGTCATCACGCCCGAAGGTGTGGATGCAGATGAAATCCGCAAACTCATTCAAAAACGTTTTGATCTGTCTTTGGGTACCGGTTTAGGTAAGCTCAAAGGTCGCATGTTCCGTATTGGTCATCTGGGCGACAGTAACGATCTGACTCTCCTGGCAACCCTCGCGGGTGTTGAGATGGGTCTCAAGCTATCCGGTGTCAAACTGGCAGGTAGTGGTGTTCTGTCAGCGATGGATTATTTTTCAGCATAAATTATGAGCCTTTCTCGCCTCGCACCTGGTTTCAAACCGCTACATTTCAACCCTCAAGCCTCTGCTGCCCAGTCACCACTGGCCAGGATGCTGAAAAAGGAACTGCGCGGCGACGTGTTGTTTGATGCGGCCAGTCGCGGGCGCTATTCGACGGATGCATCGATCTATCAGATCATGCCAACAGGTGTGGTGGTGCCACGAGATCAGGCCGATGTGCTGCGTGCCTTGGATATCGCGCGCGATCAACATATTCCAGTATTGTCGCGCGGTGCAGGCACCAGCCAATGCGGTCAAACGGTTGGTGAAGCGCTCATTATTGATAACAGCAAATGGTTGTGCAATGTGATCGATTTTGATCCAGTTGCACAAACCGTCACTGTTGAACCTGGCATTGTGCTTGATCACTTGAATGCCTGGCTCAAACCCCATGGTTTGTGGTTCGCCGTTGATGTGTCAACCAGTGCGCAGTGCACGATCGGTGGCATGACGGGAAACAACTCCTGTGGCTCGCGCTCCATCGAGTACGGCAACATGGTGCATAACGTTGTTTCGATTGATGCGGTACTTGCCGATGGCACACAGGCACGCTTTGGCTCTTTAAACCAACCTGTATCGGGTGAGCGACTGCAAGGCATACTGAATGCGCTCAAACAGATCGCATCACGAGAGCGCGGTGAGCTGGCCGAGCGGATTCCAAAGGTCCTTCGTCGGGTTGCAGGCTACAACCTGGATATTTTTGACTGTCAGAATCCGCGTGCCTACACGGACGACGGTGTCGCCAACCTCGCCCATCTACTTGTGGGCTCGGAAGGCACCCTCGCCTATAGCCGACAGATCACGCTCAAACTTAGCCCCTTGCCCGTTCATAAAACGCTTGGGGTCGTGAATTTCCAAAGCTTCTATCAAGCCATGGAAACCACGC
>CANCRX010000093.1 GCA_947380655.1 Alcaligenaceae bacterium | reverse complement strand
GTATGAAAGCCTGTTTCAAGCATGCCATACAGTTCGAGTAGGTGACCTTTCATGTACTTTTGATAGGCACGGATCGTTTCAATGGCCGCTGAGGCACCACCCGTGATGACCACACGTAAGGAGGTGCAATCGTATTTTTGAAAATCTGGAACGTTCAAGATCGCAAGCAATGAAGCGGGGGCCGTCGGTATGAAGGTCGCACGGTGTTTTTCAATGAGTTCCAGTGCGCGAGTCGCCTGAAATTTTTCCATCAGCACTGCGCGTGCACCAGCCATGACCGTCTGCAACAAGCTGAGATAACCCCAGTTCAAGCCAACCGGCAACCAGATCAATAACACTTCGTTCTCAGTGACGTGCATTTCACTGTTGATGACTTCTGCGGCGTAGAGCGTTGTATTAAAACAATGCATGACCCCTTTCGGATCGCCCGTCGTACCGGAGGTGAACGCCATACGCATGACCGCATCGGGACTCATGTGAATACGGTCTGAGGCGGGCAGCGGGGCTGAGGTAGCCAGTCCTTGTTCAAGTGAATGGACGTTATTCACGCTTGTTTCACCTGACACCACAACTGTTTTCAGATTGGGTAACTCTGGACGCAGTTCATCAATCATTGCCGCATAATCAAACCCTTTGAAGTTCGATGCGCAGACAAAGGCTTTGCTGTTCGAGAATCGCAATATGTATTCGACTTCCCGACGTCTGAAGTCCGGACTGATTTTATTGGCGATCGCACCGATCAGTTCAAGAGAAAAGAACACGATGGGGAATTCGACCCGATTGGGAAACTGCATCGTGACAACGTCACCGGCGCCGATACCGATACTTTTAAAAAAAGCCGCGCAGCGATCGACCTGAGTTTTAAGTTCACCATAAGTCAGGCTGCGCGTCTCATCGATGAACACAACGCGGTCTGGATGCTCAAGTGCCCGTTTTTCGATGAAGTCATAAAACGTCACGTCATGCCAGGCTTTGCTGTTGATGTAACGCTTGCGCAAAGAGTCTGTCAGTCGTGTTTTGTATTGCGGCGTGGTCATCAGTTTGATGCCTTGCGCATTGGTGGTCGGACTGGTCATAGGGTTACCTTAACGCGCGTAGTAAGCCGCCATCAACAGGGATGGTGCAACCTGTGATGTAGGAGCCAGCAGGCGAGACGAGCAGAGCAACCAGATTGGCGATATCAGCGGTGGAGCCAATACGTCCAAGCGGGATTTCAGTAATCAGCTTTGCGCGCACACTCTCAGGACTTTCAGTGCCTGCCGCAAATACTTTTTGCAGACGGTCGGTATCGATATAACCAGGGCATATCGTATTGACGTTAATGCCGTGCTGCGCGATTTCCATCGAAAGGGTTTTGGCATACCCCATCAGACCTGCCCAGGTCGCGACGGACAGCGCAAAACCTGCGATCGGCTGGATGGCAGAAATCGCTGATATGTTCAGAATGCTGCCAGCACCTGATGCTTTGAGGTGAGGCAGTGCCGAGCGAACCATGCGGATCACGCTAAAAAGATTTTGTTCGACAGCTTTCTGCCAGGCGACGTCATCAAAAGAATCGATTGGGCCCAGCGGTGGTGCACCGTCGTTATTCACCAGGATATCGAGTTTGCCGAAATGATCGATTGCGGTTTGAACAATACGTCCGCTTTCATCCTGATCGCGAATATCTGCTGAAACGGGTACGACGCGCACACCATATTTGCTTGTGAGTTCCGCTGCAGCGGCTTCGAGTTTAGGTACCCGTCTGGCAAAAATGACCAGATCTGCTCCTTCTGCTGCCAGACGATTCGCGATGCCGAAACCAATGCCCATGCTGCCGCCGCCGACGATCGCGACTTTTCCTTTCAGTCCGAGATCCATTAGCGTTCCACTCCGCTTAAGAATGCTTCCGCATTCTTGTGAAAAACCTTTTCAAGCACTGCTTCGGAGTAGCCCTCTGCTTTCCACTCAGTTGTCAGTCGCTCAAAGGTATAGAGCGGATAGTCACCCCCAAACATAATCCGGTCTTGTAGTCGACGTGCGATATCGTGCTTGAGATCAGGGGTGAAATATTTTGGTGACCAGCCATGCAGTTCGTACCAGATGTTGCGCTTATGCATGAGCACTGCGATGGTTTCAGCTTGCCAGGGCCAGCCAGGTCGTGCGGCAACGATGCGTAGCAAAGGGTTTCTGGCCGCAACCATATCCAGATGGCGTGGATGACAGCTGTCGAGCAAGATACCGTTTCCACCTGGCAGCCCGGCGCCCAGTCCTGTCGTGCCGACAAAGATCAGGACAGGAATGCCGGCCTCAATGCAAAGTTTGTAATAAGAGTCGTAGACCGGGTCGCTTGCAGGGACTGAACCTGAACCATTGACAGCCAGTCCGATAAATCCGGCTTTAGAGTCGATACAGCGACGCAGTTCCTTGAGGCCTTCTTCTTTGCCGTGAAACATCGGGTCAATGTGAAACCAGTTGCCCAGAATCGCATCGGGATATTTTTTCTGCATCTCGAAAGAATAGTCATGCAGCGGTCGGATTTCTTCGATCGGTGCGAATTTGGTAAAGCCTAGATCGAGGATGACTTGTGCGTTGCTCGCACGGAAGTAGGTCGCCATTTCCTCTTCTGTCACATATTTTGTTTCAGAGTTCCAGGTCTTTTTTTGCTGGGCGAGCTCGGCCGCAGTGCGCAGCACATAGCCTCGTTCGGTTCCCCAGTGTGAGTGCATATCGATAAGCTTCATGTTGATTCCTGATGTTGCTAGACTTTTATTTACAAACCTAAATACGCGCGTCGGATGCTTTCGTCACCCGCGAGCTGTTCTGACGTTCCGCTGACCGCGACTTTGCCTGATTCCAGCACGTAGGCGTGATCAACGATTTTTAAAATTTTCCTGACATTTTGTTCCGCAATGACGATGGTCGTTTTGCGACGTGCATTGATGTCTTGAACCGTTGCCAGGATTTGATCGAAAATCTTTGGGGCGAGTCCGATCGAGGGCTCATCAAGCAAGATCAGGTCTGGTTGCCCCATGAGTGCACGACCAATCGCGAGCATTTGTTGTTCACCGCCAGACATGAGTGCGACCATCTGGTGTGCGCGTTCCTTCAAAATCGGGAACATGGTTTGCACAGCGCTCAGGCGTTTGGCAAACTCCGCATGATCGTGCAACAAATAAGCGCCCATTTCCAGATTTTCCAATACGGTCATTTCTGGAAACAGCATGCGACCCTGCGGAACAAGCGATACGCCTTGCTTGACGATGGACTGCGCAGATTTATTTGATAAGACAACCCCATTAAAACTGGCGCTACCTTGTGTGACGTGAACAAGCCCAGCGATTGCCTTGAATAAGGTTGTCTTTCCTGAACCATTTGCACCAAGCACCCCGACGATGCTTCCTGGCTTGACCTGTATGTCGATGCCGTGCAGCGCCTCGACAGGTCCATAGGCCGCGTGCAGATTTTCTATACTAAGCATCGACTTCTTCCTCGCCGAGGTAGGCTTCGATCGCGACAGGATTTTGTGTCACTTCTTCTGGCGTGCCTTCGGCAATAATTTGTCCTAAATGAAGTACGGATATTTGATCCGCTAAATCCATCATGATGCGCATATTGTGTTCGATGACCAGCAGTGTCATCCCTTCTTGTCTTGCGATATCTTTGAGCATGGAGATTGCGCTGAGCGCCTCTTCCTCTGACATGCCTGAAGTGGGTTCGTCGAGTAGCAATAATTTTGGTTTGGCTGCGAGGGAACGGGCCAGATCGAGTCTCTTGAGTACGCCGTAAGGCAGGAGTTTTGCAGGTCGATTGGCAACATCATGTAAATCAAACCGTTTGAGCAATGCCTCTGCACGTAAGCCTGCCTCGTGCTCTGCGGCCCGGCTCCCTGGTAAGCCCAGTAGCTGACCAATGAGGTTCTGTTTGATCTGTCTGTGCATGCCAATCAGAATGTTGTCCCGAACGCTGCGATCTCCAAAAATCTGCACGTGCTGAAAACTTCGGCTCATCCCGAGTCCGCTAATCAGATGTGGTGCCATGGTGCCAATTTCAACGTCATCGAACACAATCGACCCAGAGCTGGCCTGGATGGCACCGCTGATACAGTTGATGAGTGTGGTTTTACCGGCACCATTGGGTCCGATCAGTCCGCGAAACTCACCCGCTGGTACTTCCATGCTGACGTTCTGTAACGCTTTTAAGCCACCGAATTGAAGCGATAGCTCTTTTGTTTTCAATAAAGGAGTCGTTTGCATCCAGTTAGGCTCCAGAAGTTTTGTTACGTTTCAGTACCTTGGCCTGGAATAGTCCAATCAGACCATTGGGCATGAATACCAGACTGAGTAACAAAATGATCGAGTAGACAAAATCTCCGTACTCTTTGATGCCACGCAACGCCTCGGGTAATCCAGTCAAGACTACCGCACCGATCACTGAACCCGCGATGCTGCCCATGCCACCGACAACGATGAAGGTGATGTAGCGCAACGAGGCGGAGACGCCAAACTCAATGGGATCGATAAAGCCAACAATCATGGCGAATAGCACACCTGCCAGACCAGCATAGGCCGCTGAGATTGTGAAGGCGACTAGTTTGACCCGGGCTACAGGAATGCCAAGCGCTTGCGCAGCATGCGGGCTGGTGCGAATAGCATCAAAAGCACGACCAATGGGAAACCGCATGATGTTGAAGGTCACGTAAAGGCTAAACGCGCAAGCGATCGCCACGAGATAGAACAAGAGTGTTTCGTTACCCAGAGAAAAGCCCAGAAACGTAGTTTTCTCGATTTTTAATCCACGAATACCGCCAGTGAGATCCGGGAACTCTTCGATCAGGATTTGTGTGAGCGAGAGAAAGGCGAGCGTTGCGAGGGCCAGGTAAATCCCGCTTAAACGGCGCGCGGGATAGCCTACTAGCACGCCCCCCAGCGCGGATAACAATACGGCTGCACCGGCACAGGCAAGCATGGGCCAGTGCAGCTCGTTGTTGAGCAACGTGTAGGTATAAGCGCCGATCGCCATGAAAGAAGAATGACAGAGTGAAATCTGGCCGGAATTCCCGGTCAGAACATTCAGCCCAAGCGCAAGAATGATGTTGATTAGTATCAGATTCAACAAATAAAGATAATAGGTCGGTAGCACGAGTGGCGCGATCACGGCAGCCACAAGCAGACAAACCGATATGAATATGTTTTTTTGATTCATGTGCATCAAATCCTCACCAGCGGCGCTTTGCCAAATAAACCGTAGGGACGTATCAGCAGGAATACGACTAGCACCACAAAGGGAATGATGTTTTTGAGTGTGCTGCCAAAAAATGCGCCAGAGTATGTTTCAAGCAGTCCTAAAATCAATCCCCCGACAAACGCGCCGGGCAGTGAAGTAAAGCCACCGATGACCGCAGCGACGAGCGCCTTGAGGATGAGGTGTCCAATTTCAGGGTTGATGCCGATAATTGGAGCCAGCAAGATTCCACCAAAAGAACCAATCGCAGCCGAGATGCCCCAGGAGGTCATCAGGACACGTTCGACGTTTACGCCCATCAGTCTGGCGGCCTCCTGACTTTGGGATACCGCTCGCATGGCTTTGCCCAGTGAGCTGAATTTAAAAAACCATGCGAGACAGATCACTAAGGCTGTTGTACAGAAAATCACCCACAAATACTGTGGATTCATCACTACGCCAGCCAGCTTGAAAGACTTGAAAGGCAGTGGATTGTCTATTGTGAAAAGATTGTCTTGCCAATACAGTCTGATCGCACTTTTGATAATCAGACCAATCGCGAAGGTGGCGATCACAAGCGTGAATTCAGGTGCTGCCATAATGCGCCGAATAATGGTGCGCTCGATTACGAGCCCGACCATAAATCCAATCGCAATCGTACAGGGCAGTACGATCCAGTAGGGCAAGCCGAGCGCTGTCAGGACCAGTGCTGCATAGGCCCCGACGGTGACGATTTCGCCTTGAGCGAAATTAAGAATGCTGGAGGCTTTGAACGGAATAACAAGTGCGAGCGCTACCATCGCATAAATGCTGCCGACCGAAAGGCCGGAAATCAATAACTGCAGAGCGATAGTGATCGTCATGCTGGATGTGGTGCCGAAACAGAGTATGAAACACCCGAAAAGCCTACCCGTCTGAGCAGAATCATGTTCAGACCGAGTGGCTAACGGGCGTGTGAACGAAACTTAAGCGTGAAGTCTGGCGTGCAGACCCTAAGTCTTATTCGTAGCGTTTGAGAATTTCACTTGGACGTGAGGGCTTCCAGCCAATAGGCACCCACTGCCCATCTTTGACTTCCATCACTGTGAGCGTCAAATTGCCGATATGGTGCTTATTGGTAAACGTGATGGGAGAAGCGAGTGAGGATTGTGAAAAGCCTTTGATTTGCTCAAGACCTGCGATCAAACTTTTTGTAGTCAGATCGGGACCGGCCTTTTTCATCGCTTCTGCAATCACATACATGTCTGTATAGGCCATCACATCAAATACGTTTGGACGACCCACTGGCAAGTTAGGATATTCCTTTTTCCATTTTGCTTCCCAGCTCTGTAGCTCTGCATTTTTCGTTCCTGGCAGGAAAGGGATTAAAGAAAAACCTGTTGCGCCTTCGGCGTTTTCTTTAGCCGCGGCAGTAAAGGCTTTGTCAACCATCGTGGCACCGACAAAGAATTTTTGATCGATACCTAGCTCGCGTGCTTGACGCATCGCGATTGCCGCTTCAGCAGGATTGCCGAAAAAAGCGATGACTTGCGCACCAGATTTTTTCACTTCGAGTAACTGCGGTGTGAAATCCTTGTCACCGATATTGAATTCGACGCGAGATACGATGTCAGCTTTATAGACCTCTTTGAGAGTGGTCGCGAGCGCATTGCCTTCGTTCTTTGGATATTCTTCACGACCATTCATGATCGCTACTTTTTTAGCTTTCAGTCCATCTGCGATAAATTCCGAGTAAAGCTCACCATAGCGAGGTACTTCCGTTGTGGCACCACGGAATAAATAAGTATTGAATGGGTAGGTCACCGCCGGCGCTGATGCAAACGAGACATACATCACACGCTGTTGTTCTTTGACGTAGTCGATGGTGCCAACCGTAGCGTTAGAACCGCCCGCACCAAAAATCATGAAGACCTTGTCTTGATCGATCAGTTTTTTCACCGCACCGAGCGCTTTAGTGGGGGAGTGACCGTCATCCTCAAAAATCAGTTTGAATTTACGACCGTTCACACCACCAGCAGCATTAATTTCCTTGATAGCCATAGCCAGACCATCACGGCCACCCAGGCCGATATAGGCCGCTGGACCCGTAATGGGACCTACGCCGCCGATGAGAATTTCATCCTTGGTGACACCCTGGGCACTGGCCGCTGTGCTCATGAGTGCTGCTGCAAGCACAGGGAGTGCTTTTTGGAAAAGCTTTTGAATCATGTTTGTCTCCGATTGTTTTTTTATATGACTCATCTTATATAGGGTTTACACGAGTGACGATTCGTAAATACCCTATGAGCTGACTACTTAGCCTTAATAAAAAACGGAGACTGTTTGAAGGTCTCCGTTTTTAACTGTCAGATTAAATGTCTGTACTTAATGTGCTGCTCCAGGTGTGGACGACGCAATACCCTTGCGACGATCCATCCAGGCGTTCAATTCACCGATCAGTCCGCGACGGAAGGCCAGTACACAGATCACAAAGATCAGGCCAATCACGATTGTCACGGATTCACCCAGGCGGTTGAACCAGTCGACCCCCGTCATTTTTGCCATCGAGGCACCGAAGTCACCCACTTTGTTTTCAAGCAACACGACAATGAAGGCACCTAAAACGGGACCAACCAGCGTGCCCATGCCACCCACAAGTGTCATCAGAATCACCAGTCCAGACATTTGCCAGGTTGCATCTGAAAGCGTTGCAGAAACAAAAATCAGCATCTTGGTTGAGCCGGCCAGCCCAGCGAGCATGGCAGACAAGACAAAGGCCAATAGTTTGAAACGCTCGACGTCATAACCGAGTGAAACGGCACGTGGCTCGTTTTCACGGATGGCCTTGAGCACCTGACCGAAAGGGGAATGCACGGTGCGCCAGATGACGAAGTAACCAAAAATGAAGATCGCCAGCACAACATAGTACAGATTGAAGTCGCTCTTAAGATCCAGCAGTCCAAACAAGGTGCCGCGGGGAACGCCTTGGAGGCCATCTTCACCGCCGGTGAATTTCGCCTGCAGGAAAAAGAAGAACACCATCTGTGCCAGCGCCATGGTGATCATGGCGAAATAAATGCCACTGCGACGAATCGCCAGCGCACCCATAACCAGGCCCAGTAAGCCAGCCATCACCACACCGAAGACAATGCCGAGTTCAGGCGAGAAGCCCCAGATTTTCATTGCATGGCCTGAGGCATAGGCAGCCGTTCCCAGAAACGCTGCATGACCAAAAGACAGCAAACCTGTAAAGCCTAGCAGTAAGTTAAATGCACAGGCGAACAAGGCATAGCACATGATTTTCATTGCAAAGACCGGATAGACACCGATCACTGGCACTGCCAGCAGAAAACCCAGGAAAACAATATATCCGAGCGTTTGACGATTCATTTTTCTTTCCCGAAGAGCCCGGCGGGACGCACGAACAGGACGATAGCCATAATGATAAACACCACAGTGCTTGAGGCCTCAGGCCAGAACACTTTAGTCAGACCTTCAATCACACCCAAACCCAGCCCGGTGACAATGGCACCCAGGATTGAGCCCATGCCACCAATGACGACCACCGCAAACACCACGATGATCAGGTTAGACCCCATCAGCGGAGAAATCTGCAGAACTGGGGCAGCTAGCACGCCTGCAAAACCAGCCAGTGCCACGCCAAACCCATAGGTCAGTGTGATCATCAGTGGAACGTTGACTCCGAAAGCCTCGACGAGCTTGGGGTTTTCGGTGCCTGCACGTAACAGTGCTCCCAGGCGGGTGCGTTCAATCACAAACCAGGTAATCAGACAGACCACAACCGAAGCCACGACAACCCAGGCACGATAATTAGGCAGCACCATGAAGCCGAGGTTGGTTGCACCACGCAACGCCTCGGGTGTGGAGTAAGGCTGACCTGAAACACCATAAATACTGCGCATCAGACCTTCGAGCAGCAAGGTGATGCCGAAAGTCAGTAGCAAGCCGTAGAGGTGATCGAGCTTGTAGAGATGCTTGAGCAAGCATTTTTCGATCACGATACCGAACAGTCCTACAAGCACAGGTGCGAGCGCCAGCATCAACCAGTAGTTCAGACCGAAATAGGACATCCCCATCCAGGCCAGAAATGCACCCAGCATGTACAGCGCCCCATGGGCAAAGTTGATCACGTTGAGCAGACCGAAAATGACGGCCAGGCCAAGCGAGAGAATGGCGTAGAACGATCCGTTGACCAGTCCTAGCAGGAGCTGACCGAGGAATGCCTGGATCGGAATTCCAAAAATAGTAGTTATCATGTTTCAGTCAAATAGAGTCTGTGGTGTCAGGAGAGGTTTCCTGCCAACCGGCAGAAAACCCCACTGCTGAAAACTTATTTTTTAATAAATGCGCATGTCGATTCGGCAAGACTTCCGTACACTTTGTCGCCCGGCAGTGTTTCGATGATTTTGTAGTAGTCCCATGGTCCTTTTGATTCTGCAGGTGTTTTGACCTGCATCAGGAACATGTCGTGCACCATGCGACCATCTTCGCGCACATAACCATTGGTTGCGAAGAAGTCATTGATCTTGTTGGACTTCATCCATTTCATGACGGTATCTGCATCGTCCGAGCCGGTTGCTTTGATGGCATTCAGATAGAACGACACCGCAGAGTAGTCAGCTGCCTGCAGCATGGAGGGCTTGCGTTTGACTTTGTCTTCAAATTTCTTAGCCCAGGCACGCGACGCGTCTGACTGATCCCAATACCAGCCATCGGTCAGGTACATGCCCTGGGTTGCTTTCAAACCGAGAGCGTGAATATCGTTAATGAAAATCAGCAGACCTGCGAGTTTCATTCCGGGAGTAACGCCGAATTCGTTAGCGGCTTTGATCGAGTTGATGGTGTCGCCGCCAGCGTTAGCCAGGCCGAGGATTTTGGCGCCTGAGGCTTGAGCCTGAAGCATGAAAGAAGAAAAATCACCGGTCGACAATGGTGCGCGGACCTGGCCTTTAATTTCGCCGCCTGCCGACTTAACGACGGCCGCCGTATCGCGCTCAAGTGCGTGTCCGAAGGCGTAATCAGCCGTCAGGAAAAACCACGTCTTGCCGCCGTCCTTTACGACTGCACCACCGGTGCCGCGAGCCAGTGCAACGGTGTCATAGGCGTAGTGCACGGTATATGGCGTGCAGGCCTTGTTGGTCATGTCCGATGTGGCTGAACCGATCGAGATAAAAGGTTTTTTCTTATCTGCAGCAATTGCCGCCATCGCGATGTTGGTGGCGGAGTTGGTGCCGCCAATCAGCATATCGATTTTTTGCTGGTCAAACCACTCGCGGGCTTTGGAGGAGGCGAGGTCGGCTTTGTTCTGATGGTCAGCTGTCAGCAGTTCGATCTTTTTGCCGTTGATCTCACCGCCTGCATCGGCAATCGCCATGCGGATCGCCTCAACACCTGCGGGGCCATCGACGTCGGCGTAAACACCTGACATATCAGAAATGATACCGATACGAATCACATCGTCAGAAATGGCTGCAACAGCGGGTTGAGCGGCAATGCCGAAGCCAGCCATTAAGAGGGCGGCAAGTGTTTTTAATTTCATGTGAAGCTCCAGTAAAAACTCAGCAAATAATGTTATTTGCGATCAAAATATTTCAACGTATTGGTTTAATGCTTAAACACCTAACAGTTGGTTTAGCACCGATTGTTTCTCTTTCAGTTCTGAGGCACCGAAGTGCTCAACAATCTGACCGTGTTCCATGACATAAAAACGATCAGCCAGCGGTGCGGCGAAACGGAAGTTCTGTTCAACCATGACGATGGTGTAGCCCTTGGCTTTCAGCATTTTGATCATGCGTGCGAGTGCTTGCACAATCACTGGGGCCAGGCCTTCAGAGATCTCGTCGAGTAATAAGAGGTTAGCGCCTGTGCGCAAAATACGTGCAACCGCCAGCATCTGCTGTTCGCCGCCGGAGAGACGGGTGCCGGGTGAGTTGCGCCGCTCGAGCAAGTTGGGGAACATTTCGTAGATTTCGGACAAAGACATGCCGCCACCGAGCGGGCCGACGGGAGGCGGGAGCAGCAGGTTTTCTTCACAGGACAAGCTGGCAAAAATACCGCGCTCTTCCGGGCAATAGCCAACGCCCAGGTGAGCGATTTTGAAGGTCTCCATCCCGATCGATTCAGTGCCATGGATGCGGATGGAGCCAGTGCGTGAGCCCGTCAAGCCAAGAATCGCACGCATCGTCGTGGTCCTGCCAGCGCCATTGCGCCCCAGGATCGTGACGACTTCACCCTTGTTAACCGATATGTCTACGCCATGCAGGATGTGTGATTCGCCGTACCAGGCATTTAATCCTGAGATTTCGAGAGCGGGGGTACTCATGCGTGAGCTCCTTCGAGTTCGCCTTCAGTGGTGCCCATATAGGCTTCCATCACGGACGGGTCACGTGAAACGTGTGCATAGTTGCCTTCGGCCAGCACGGCACCACGCGCAAGTACAGTAATGGTATCTGCAATCGAAGACACCACGCCCATATTGTGCTCAACCATCAAAATGGTCCGTCCTACGCTCACGCGCTTGATGAGTTGGGTCACACGGTCAACGTCTTCGTGACCCATGCCCTGGGTGGGTTCGTCAAGCAGCATCAACTCAGGCTCCATCGCCAATGTGGTGGCGATTTCGAGTGCTCGTTTGCGACCATAAGGCAGGCTGCCGGTAATTTCGTTGGCAAACTGACCCAGATCGACTTGTTCGAGGAGCGCTTGCGCCCGATCGTTCAGCTGATTCAGTATTTTTTCGCTTTTCCAGAAATGAAATGATTGTCCAGTTTGGCGTTGCAGGCCGATCCGAACGTTTTCAAGTACTGAAAGATGAGGAAAAACTGCTGAAATCTGAAACGAACGAATAATGCCGCGCCGGGCGATTTGTGCAGGTTTGTCACCAGTAATATCGACGCCATTGAACGAGATTTTGCCCCGCGTAGGCGACAAAAATTTAGTCAACAGGTTGAAACAGGTTGTTTTACCTGCGCCATTCGGGCCGATGAGAGCGTGAATGTGTCCACGCTCAACGCTCAGCGACACGTTATTGACAGCTACAAAGCCGCGAAACTCTTTCGTCAGGCCGTCTGTCTCAAGAATGATGTCTTTCATTC
>CANCRX010000092.1 GCA_947380655.1 Alcaligenaceae bacterium | reverse complement strand
CGAGGTGGTCCCACCCCTTCCCATCCCGAACAGGACCGTGAAACACCTTAGCGCCGATGATAGTGGACGTACGTCTGTGAAAGTAGGACATTGTCAAGCTCTTACCCCTCAAAACCCCGCAGCCTCTCGGCTCGCGGGGTTTTGTCTTTTCTTTTCAGAAACCTGCTTGATTTAATAATTTCGCAGTTTCAAATAAAGGTAAGCCCATTACACCTGTGTAGCTACCAGCCAGATTCGATATAAATTTTGCTGCTAAGCCCTGGATACCATAACCACCAGCTTTACCGAATGGCTCTTTGCTATCTATGTACTCAGTAATTTCTTTTTCACTGAGTTCTTTAAAACTTACTCTGGACGTTGATATTGCTTCGAACCGATGCCCAGCATGGCTCAGTACGACAGCTGTATACACGATGTGGGTGGTTCCTGAGAGTGATCTTAGAATCTGTCTGGCATCCTCATCATCACGTGGTTTACCAAGTACTTGATCACCTAACGCAACAGTAGTATCTGCAGTCAATATTGGCAGACTACTAATCAGTACGTCTGACTGTGATTGAACCCAAGCTATCGCGCGCTCAGCTTTATCTTGTGCCGTACGTTTTACATATTCGCATGGTGATTCGCCGATATGCCGAGGTTCATCTTCACCTGGAGCCGCAGGTACATCGAGTACCGTGTGAGTAATATTTATTTGTTTAAGTAATTCACTTCTGCGTGGACTTGCGGAGGCGAGGTAGATGGCTGTCACTTAAATATATCCGGATATGTCAATCGCGGTGATAGGGATGGTTATTGAGTATTGACCAAGCGCGATAGATTTGTTCAATTAGTACGACTCTGACCATAGGGTGGGGCATTGTCATGGACGATAACCGTAACATGCTCTGACAAGATTTTTTTAATTCTGAATCCAGACCGTCAGGTCCACCAATGATGATGGCAATCGACTGGCTATTATTATGCCAACCGCCCAGTAGGTCAGCGAATGTATGCGTTGTGTAATCACGCCCATGCTCATCAAGTGCCACACGCAAGCTTGCTTCCGGGATGGCTGACTCGATACGCTTGGCTTCAGCCAACATCATTTGTGTCGGTGTCTTGCCACTGGTGCGTGACTCAGGTTTTATTTCCTTAAGCACGACCGACCAGTCGGATGGGAGACGCTTGACGTAATCGCTCCAAGCGTCCTCTACCCAATCTGGCATGCGTGCTCCGACCGCGATGATCGTAATTTTCATGCCAGATTAATTCCTGATCTGATTACAGTACTCAGCCTTATCGTGTAGAACGGACAGGACGTGAAGAACGACCTGTAGGAGCGGAAACACGGTTGGCTGCACGGCTCTGTGCGCGGCGACCAACAGGTTCTTCATGAGAAATTGCCATGGGATCGAATTTTTCACCCGGCGCGACAACCGGGCGAGTAGATTCTGGCAACAGTTTCATGTGCACAGGTTTACCACCCCAAATTTGCTCGAGGCTGTAATACGCACGAATTGCGGGTTGCATAATGTGAATCACGATGTCACCGATATCGACAAGCACCCATTCACCGGTGTCTTCGCCTTCGGTCGCGATCACTGTTTCGCCTATGCTTTTGACCTTTTCGCAGACGCTATTGGCCAGCGAACGTGTCTGACGATTTGATGTGGCTGAGCAGACAATCACACGATCAAACAAACTTGTAAGGTGAGTCGTATTGAACACCTGAATGTCTTGAGCTTTTACATCTTCGAGCGCGTCAACGACTACTCGTTGTAGTTTTGTAATATCCATTTTTTATCCTGTCAGTCTGTGTGCTGACGGTAAAGACCGCGAGCGGTAATGTATTGACCAACTGCTTCGGGTAAGAAGTCAGCGGTGGACTCGCCACGCGCAATCCGTTGGCGGATTTCGTTGGCAGAGATGTCGAGTGGTTCAAAAGGTAAATGAATCAGCCGTTTATTATTCGTGTTCAACCAGATGGCTAGCTCTGGCGGAATAATCAGTTCAGAGCCAGGGCGCTGTGCAACCACCAGTTGCACGCGCGACACGATCTCAGACCAGCGACGCCACGTGCAAAAGTTTGCAAGCTGATCAGCGCCCAGGATCCAGAAATATTCAGGTCCTTGCGGCAGTGACTCTAGCGTCTCGATAGTATAAGTGGGGCCATTCCGATCGATTTCAACTGAATTAACAAGTAAGCCTGATTGCTGACCCACAGCAAGACTTGTCATTGTGAGCCGATCCGAGGTGGATGCACCGAGCGGGGGACGCTGCCATGGTTGTCCAGCAGGGATCAATTGCACCTGATCTAGATTCAGTTCTGCCAATGCTGTGTTCGCGAGCGTTAGATGCGCACGGTGCACAGGATCGAAACTACCTCCGAGGAGACCGATTCGCATCAGATCCAATTCCTTGGGCTGAGATACTGATTAAGGGCCGCTTCGGGTGTGTTGGGTTGTGCATTCCAGTTATAACGCCAATTCGCAACCGGAGGCATAGAAAGTAATATCGATTCTGTACGCCCACCAGATTGCAGACCAAACAGGGTGCCACGATCAAATACCAGGTTGAATTCTACATAACGACCACGCCGGTAGGCTTGAAAGTCTCGCTCGCGTTCTCCATAGGGCATATTCAAGCGTTTTTCAACAATTGGCATATAGGCCTGTGTAAATGCATCTCCCACCGAGCGCATTAACGCAAAGGAGGCATCGAATCCGTCTTTACTCAGGTCATCAAAAAAAATACCACCGATTCCGCGGGTTTCTTTGCGATGCTTCAGATAAAAATATTCATCACACCACTTTTTGTATTCGTTGTAAGCCGTTGAGCTGTGTGGATCAAGTGCATTTTTATTGGTTTGATGGAAATGACGGGCATCTTCTTCAAATACATAATAAGGGGTTAAGTCCATGCCGCCTCCGAACCAGAACACATCTTTCTGTTCAGTGTCGGCTTGGGCTTTTGCAACAAACATCCTGACGTTCATGTGTGTGGTCGGTACGTAAGGATTACGTGGGTGCAGCACCATCGATACACCCATCGCCTCCCAAGGGCGCCCGGCAACTTCTGGTCGATGTGCAGTCGCTGAGGGCGGTAAGCTAGTACCTAGCACATGACTAAATAAAACACCCGCACGCTCAAAGACCCGGCCACCTTCGATTAGTCGAGAGATACCACCACCGCCTTCTTCACGCACCCACTGGTCCGTGAGAAATGGTGCGCCCTCGACAGATTCGAGCGCAGCCACGATGTGACTTTGCAATCCAAGTAGATAGCTGCGCACTGCGGGAATGTTGACGTCAGACAATTAACGAGGCTCCAGGGCGCGCCAGCCGATATCACGACGGAATTGAGCACCGTCGAAATTGATTACATCCACCACTGCATAGACTCGGTTCTGTGTTGAGCGAACAGAATCGTCGAGCGCTGTTACGCAAAGTACACGCCCCCCTGATGTCATTGTCTCATCGTCTTTCAATACCGTACCTGCATGGAACACTACGCAATCAGGTTGCGGTAGTGGAATTCCGGTAATTACATCGCCTAATCTTGGTGTGGCAGGATAATTCGCACTTGCCATCACAACACCGAGTGCTGTGCGCGGATCCCAGTCGATGCTAGCTTGGTCAAGTGTTCCCGAAACGCCGTGTTCAAAGACCTCAAGCAGGTCGCTACGGATGCGCATCATGATGGGTTGTGTCTCTGGATCGCCCATACGGCAATTGAACTCAAGAACTTTGATTGGACGCGTAGAATCTTCTCCATCGCCAATCATCACGCCGGCATAGAGAAATCCTGTGAAGGGGATCCCATCAGCCTCCATACCCTGAATAGTCGGTTCAATGACCTCGCGCATAATGCGCTGATGGATGGCTGAAGTGACAACAGGGGCGGGTGAATATGCACCCATACCACCTGTGTTTGGGCCTTGATCCGCATCCATTAAGCGCTTGTGGTCTTGACTCGTTGCAAGCGGGAGAATATTTTTACCATCACACAGAATGATAAAGCTGGCTTCTTCGCCCAACAGACATTCTTCGATGACGACTCGTGCACCCGCTGCACCAAGTGAGCCATCGCCAAGCATGGCATCAACGGCTTCGTGCGCTTCTTTTTCTGTCAGGGCAACCACAACGCCTTTGCCTGCAGCCAAGCCGTCCGCCTTGATAACGATCGGTGCGCCTTTTTCTTCGATGTAGCTATGCGCTGCAAGAGGATCGGTAAAGGTTTGGTACTCGGCAGTAGGAATCTGATGCCTGACCATAAATGCTTTAGCGAAATCTTTCGAGCTCTCGAGTTGCGCGGCTGCACGCGTTGGACCAAATATTTTCAGTCCCTGTGCGCGAAACACATCGACCACACCCGCAGCAAGAGGGGCCTCTGGCCCGACAACCGTGAGTGCAATACCTTCATTTTTCACAAACGCAGCCAGATCGGCTGGGTCGGACAAGGCGACGTTCGAGGTGCCCTGCATGACGGCTGTTCCGCCATTACCGGGAGCAACGTATACATGTTTGACACGAGGGGATTGCAATAAACGCCATGCAAGAGCGTGTTCACGGCCACCTGAGCCGATGACTAAAAGTTTCATGCTGAATTAGCCTTGCTCGTCCATGACGGCATTGGTGTAGACCTCTTGAACGTCATCAAGACTTTCAAGTGCATCGAGAAGTTTTTGCATTTTGATGGCGTTATCTCCATCAAGCTCCACTTCGTTATTGGGTTTCATGACGATATCTGCCATCTCAGGTGTCAGACCTTTTGCTGTCAGCGCGTCACGAACGGCTGCGAAGGCGTTGACAGGGCAGATGACCTCGATCACTCCTTCTTCGTCGGTTGCCACGTCATCGGCGCCAGCGTCAAGTGCGGCTTCCATGACAAGATCCTCGGACGTGCCTGGCGCGAAAATAAACTGACCGCAGTGCGTGAACATGAAAGCGACAGAGCCTTCCTGTCCGAGATTGCCGCCGTGCTTGGAGAATGCATGACGCACATCTGCCACAGTGCGGGTGCGGTTGTCCGTCATGCAGTCAACCACCACTGCAGCACCAGCCAAGCCATAACCCTCGTAGCGGATCTCGTCAAAATTCGACCCGTCTGCTCCGCCCACACCCTTTGCAATTGCGCGCTGGACATTGTCCTTGGGCATGTTGGCGGCGTTAGCCTTGTCCCACACCATGCGCAAGCGCGGATTGGCGTCCGGGTCTGCGCCGCCGGCGCGCGCAGCGACTGTGATCTCGCGAATAATCTTGGTCCAGAGTTTTCCGCGTTTGGCATCCTGGCGACCTTTACGGTGCTGGATATTGGCCCATTTACTGTGTCCGGCCATAATTCCCTGCAATTTTGTTTTAGATAGACTTACATTTTACCTTGGCTAGGATAAACTCGCCCCACTAACAAATAAAATCCGATTTGCCACAAACATAACTGCCAGGAGCACATATGAGCAACTTAGTCAAAGCTATCCAGATCGCAGAAAATGGCGGTCCAGAAGTCCTTAAATTAGTCGAAATTGAGGTTCCAGCCCCCGCTGATCATGAAATTACGATTCAGCAGCATGCTGCAGGACTAAATTTCATCGATATTTACTTCCGCCAGGGCTTGTACAAACAGCCTATGCCACACGGTTTGGGTGCTGAGGGCGCAGGCATTGTTACCGCAGTAGGTAAAAATGCTAAGAAACGCTTTAAGGTGGGTGATCGTGTCGCTTACGGTCAAAGTCCACTCGGTGCTTATGCTCAGGCGCGTAATGTGCCCGCTGCGCAGGTCGTACACTTGCCTAAAGGCATTAGTTTCGAAGAAGCCGCAGCCATCATGCTCAAAGGCCTGACCGTTCAGTATCTGTTCCGTCAGACCTACCGTCTACAGGGTGGTGAAACTATCTTGTTCCACGCCGCCGCGGGTGGAGTTGGATTGATCGCTTGCCAATGGGCTAAGGCGCTTGGCGTCAAGCTAATCGGTACCGTTTCCAGTCCCGAGAAAGCCGCCATTGCAAAAGCCAATGGCGCATGGCAAGTCATCGACTACTCGAAAGAGAATGTTGTCGAGCGTGTCATGGAACTCACCAAGGGCAAAAAAGTGCCTGTCGTCTATGACGGTGTTGGCAAAGACACCTGGTTGGCATCGCTTGATTGCCTGCAGCCTCGTGGTTTGATGGTCAGCTATGGCAATGCGTCTGGTGCTGTGGATGGTGTCAATCTTGGTATCCTGGCGACGAAAGGTTCACTGTTCGTGACCCGTCCAACACTTGGCACTCACGTCAACACACCTGAAAAAATGCAGGCTGCTGCCGATGAGTTGTTTGATCTTGTCTTGAAAAAGAAAATCAAGGTACGTATCGACCAGCGTTATCCGCTGGAACAGGCTGCCGAGGCACAAACTGCCTTGGCCGCTCGTAAAACAACCGGTGCCACAGTCTTTACCCTGGACTGATCGACGGCCATCGACTGAGTTAAAAAAAGTCCTGCCACATTCTCATGTGGCAGGACTTTTTTACTTAGATCAACTCCGTTAACTGTACGGAATTTTTATACTTTGTTTGCTTTTACGCTTTGGCTTCATGGTGATAGCGCGTTACGCGCTCGACTTCATTTTTTGATCCCATGACAACGCCGACGCGCTGATGTAGTGAGGTTGGCTGAATATCCAGAATACGCTCAACACCATTGGTTGAGGCGCCGCCAGCCTGCTCAACCAGCATACTCATCGGGTTTGCCTCGTACATCAGGCGCAACTTACCGGGCTTGTTAGGTTCGCGTGAATCCCATGGGTACATAAAGATACCGCCACGGGTGATGAGACGATGCACGTCAGCTACCATCGAGGCGATCCAGCGCATATTGAAATCTTTATCCCGCTCGCCCGTTTTACCCGCCAGACACTCGTCGACGTAGCGCTTGACGGGTGGTGCCCAGTGGCGCATGTTTGACATGTTGATGGCAAATTCTTTGGTGTCCTCTGGAATGCGAAGGTTTTCACCCGTCATGATCCAGGAACCCATCTCGCGATCCAGCGTGAAGGCGACCACGCCGTTACCAATTGTCAGGACCAACATTGTCTGAGGTCCATAGACTGCATAGCCAGCCACAACCTGGCTACTGCCTGGTTGCATGAAGTCGTCTTCGGTGACTTCACGACCTGAGGCGCTGGCAGGGGCGCGTAATACTGAAAAAATCGTACCGATTGAGACGTTGACGTCGATGTTTGACGAACCATCAAGTGGATCAAACAGCAACAGGAACTCACCCTTTGGATAACGATTAGGAATCAGATGGATCGTCTCCATTTCCTCTGAGGCCATGGCAGCGAGATGTCCGCCCCATTCGTTGGCTTCGAGCAGAACTTCGTTGGAAATAACATCCAGTTTTTTCTGGACTTCGCCCTGTACGTTTTCGCTCTCCAGGCTACCCAGGACACCGCCTAACGCACCTTTGCTGACGGCATGACTGATAGTTTTGCAGGCGCGCGAAACGATTTCGATCAGCAGGCGAACTTCTGAACTGAGAGCGTGGGCGGAGCGCTGTTGCTCAACCAAGTATTGCGTGAGAGTTTTGCGTTTCATGTTGATCAGATTAGGTAGTTAGGGTTTTGATGATTAGAACGGATTATAAAGAAAGCGATTTTGAAATGATTTCTAATGTATTTCTGGACAAGCCGGAGTGTGAAGCCACGCGTTTTAGTTGTGTTTGCATGAGCGCACTGATTGTTGGAGTCATACGAGCCCAGTGATCCAGCGAGCGAGCCAGACGGGCAGCAACCTCTGGATTGATCGCATCTAAAGCCAGAACCTGATCGGCCCAGAAAACATAGCCACTGCCATCGACAGCATGAAAGCCTAGCGTGTTTTGTGAGCAGAACATGAAAATCAGAGCACGAGCACGATTAGGATTGCGCAACGTAAAGGCTGGGTGTGCCATCAATCCCTCCATTCTTGCCACCGAGGTTGAAGGAGCGCTGGCTTGCGCGGAAAACCATTTGTCTATGACCAGTGGATCATGCTGCCAGTTTTCATAAAAAAGCGTGATTGCTTCGCTTGCCTCATGGCCAGGATGCTCATGAGCCAAACAGGTTAACGCGGCAAAACGATCTGTCATATTTGTGGCGTGATTAAATTGCTGATTGGCTAATTCGACAGATTGCGGATGCGCGGCAGCCATCAGATAACCCAGTACAAGGTTTTTCAGTGCGCGTCGACCAACTGGTCCGGGTGCTGGAGAGTAAGGACCTGGCGTTTTTTGATTTTGGTAAATGCTGAGCAGTTCCGCTGCATTTTCCTGTCCAAGGAATTGACGCACTGCGCGGCGAGCATGAAAAATTGCAACCGGATCAATCTCTGCGCAGCGCTCTGCGATTGTTTTTTCAGAGGGCAGGCTTAAGGCCTGTGCACGATAGGCCGAATCAATCTGAACATCTGATAACACCGCACGCCAGGCGTTGGACATGATTGGATCAATCGCACCTGTATTACCTGTTTCGCGCCAGTTTTTCGCCGTCTTGATGATCTGGCGGGCGGCGAGTTCCTGACCTGCTTCCCAGCGTGCAAATGCGTTGCTGTCATAGGCAGATAGCAACGCCAGATCTCGATCTTCGTAGGGATATTCGATAATCACGGGCGCTGAAAAATTTCTCAAAATTGAAGGGGTAGGGCGCGCTGCGATATTGTTGAATATCCATGTCTGCGATGTTTGCTTAAGCTCAAGTAAGGCAGTGTTGGAGACGTGGCCATCCAGACTCAGTGCGATATCTTTTCCTTGGCTGTCCAGCATGCCGAATAAAACAGGAATGTGAAAGGGTTGTTTGATCAGTTCTTGTTTCTTTTCTACGCCTACAGCATCGCAGTGCTGGCTCAGTGTGACCTGACATTGTTGAGTAGTCGGATCGTATTGGAGCGACAGCGTAATATGGGGTGTGCCTGCCTGTCTGTACCAGTTGCGAAATATATCTAGATTTGTTGTAGGATTTTTAAGCTGATACGCCCACTGCATCGCATCTACAAAATCATCGCAGGTGACGGCTTGTCCATCGTGCCGTCTGAAATACTCGTCCATACCTGACCGGAATCCTGATTCTCCCAGCAATGTATGCAGCATACGAATGACCTCAGCGCCTTTTTCATAAACGGTCGAGGTATAAAAATTACCAATTTCCTGATAGCTCTCAGGACGAATGGGGTGGGCCATGGGGCCACGATCCTCAGGAAATTGTACGGCGCGTAGTCCGACTACATCTTCGATTCGCTTCACTGCTCTGGCGCTCGCTGCTGCCTCAGCAGGCAAATCGCGCGCCATCATGTCCGCACTGAACTCCTGATCACGGAACACAGTCAGGCCTTCTTTGAGGCTCAACTGAAACCAGTCGCGGCATGTGACACGATTGCCTGTCCAGTTATGAAAATATTCGTGACCGATCACAGACTCAATGGCATCGTAATTTGCATCCGTTGCAGTATTCGGGTCGGCGAGTACATAAGCCGCATTGAACACATTCAGACCTTTGTTCTCCATCGCACCCATATTGAAATCGCGCGCAGCGACAATCATGAAGCGATCCAGATCGAGTTCGAGCCCAAAACGCTGTTCATCCCATTTGAGTGATCGTTCGAGCGACTCCATCGCCCATTCGGTTTGGCTCTCTGTGCCTGGGTCACTGTAGACCTGAAGCAGGACAGTGCGTCCGCTAAGGGTTTGAGTTGTGTGTTCACGGCAGGCGAAATTGCCAGCAACGAGAGCAAAAAGATAGCAAGGCTTGGCAAAGGGATCATGCCAATGTGCTTCATGTCTGTCGTTGTCTAGTGAGACTTGATGAATCAGATTGCCATTGGACAGCAGGATTGGAAAGGTTTTTTTATCGGCCCGCAGTGTTACGTGATAAACCGACATCACATCAGGACGATCTGCAAACCAGCAAATTTTTCTAAAGCCTTCTGCTTCACATTGGGTAAAGAGGCTATGGCCCGAAACATAGAGCCCCATCAGGCTGGTATTTTTAACCGGTCTGCATGTACTGACAATCACTAGCTCGGCTTGCTCAGGCATCCGATGGATCGTTAGGGTTGTTTCCGAGAGGGTGTAGTCCTGCTCAGTTAATTCGCGCCCGTTCAAATGTAAGGAGATGAGTGAAAGTTCCTCCCCATCCAGGATCAAATCAGTATTAGCGTCCGTTTTGCGAGTAATGGATAGTGTGCTGCGCACCCAGGTTTGATCAGGATCCAGGTCAAACTCCAAGCTGATCTGGGGGATCAAAAAAGGGTAGGGCTGATAGTCCAGCCTGCGAATAGTTGTTCCAGTTTCGGTGCGCATGTCAGTTGTCCAGAGGTCAGTTCGCGGAATGCCGTGGGGATATTCAATACATCATTGCTGATATTGTCCTATGATAATTGCTTGTGATCCTTCAAATTAGAACTAAATATTGATTCGAGACATGCGCACACAACTGATTGTTAAACCCCTTACTCGCTCTGTGGGGGCTGAAATCCACGGCGTCAATCTACTTGAGCCTGTGACGGATGCCGTAATTGCCGAGATCCGCAAGATCTGGCTTGAGCACGGCGTGATCTTTTTTCGCGATCAACCGCTCGACTCAGCGGCCTATCTGGCCTTTGCGCAGAGATTTGGCGAAGTCGTTGAGTATCCGTTTGTTAAGGGTTTGCCTGATTTTCCGCTGATCATACCGGTACTGAAGTTACCTCACGAAAAGCACAATTTTGGCGGGGTCTGGCATACCGATACTACCTATCTGGCTCAGCCGCCTTCAGCCACGATGTTGATCGCCAGAGAAATCCCCCCAATCGGCGGTGACACCATGTTCGCGAGTAACTATGCGGCCTATGATGCGCTGTCTGAGGGTCTGAAAAAGACCCTCGAGCCACTTTACGCTGTCAACTCGTCTGCCAAGGCTGCCGTTACGCATTCCCGCGAAGATCGGTTAGGGGATTCAGCAACCAGCAAAGGGCGTGACCAGCTGAATTCTGAGCATCCGGTTGTACGCACACATCCCGAGACTGGCCGTAAAGCCCTTTATATCAATCCCGGTCATACGGTCAGATTTGCTGGCTGGACAGAAGAGGAGAGCACGCCCTTGCTGGAGTATCTCTTCGCACATCAAGTCAGACCTGAATTTACCTGCAGGTTCAGTTGGGCGCCTGGTTCCATTGCATTGTGGGATAACCGTTGTGTCCTGCACAATCCGATAAACGATTATCACGGGCATAAGCGCCTCTTACACCGTATTACGCTCAAGGGCGATACTCCAAAATGAAAATTACCTCTCTAGGTTTGATTGCAGCGCTTAGCGCTGCTTGCTTGTTTAGTTCGCTCAGTACACGGGCAGAAGTGCCGCCGGCGCTTGCTGGTAAACAAGTCCGGGTGATTGTTCCCCAGACCGCAGCAGGCGCCTCTGATTCTCTTGCACGTGTCATGGCTCAGGAGCTGACCAAGCGCTGGGGTATACCCGTCATTGTTGAAAATCGTCCTGGGGCGGGTGGGAATATTGGCAGTGAGGCCGTTGCAAAATCAAATCCTGACGGCACGACCTGGTTGATGAGTTATTCAGGGACGCACTCGATTAACCCCTCTTTATATAAAAATATGCCCTTTGACACGGCGCGGGATCTTTCGCCGATTGGGTCTTTAGCCACATTACCTTTTGTGATGGTGATTTCACCTAATTTACCGATTAATAATTTTGCCGAGTTTGTGTCGTATGCCAAAGCCAATCCGGGTAAAGTGAATATTGCATCCTCTGGAAATGGCTCTGTTGCCCATCTCCTGGACAATATGATGGACAACGCTGCGGGTATTCAAACCACACATGTCCCATACAAAGGCGTTGCGGGCTCACTGACTGATGTCATGAGTGGTCAGGTGCAGGGTACGTTTGCCAGTGCGCCTTCTGTAATGGGACAAATCAAGAGTGGACAGGTCAAGGCGATCGCTGCTTCAGCCACAAAACGTTCTGCTGCGTTGCCTGACTTACCTACCTTTGCTGAAGCCGGTTATCCAAGTCTGGCGATCGATGCATGGTTTGCTTTCTTTGTAACGTCCGCGACACCTCCTGCGCTGAGAGCTCAGATTCACGCTGAGTTGAATGCCGTGCTTAAGGATCCTGCCGTGATTGCTCAGTTTGAGTCAAAAGGTGCTGCGCCCATGGTGACTTCTCTTGATCAATTTCAGAGCATCGTTGACAAAGATATGCAGCAGTGGGGCAAAGCCGTAGTCGATTCTGGTGCAAAAATAGATTAATTAGTGAGTGAGTAAGTTTTTATTTTTGCCAAAAAATTATACTCAAATAAAAAATGTAGCTTTGATAGAAAAAGATAAACAAATGAATAACACTAGATGGAATTGACTCTTTATCAGTTGTTTTTGGGTTTCGCTTCGCTTTTTGGCGTTGTGATGACTTTCGTTTTGTTTATTTTGTATCGATCCTATCCCTCGTCGATTCGGGGCTTACGTCAATGGTGTTTTGGATCTGCAGCATGGTCTATCGCCTCGTTTCTTTACGTTTT
>CANCRX010000091.1 GCA_947380655.1 Alcaligenaceae bacterium | reverse complement strand
CGCTCTTCGATCGCCAGGTCGCCGGTAAAGACGGGTTGTTGTTCAACGGGAATCGAGTTGATGTAGGGCGTACTTAATTCGGGCTGCCAGCCAACCTGATTCGAGCGTGCGGTGCGTACCAGCTCATCGAGCAGATATTTTGCGCGCTCCGGCCCTTCGTTGGCGATCACGGTCATCAACGCTTGTCTCCACTCGGCGGTCTCTTGTGAGTCCGTATCAGGGGAGGTCTCGCGCCAGGCGTTCAGACGAGGGTCGATAGAAGCGTTCATGAGAGGCACACAGTCAATAGATATAGACGTATTTTAATGACTACTGTGCAGCATGGGATGCCTTAATTTAAAACTAAAATGATAATATTCGGTATTAAATGCTGAAATTATTACAGAAACAGAATAATGAACTTGGATTCTATCGATTTAAAGATTTTGGCTGAATTGCAGGCTGATGGAGCGCTATCCAATATTGAATTGGCGCGCCGCATTCACTTGAGTCCGTCGCCTTGCCTGGCACGCGTCCGGGCGCTTGAGTCGGCCGGGGTGATTGACCGCTATGTCGCAATTGCGAATGCCAAGGCGCTTGGCTTAGGTTTGAATGTATTCATCAGCATCAGCCTGAAAAGCCAGAGCAAAGAGTCACTCGCGCATTTTGAACAGCGTATCAGTGAGCACGACGAGGTGATGGAGTGCTACTTGATGACGGGTGACAGCGATTACCTGATTCGCGTGGCTGTGGCGGATATTGCCGCTTTGGAAAAATTCATTCTTGAACAACTCACTCCGATCCCGGGGATTGAGAAAATCCGTTCGAGTTTCGCCTTGAAGCAAGTCCGCTATAAAACTGCACTACCCATCCCTGCACAAACCCACTAAGATTGCCCGGTAATTTTTAATCTGTTTGGATGAATGTATGTTCTTCCAGCCTTGTCCACAGGAGCCCATCGTGCTGAAGCGTTATTTTCTTGGTTTGTTGTTATTGGCTACCTGCACGGTCAGCGCGCCAGCTATGGCTGCATGGCCCGATGATCAGAGCATAGAACTGGTGGTGGGTTTTGCACCGGGCGGCGGGACCGATCTGATGGCACGCGCCATGGCGCCCTATATGGAAAAGAAACTCGGCGGACGTGCCCGCGTGGTGGTGGTGAACAAGCCTGGTGCGAGTGGTGAAATTTCCAATACCTACTTAGCGCGTGCCAAACCAGATGGCTACACCATTGGTTTTATTAACGTACCGGGGTTTGTTTTTACCCCTATGTATAAAAAGACAGCCTACCAAAATGATGACTTGAGAATTATTGCCCGTGTCGTAGATGACCCAAGCGTACTGATGGCACGCAAAGATGCAAAATTCGGTACCTTGCAAGAAATCGTAGCGGCCCTGAAAAAAGATCCCGAATCGTTATCTTTTGCCAATAGCGGACGCGGCACAAGTGGTCATTTGTCCTTACTCAAACTTCAGCAGGTCGGGCAGTTCAAAGGTTCCGCGATTGCTTACAAAGGTGCCGGTGAGTTTAAAAGCGCCTTGATGGGTGGTCATGTTGACTATGCTTTTGCCAGTGTGGGTGAGTTTCTCGCTGCCAATAACGAGTCAGTGCGTGCGATAGCAGTCTTGAGCAATAAGCGTTTTGATGTGCTTGGTCCCGTACCCACAGCGACGGAGCTTGGGTTCAGTGCCTTAATCAGTTCAGAAAGAGGGATTGCAGCGCCTAAGGCTCTGCCTGATGAGATTGCCCAGCGACTACAGCAGGCTATACAAGCGACCGTCGAGGATCCTGTTTTTATTGCTGCGGTTAAAAATGATTCAGCTGTACTGGCTTATTTGCCGGGTGATCAATGGACAAAATCGCTTGGAGCAATTCGGGAAATGCTGGTGCCATTCGTGGCGGACATGCAAGATTAATTTTGTCAATACTTATGACGAAAGCTTATATAGCAAGTATTTTTTATGAAAATTGGCACAAAACTTGCATTGCAGTGCAAAATAAGGATTCTTTCCCTGTTGCCTTCGAGAACTTTCAAGGAGTTTGTTATGCATAGTAAATACATCAAGTACGGTCTGGCCGCTTTGGCTGGTGTCGTACTCAGCGGATCTGTAGTGGCTCAGGATCTGACCGGAACCCTTAAAAAAATCAAAGATACCGGCACGATCACGATCGGTCACCGCGATGCATCGGTTCCTTTTTCGTACTACGACGACAAGCAACAGGTAGTCGGCTATGCGATGGATATTTGCAACTTCGTGGTTGCTGATCTGAAAACCCAGCTCAATCTGCCTAAGCTCGAGGTCAAGCTCAACCCCGTCACTTCGGCAACACGTATTCCCCTGATCGCCAATGGCACCATTGATCTGGAGTGCGGTTCGACCACCAACAATGCCGAGCGTCAAAAACAGGTTTCTTTTGGTTCGACCTATTATCTGACAGCCAGCCGTTATGTGTTCAAAAAATCATCAGGGATCACTGACATTGCCAGCCTGAAAGGCAAAACCGTGGTTTCAACTGCAGGAACCACCAACCTCAAACAAGTATCCGAGGCCAATACTGCAATGAACTTAGGCCTGACTATTTTGACAGCCAAGGATCATCCCGAGGCATTCCTGATGGTTGAAACCGGTCGTGCAGCTGCCTTTGTGATGGACGATATCCTGCTCGCAGGTTTGGTCGCTAACGCAAAAACTCCCGCTGACTACGCCATTTCAAAAGACGCATTCTCCAAACCAGAGCCATACAGCTTCATGATGGTGCGTGATGATGCAGCCTTTAAAAAGGCCGTTGATGCAGCAGTGAGCAAGCTCTACAAATCTCCAGAGATGCAGACCCTGTACTCAAAGTGGTTTGAAAAGCCCATTCCACCTAAAGGTTTGGTCATGAATCAACCCATGACAGCTGAACTGAAAAAAGCGTTGGCTAATCCAACCGACAATCCAGATCCTGCCAGTTATTAATTGCTAGCCCACTGGGCGCTGTGGCCGAGAGTGAAATACTCAAGGCCCAGCGCCCAATTCATATTTAAGCGAGTCACGGCATGAAATACAACTGGAACTGGGGCATTTTGTTTGAGGTCTCGCCAGAGGGCAAGGGCACGTATTTAGATATGTTGCTCTCCGGCCTGGTCTGGACGCTGACCACGGCATTTTTCGCCTGGATCGTTGCACTGTTGCTCGGTGTTTTCATTGGTGTGCTGCGCACGTTACCCAACCGTTTTGGTCGTGGTGTTGGCGCCGCTTATGTTGAACTGTTCCGTAATATCCCGTTACTCGTACAGCTGTTTCTTTGGTATTTCGTGATGCCTGAGCTTGTGCCCCAGGAAATAGGGAACTGGCTCAAGCAGCTGCCCAATGCGGCCTTTTACACTGCGGTCATCGGCCTGGGTCTTTTTATGTCTGCCCGCGTGGCCGAGCAGATCCGCTCCGGCATTCAGTCTTTACCTAAAGGCCAGCAAATGGCTGCGACGGCATTGGGTATGACGACTGCGCAAACGTATCGTTACATTCTGTTGCCCATCGTGTTTCGCGTGATTTTGCCGCCGCTCACCTCCGAGTTGCTCAACACCATAAAAAATACTTCCGTGGCACTGACGATCGGTCTGATGGAGCTCACCGCGCGTGCGCGATCCATGCAGGAATTTTCCTTTCAGGTCTTTGAAGCGTTTACGGTTGCAACGATTCTCTACCTTATCACCAATATGGTGGTGACGCTGGCCATGAGAAAGCTCGAAAAATCTGTTGCCGTCCCTGGCTACCTTGGCGCTCCTGCCAATGCGGTTGTTCATTAACTAGGGCCGCGGAGAGTGCACCATGTTTAGTAATTTTGATTTTGAAGTGATCAGTCGTACCTGGCCCTATCTTTTTAAAGAGGGCATGACGTTTACGCTGATGCTGACGGGTTTATCCGCAGTATCGGGGATCGTTTTGGGAACGCTGATCGCGCTGATGCGATTATCGCGTTTTACGGTGATGCAGAAAGTCGCTGCAGGGTATGTCAACCTGATCCGTTCTTTACCTCTGGTTCTGGTTATTTTCTGGTTTTATTTTCTCCTGCCCTATATCGGACAGTGGATTACGGGTTCTGCTCGTCCCATGGCGGTTGGTGCTTTTATGTCAGCCTTGGTGACCTTCTCACTTTTTGAAGCCGCCTATTTCTCTGAAATCATGCGTGCAGGGATTCAGGCCGTCCCGAAAGGGCAGACGGGTGCTGCACAGGCGCTAGGGATGAAATACCATCAGGTCATGCTCTATGTCGTCTTGCCGCAGGCATTCAGGTCAATGACCCCGTTGTTGCTGACGCAGGCGATCGTATTGTTTCAGGACACATCACTTGTTTACGTCTTATCGATTACTGATTTCCTTGGTGCAGCAAGCAAAATTGCCCAGAGAGATGGCCGTCTGGTAGAAATGTATCTTTTTGCCGCATTGGTGTATTTCGTGATTTCACTGGCGGCATCATTGCTGGTCAAACAATTGCAAAAGCGTATTGCGGTGGCATAGGTACCTATTAAATTCTACCTGCCATCTCAAAATTAACTCATTTATCAATACCGTTCAGATAGCTGGAAATTCTCATGACAAATAAAATGATTGAAATCGAAAATGTGTCGAAATGGTATGGCAGTTTTAATGTGCTTAAAAACTGCTCGACACATGTCAATCGTGGTGAGGTTGTGGTGGTCTGCGGCCCATCTGGCTCTGGTAAATCTACGCTCATTAAGTGCGTCAACGCTCTCGAGCCCTTCCAGGAAGGCAAACTCACCATCAATGGCGTAGCACTACACGATCCAAAGACTAACCTGCCGAAACTGCGAAGTCAGGTTGGGATGGTGTTCCAGCACTTTGAGTTGTTTCCACATTTGAGCGTCACCGAAAATCTAACGATTGCTCAGGTAAAAGTGCTCGGACGCAGCCCCGATGAGGCGCTCTCACGCGGTTTGAAAATGCTCGATCGTGTAGGTCTGACCGCTCACAAAGACAAGCATCCTGGGCAGCTCTCCGGCGGGCAGCAGCAACGCGTAGCGATCGCGCGTGCGCTGAGTATGGATCCCGTGGTTATGCTGTTTGATGAGCCGACCTCGGCGCTTGATCCGGAAATGGTAGGTGAGGTGCTAGACGTTATGGTGGAGCTGGCAAAAGAAGGCATGACGATGATGGTCGTGACGCATGAGATGGGTTTTGCTCGCAAGGTTGCCCACCGGGTGGTGTTTATGGATCAGGGTGAAATCGTCGAAGATGCCACAAAAGAGCAATTTTTTAATCAGCCCAGGAGCGATCGGGCTATTCAGTTTTTATCAAAAATTTTGCAGCATTAACTACGCAGATATTTGACTCAGATATCGTGCTGGTTGAATTGATTCATTAGGGAGTCCTCCTATGAAAGATTATTATGCAGCACGAGCCAGAGAATACGACAAAATTTATCTCAAACCTGAACGTCAACAGGATTTGCGAGCCTTAGAGGCTTGGTTGCCTGCTAAATTCCCACAGCGTTCAATGATTGAGATTGCTGCGGGTACAGGCTACTGGACACAGTTCTTGATTAAATCCGTCCAGAGCTTAGTGGCTCTGGATGCGGCCAATGAGACGTTTCAGGTTGCGCGCAGCAGGCTAGGTGTGCAGGCCGATCAAGTCAACTGGGTGATTGGTGATGCGTATGATATCCCTCAGCCCGTCACCCCCTATGATGGCGCCTTTGCTGGTTTCTGGTTTTCTCATGTGCCGATCTCACGTCAGCGTGAGTTTTTAACGGGTTTGAATAAAGTGCTGACCCCTGGTGCGACAGTCGTACTGCTTGATAATCTGTACGTAGAAGGCAGCAGTACCCCCATTTCAGAACTGGACGATGAGGGCAATAGCTATCAGGTTCGACTACTCTCAGACGGATCGCAGCATTGCGTGTTGAAAAATTTTCCAACAGAGACACATATGTGCGAGTTGATTGAAGGGCTTGGGAAACAACCACTATTTACACGCTGGCAATATTTCTGGGCATTCGAATACACCGTTGTCTGATGTATTTCTTGTTATCTAACGTAAAGATGACAAGAGACGCATCCCTCTTTATCTTTAGCCAACACAGGTTTTTCGGTTGAGCAGCACGGTAATAATTGCTTGCATCGTGGATGAAAGGTGCAACCTGCTGGTGGATGTAAAGGATCCGGAAATGATAAGCCAAGTCCCATGTCAGGAATGCCAAGCCCTGTTTCAGGTGTTAGCACCGAGGCTAGCAATGCCTGCGTATAGGGGTGTCGCGGGGACTTGAACAGCTCCGCGGTTTGTGCAAGCTCTGCAACCTGACCTAAATACATGACGGCAACCTGCGTCGCAATGTGTTCAACAACCGCCAGGTTATGGCTGATAAAAACATAGGTCAGATTAAATTCTTTACGTAAGTCCATCAGCAGATTCAGGATCTGTGCCTGGACCGAAACATCCAGTGCAGAGGTCGGCTCATCGCAAATGACGATTTCAGGTTGCATGACCAGCGCACGTGCGATCGCGACGCGTTGTCGCTGTCCACCCGATAATTGACCAGGCGTACTGTCTGCGTAGCGCGACGGCAGGCCGACGCGTTCCAGCATATCTATGGCTTTATTACGTCGCTCTTGTTTACTCCCTACTGCGTGAATATCGAGCGGGAAGGAAACGATTGAGGCAATACTGCGCCGAGGGTTCAGCGAGGAGTAGGGGTCCTGAAAGACCGGTTGCACGCGTCGGGCGAGCTCGCGGCGATCCATGGTTCCGATATCCTGGCCTTCGATCTGGATGCTTCCTTGGCTCGGGGGTGTCAGCCCCAGCAGCATTTTTGCGAGAGTCGATTTACCACAGCCCGATTCGCCGACGATCCCCATCACCTCACCGCGCTTGACGCTGAGATCTACGCCATTGACCGCATGCAGTGTCTGCTTGGGTTTAAATAAGCCAGCACTGACAGAAAATGTACGGTGCAGGTTGTGTGTCTGAATCAATGCACTCATGCTGCACCTCTGACGCAACGCCACTGCTGTCCACTGCTTGACTGATGAATAGGGATGTCGTGTTCACATATGACTTGTGCATACTCACAGCGGTCTCGGAAAGCACAGCCCGTGATCTCACCAATTAATGATGGAACAACCCCGGGGATGGTCCCGAGCTTGCCACCGGGCGCAGTTTTGCCGGGCACAGGGATGCAGCGCATCAGACCTTGGGTATAAGGGTGTTCGGGTTTTGCAAAGATATCGTGCGCGCAGCCTTCTTCGATAATCTGTCCTGCGTACATAACGGCTACGCGATCGGCGATGCGCGCGACCACACCCAGATCATGGGTGATTAATACCATCGCAATACCGAGCTCTTTTTGCAGATCTGCGAGCAGCCTCAGAATTTGTGCCTGGATGGTCACGTCCAGGGCTGTGCTTGGTTCGTCGGCGATCAGTAGCTCGGGTCCACACATCAAGGCCATCGCAATCATCACCCGTTGTCGCAAGCCACCCGATAACTGATGTGGATATTGTCCCAGTCGTTGTGCGGCGGAGGCGATCCCGACCTTTTCCAGCAGCTCAATGGCCCGTGCTTGTGCCTGTTCTTTTGAGGTACCCTTGTGATGACGATAGTGTTCGGTCAGTTGATCACCAATCGTATAGGCGGGATTGAGTGCGGTCATGGGCTCTTGAAAAATCATCGCCATGCGATTGCCGCGTAGTGTATTGATACGCTTGGCTGAAGCGGTGCCGAGATCTTCCCCTAAAAAGGAAAGCTCGCGTGTGCTGCGTGTGGCAACCTTGGGCAGTAATCCCATAATCGAGAGGGAAGTCATCGATTTGCCGCAACCGGATTCACCTACGATGCAAAGCGTCTCGCCACGTCTGACTTGAAACGACACATCGCGTACAGCATGTAAGGCGCCGCCGGCCGTTTGAATATCGACACAAAGTCCCTGGACATCGAGAACAATTTCTTGGGTGGTCGTTGTCATGTTCAAGCTCATGCCCTTTCGTCGGGCGAAAATAATTGATGCAATCCATCTCCCGCGAGATTGATTGCAAAAATCAAGATCGCCAGCGCAGTGCCGGGAATAGCGATTAACCAGAACGAAAAGAACATATAGGATTTTGCTTCTGAGATCATGAGGCCCCAGGATGGCAGCGGCGGCTGTACCCCTAATCCCAGAAAGGAAAGTGCGGCCTCAAGCAAAATCGCGCTGGCGGCTTCCAGTGTGGCAATCACAATCAACTGGGGCATGACGTTTGGCATGACTTCCGTCATCAGAATTCGAAAGGTCGATGCACCGGCTGACTGTGCTGCCGCGACATATTCCATGGAGCGCACTTGTTGCGTCGCACTTCTCATGACCACCGCAAAACGGTCCCATTTAAGCAAGCCCAGCACCATGATCACAACCCACAGGGAGCTGCCGACAATGGCGACTGTGGCGAGTGCGACCAGGATGACTGGCATGGAGAGTCGCGTAGTGACCAGGAACGAGACGATCATATCTGCGCGACCACCAAAATATCCCGCCAGCATACCCATGGTCGTGCCGATCAGACCCGATATACAGGCCACAGAAATACCGATCAAAAGCGAAATACGTGCCCCATAAAACAATCTGGATAAATAATCGCGACCGAGTTGATCTGTACCTAGAGGGTGTAGCCAGGTGCCTTTGTCATACCAGACGGGTGGCACGTTACGATAAGCCAGATCCTGCACATAGGGATCGAATGGTGAAAACAAGGGAGCAAACACGGCCATCACGATAATGATGAGCAGAAGACCGCAGCCAATGGTAAGTGCCTTGTTTTGCTGGATGCGCTGCCAAAGTGTGCGGCGCCTTGAGACTTGGCTGCCGACGGGCTTTATCACGTGCGTAGGAGCGCTGTGTTGAGGGTTGGACATGATCAGGCCACCCGGATGCGAGGGTCTAGCCAGGCATTGGCAATGTCGGAGGCTAAGGTGAGCAGGATATAAATCACGGAAAGCAGCAGCACGATGACTTGTGTCACGGGGAAGTCTTTATAAGTAATGCTCTGGTAAGCGAGGTAGCCTAGACCATCCAGTGCAAAGATTGTTTCAATCACGACTGAACCACCCAACAGGAAACCTAACTGCACCGCTGCGAGTGCTACGACGGGCACGATGGCATTACGCAAGGCGTGTTTAAAAATCACGGTGCTGGGCGATAGCCCTTTTGCACGCGCGGTACGAATGTAGTCGGCACTGAGCACCTCAATCATTCCCGCACGGATTAAGCGCATAAATGCAGGCGCGACGTAATACCCCAGCGCAATCGATGGCATGACAAAATGTTGCCAGGTTCCGCTCCCTGAGACAGGCAAGATACGCCATGAAATTGAAAAAAGCATAATGAGGATCAATGCGAAAAAGAAATTCGGCATCGCCTGACCGAGTACTGCGATCGCCAGACAGAGTCGGTCAATCCAGCTGTTTTTATAAATTGCAGCGAGTACGCCGAGTGGCACAGAGATGATTAACGCAACACCTAAAGAGTAAACAGCCAGAAGCAAGGTAGTTTCCAGCTTGCTGAACACTAGCGGTGCTACCGGTGTTTTAAAGTAGACCGAGGTGCCCAGATCTCCCCTGATAATTTGCCACAGCCAGTCGCCATATTGCACGAACAGTGGGCGATCAAAACCGTAGGTTTGACGCACCATCGCGATGTCTGCTTCGCTCGCACCTTCGCCTGCCAAGGCTACAGCAGGATCACCCGTCAAGTGCAACAGCAGATAAGCGATGATCGAGACGGTCAACGCCACGAGCAGCGCTAACCCAAGCCTTTTAACGAGATAGCCACTCATTGCGAAAGACTTTTAATGCAAAACATACACGTCATTATTTCCAGCCCATTTCCCAGAACCTGACTAATTCGTCTTGATAAGGGGTAAATTTCACGTCTTTATTTGCTACGTAATAGACAGGTAATGTCCACAGTGGCAGCGCGTAAGCTTTTTCTGAGATCATCACCAGTGCTTTGTTGTAAACGGCTTTGCGTGCAACGGGATCAATGGTGTGGTCACCCTGGTCTAGCAATTTAACGACCTCAGGGTCTCGCGCGACATCATCACTGCCACCGCCAAAATAGACCGGTGTAGAGGCTGAAGTATCGTTGACCAAGTTCGAGCCCCAGGTTTGATGGGTAATCGAGGTTTTGTTTGCACGCGCCAGATCACGCATGGCGGCATATTGCATAAAACCCAATTTAGCCTTGATGCCAACCGCCTGGAGATAATTGATCATCGCCTCGGTCTGATTGCGTTCGCGGTATGACATCAGATCAACCGAGAAGCCGTTTGGAAAGCCTGCTTCGGCGAGTAGCTTTTTGGATAGGGCGGGATCGTACTTGTAGACCGCCGCGCCATCACTGCTGCAACCGACTTGTGTTGGGGTGCACATCGTGTTGATGAGCTCGCCACCCCCGACGATATTTTTAAGGATGGCTTCGCGATCAATCGCATGCGCAATGGCTTTGCGTACCCGAATGTCTTTGAGCTCGGGGCTTGGTGTGCCCTCAAGAATATTGAACTGTAGAAATACCATCCGCATGGTGTTGCCACTTTGAACCTGCAAGTGAGGCAACGTTTTCAGGTTTTCAGCCTGATCTTTTGGAACGTGCATGATGAAGTCTTCACCGCCTGACATCACCTCGGCCATTTGTGTCTGGCGATCAGCGATAAAGCGGATTTTGACTTTGTTGATCGTCGGTTGTTTCTTGGGTGACTCTTTAAAGTAGTCTGGATTACGCTCCAAGGTGACCGATTTGCCAAGAATGTTTTCTACGATTTTGTAAGGACCTGAGCCGACGGGTTTCGCATTCATGCCAGCAGGGCCGACTTCCTGGTAGTACTTTGCGGGATGAATGGCGAGTGTGGTGGCCAGATAGTCAATCGCTGCAGGAAACGGCTCTTTGGCAATGATGCGGACTTTGAATTTGTCGAGTTTTTCGACTTTTTCGATCCATCTAACGTTTTGCTGGGTCGTCGCTTTATTTTTAGGATCTGCTACGTAATTGAGCGTGAACACCACGGAGTCGGCATCAAACTCCTCGCCGTTATGAAATTTAATACCCTCGCGCAGTTCAAACTCAAGCGTGCGATCGTCGATCTGTTTCCAACTCTTGGCGAGTTGACCTGAATACTCATTGGTGATCGCATCACGATAGACAAGGGTGTCCCAGACATTGTTGGCGATGATTACGCCAATGCGCACGTTGTTAAAGTAAGGGTCAATATTTTCAGGCGCCTGATCGTAAGCCATGCCCAGCGTATTGTTCGCTTTATTTGCAAATACACTCGGTGCAAACAAACTGGTCGACAGTACGCACGCAGAAAGTGCCAGCAGGGCCTTGATTCGGTGCATGCTCGAGGCGGGAGATTGAACGTTCATTTTCATACGTGTCCTAGTTTGCGATGACGCAGGGCGTTTGCTTGTATACCAGCTTGTGAGTATTGCCTATTTTTAGATATCTGTTGTTCAAGCAAGTTATGTGCCAAATTTATCACTTTAAAAATCTTGCTGCCTGGTTTTCTCTCTGACTAGTGGTAAATACTGAAAACCTGTCGCACCCTGTGCGCAGTCATGCTATATCTGACGAATTCATCGTTGAAACACCAAAAGGGTATGTATGTCGAATGACGCTTTGCAGCAAGCGGTGCAGTTCTCGATTGATCACGAAACCACCTGGGACCGCGATTGCAATGGCAACTGGGGTGTCCATATCTCCGATCCTCCGCCATGGAATCGCTTGTATGGTCCCGTTCACTCGCGGGGTCCTGTCTCTGGCACGATTGTGCAAAACGGTAAAACACTGGTTTCCTGGGGTGAACCCAAGCGTGCAGATCTGACGTTCAGCGTCGCCAAGACCTGTCTTGCTTTGTTAGCGGGGGTTGCGCACGACCGAGGCTTGCTGCCAGATGTCAATGAACCCATTGGTAAACGTGTGAAAGGCATTGGTTTTGATCAGGGCAACAATGCACTGATTACCTGGGCTCAAATGTTGCAGCAAACTAGCGAGTGGGAGGGGACCTGTTTCGATATTCCTGATCAGGCTGATCGCTATCGTGCTGTGACCTTTGCTGCAGCACCAGACGGCAAGAAGGGCGATGCCAGACCGTTGCAGACCCCAGGTACCTACTGGGAATACAACGATGTGCGGATCAACCAATTGTCGCTGGCCTTGCTGCACCTGTTTCAGCGCCCGCTACCAGAGGTGTTTCGCGAAGCCATCATGCGCCCTGTCGGTGCGACAGAAGATTGGAACTGGGTAGGGTATGACAACGCCTGGGTCGAGATAGCCGGTCAACGCGTGCAGTCCGTGCCCGGTGGTACGCATTGGGGGGGCGGCATGTCGATCAGCGCAGAGGATCAGGCCTTGGTCGGTCAGATGATGCTCAATGAAGGCGTTGCCTCCAACGGTACTCGTGTTATTTCCGCTGAGTGGATCAGACAAATGCAGGTGCCATGCGATCTGGCACCTTTTTATGGCTATCTGGTCTGGCTCAATAAAGACCAGAAAGTATTCCCCAGCGTTCCAGCTTCGAGCTATTTTGCGGTCGGAGCGGGTAGCTCGTTTACCTGGATCGAACCCGAGAAAAAGCTTGTTGTGATCGTGCGCTGGCTGAATTCAGCCTACGCCGATGCGTTTTTCGGTAAGGTTTATAACGCAATCGCTTAGTAGGATTGTCTGATTTTCAAA
>CANCRX010000090.1 GCA_947380655.1 Alcaligenaceae bacterium | reverse complement strand
CGAGGTGGTCCCACCCCTTCCCATCCCGAACAGGACCGTGAAACACCTTAGCGCCGATGATAGTGGACGTACGTCTGTGAAAGTAGGACATTGTCAAGCTCTTACCCCTCAAAACCCCGCAGCCTCTCGGCTCGCGGGGTTTTGTCTTTGTACGCGAGCAACATACACTTTTGCTTTGTGATTACAAACTGCTCATGTAAGATTGATCACGAAAGATCGATGTAATTTTTAACAAAGTTATAGGGAGTCACAGCGATGTCAGAGCCAACTTCAGAAACAAATGCAGCCATCAATTTGCGGACTATTACTAATGTCGCATACGGTTTATTTGCACTTGGCTTGGCGACAGCAGGTTTTTTTGGGATCGCTACAATTGCTGCGATGGTATTGATGTACGTGAAGCGTGCTGACGCTGCTGGGACGCTCTACGCTGCGCATTTTGACTGGCTGTCCCATACTTTTTGGTGGGGCTTGCTGTGGTTCGCTTTGAGCGCCCTGGCGACCTATATCTATATCGGCTGGCTAGGTGTCGTAGCAACCTGCGTATGGGTGCTCTACAGGTTAATTAAAGGTTGGTTGAATTTATTGGAAAATCGCTCCCCAAACGGGCAATAATTCAACGGGTTGATAAATAAATTATTAAACAAATAAAAAAAAGACACTTTATAAAAAGTGTCTTTTTTTATGAGCACATCTTATTAGCACCTCTTTTATCCAGTAAAAACTGGATAAAAAGGATTTATTTCAAATGTACGCTAACAATCTTGGTCAGCTCAAACATTGAAACCTGATCTTTTTCAAACAGAGGTTTGAGTAACGCGTCAGCATTGATGTTGCGACGATTTTTAGGATCCTGAAGGTCATGCTTTTTGATGTATTCCCAGATTTTTTTGGTGACTTCTGTGCGTGGCACGGGAGTAGCACCAATCACGGCAGCCAGTGTGGCGCTTGGTGTCAGGGGTTTCATGAACGCAGCATTAGGTTTACGTTCTGCTGTTTTTTTAACAGCAACTTTCTTAGCAGCTGGTTTGGCGGTAGTGGCCATTCGGGCTCTCCTTGTGAGACGGATTATTATGCACTTCGGGCGCAGCATAACGTGTATGCGCATTAAAGACAAAGTAAATTGTCATACCTGTAAGAATACCCCTCAAATGTAACAATTTTGTGTGCGGAGTAAACTATTTTGTATCATCACGTTTACCCTTAAGGCGAACATGTATCCAAGATCACCTATCGAATCAATAAAAAAATTCCATCAAGAACTCACCGTCTTGAGGCGCGACCTGCATGCAAATCCAGAAATGGGTTTTAAGGAGCTCCGAACCTCCGGCATTGTTGCGGGTGCGCTTGAGGCTCTCGGCGTCGAAGTTCACCGAAACATCGGTCAAACAGGCGTAGTAGGCGTTATTCATGGAAAAAGCACAACATCTGGTCGCATGATTGGGTTGCGTGCAGATATGGATGCCTTACCTATCGTAGAAGAAAACGATGTGGAGCATTGTTCAACGACCTCCGGGTTGATGCATGCGTGTGGTCATGACGGCCACACCGCTATTCTGCTTGGCACAGCCAAATATCTCGCAGAGAATAAAAATTTCAACGGAACTGCTGTGTTGATTTTTCAACCAGCCGAAGAAGGTTTAGGCGGCGCAAAGGCGATGCTCGACGATGGCTTGTTTGAAAAATTTCCGTGTGATGCTATTTATGCGTTACACAACTGGCCGGCGTTGCCCGCGGGTGTGATCGGGATTAATCCTGGTCCGATGATGGCTGCAGCGGATCGATTTGAAATAAAAATTGAAGGACGTGGCGGCCATGGTGCCCACCCATACCAGACGATTGATCCAATCATTGTCGCAGCCCAAATCATTACTGCGTTGCAAACGATCGTATCAAGAAACGTGCATCCAGTAGAGTCGGCAGTGATCTCGTTTGGACACGTACAGGCTGGTAATGCGGCCGCACCGAGCGTGATCCCCAGTCATGCGACCTTGATTGGTACGGTAAGAACGTTTAGCGATGAGGTCCAAAAGCTCGTCGAATCACGTATGCGTAAACTCATCGCATCCATAGCAGATGCGTTTGGCGCAAAAGCAGAACTCAATTACGTTCGCTCCTATCCAGCAACGATTAACTCTACAAACGAGGCGAACTTCGTGGCGGATGTCGCAACCGATTTGTTTGGAGCTGAGCGCGTCGTTCGCAATTTGATTCCTTCGATGGGTTCAGAAGATTTTTCATTCATGCTCAGACAGCGTCCCGGTGCATATTTCAGACTAGGTCAGGGCGGGGCGGAAGCGGGAAAGCTACTGCACAACCCTAAATTTGATTTCAATGACGATGTGATCCCTACAGGGAGCGCGATGTTTGCTGCCTTGGTGGAACGTAGCATGCCTTTAGAAGCCTGAAGATAAAAGCCTGAATATGACTGTCAATACACTTTCTATTATTAAAGCCGATGACTGGCACCTGCATTTACGCGATGGTGAGGCGCTCGAGGCCGTGATTGGCCACACAGCGAAACAGTTTGCGCGTGCTGTTGTGATGCCCAATCTCAAGCCTCCTGTCACCACTGTCGCTTTGGCACAGGCCTATCAGTCGCGTATTGAGCAAGCAATGATTAAGGCAGGGATCCCTGCAGGATCGTTTACACCGCTCATGACGTTATATCTGACCGACAATACATCTCCTGATGAAATTGTGCGTGCAAAGGAAACTGGCGCGGCCGTTGCTGTGAAGCTTTACCCGGCGGGTGCAACGACAAATTCGGATGCCGGCGCGACCGATTTGCTGGGACGTTGTTCAACAGTGCTGGAAACCATGCAGCGCGTCGGACTGCCTTTATTGGTACATGGAGAAGTCACTGACCCTTCAGTTGATGTGTTTGACCGCGAGGCTTTGTTTATTGATCGCGTGATGATCCCGTTGCGCAAAGCATTTCCTGCATTGCGCGTCGTGTTTGAGCATTTGACGACTAAGGACGGTGTGGATTACGTGAGAGACGCTGAGGGACCGGTTGCCGCGACGTTGACCCCTCAGCATATGCTCTACAACCGCAATGTCATATTTCAAGGTGGCGTGCGCCCGCACTATTATTGTTTGCCGATCTTAAAAAGAGAGGTGCATCGGCAGGCGTTGCTCGATGCAGCCACAAGTGATAGTCCGAGATTTTTTCTTGGAACAGATAGCGCGCCGCATTCAAAGGGGTTGAAAGAAAATGCGTGTGGGTGTGCGGGTTGCTATACGGCGCTCCACGCCATGGAGTTGTATGCCACTGCATTTGATCAGGCGGGCAAGTTAGATCGTCTGGAAGCGTTTGCAAGCCTGAGAGGGCCTGATTTTTATGGGTTGCCCCGAAATACTGAAACCATCACTTTGCAGCGGGGATCGTTTGTGATCCCTAATGAGCTGGCTTTTGGTAAAGAAACGATTGTTCCGTTAGCCGCAGGCGAAACACTTGGCTGGAAGTTTTGTTGAAATTCTAAGCCTGTTGTGCACATCTGCATTATTAAAAATGGTCGATACCGTATCGACCATTTTTTATGCGAGTTTGCGATTGCTATGGCGCATTGCGTGATTCAAGCAACTCCCAGCGTGCGAAATTTTTTGATAACTCTGACTCAATTGTCTGTAAACGCGACTGAATTTGCGACAGTTTATTCGGGTCATCTTTATAAATCGAGCTGTCTCCCATTTGTGTCACCAGCGACTCCTGCTCCTGTTCGAGTTTATGAATATCTAACGGGAGTTGTTCAAGCTCCTTGATTTCCCATGGTGCGAGTTTTGCGGCACGTGATTTCTGTGCTGCTGTCGAACTTGTGGCACTAACCGTCGCAATGGGTGCAGTCGGTGCGGGGATAGTTGTCTTGGTTGCGACTGCCTCTGCGGCAGAACTGGCTGGAGCAACAGTGCTGGATTTGAGTTTAGCAATTGCAGAGGGGCCTTTGCTTGCTTTGCGTTGGCGTTCCCAGTCGCCATAGCCTCCAACATAGTCCTTCCAGTAACCATTACCCTCGCTGGCAATGGTTTGTGTCACAACGTTGTCAAGGAATGTCCTGTCGTGACTTACAAGCAGGACGGTGCCTGGATAGTCTTGCAGTAATTCTTCGAGTAACTCCAGGGTCTCGATATCCAGATCGTTGGTGGGTTCGTCGAGAACGAGAATATTTGCAGGACGTGCAAATAAACGAGCAAGCAACAGACGTGCGCGCTCACCGCCAGACAAACTACTGACCGGGGAATGTGCACGCGCAGGGGCAAATAAAAAGTCTCCCAGATAGCTCATAACGTGCTTTTTTGCACCGCCAATTTCTATCCACTCGCTACCTGGGTTAATCACGTCGGCCAGGGTCGCATTCTCATCAAGCTGACTGCGCATCTGGTCAAAATAGGCCACGCTTAAGTTCGTGCCGAGTTTGACCGTGCCGCTGTCCGGTGCAAGTGTGCCGAGTATGATTTTCAGAATGGTTGATTTACCAGCGCCATTGGGACCGATGATGCCGATACGATCGCCGCGCATAATCGTGGTGGAGTAATGGCGCACAACGTGGTGATCACCAAACGATATTGAAACGTCCTCCAGCTCTGCAACTAATTTTCCCGAACGTTGACCGGCATCCAGTGCTAGATTGACGTTGCCTTGACGATCTCGCCTGTCTGCGCGCTCGACACGTAATTGCTCGAGGCGTCTGACGCGCCCTTCGTTGCGTGTGCGGCGGGCTTCCACGCCTTTGCGGATCCAGATTTCCTCTTGTGCGAGTAATTTGTCGAAACGTGCGTTTTCAAGACGCTGCGATTCGAGCCATTGCGCTTTGCGAACTTGCCATTCAGAAAAATTACCAGGAAAACTCAGAAGCTGCCCACGATCGAGTTCGACAATTCGTGTTGCAACGGCATCAAGAAAGCGGCGGTCATGGGTAATGATGATGGCGCTACCGGGCCATTGACGCAAAGCTCCCTCAAGCCATTGAATACCTTCGAGGTCGAGGTGGTTAGTTGGTTCGTCTAGCAGTAGCAAATTAGGTTCATTGGCCATGGCGCTAATCAGTGCAACCCGCTTGCGCATTCCACCCGAGAGGGTGCCAACAACGGCCTCTGGCGGGAGTCCGAGTTTGTCGATCAGGGCGCGCACACGTGAACCGCGCTGCCAGTCTTCATCATCGGGGTCGTATTCGCCAAAAACGGCTTGTTCGATGGTCAATGTCTCATCAAGCTCAGGTTCCTGCTCAACGGTCGCCACGCGCACGTGACCCGCCATGGAAATACTTCCATCGTCTGGTTGTGATCGTCCGTCAAGCAGTCGCAGCAGGGAGGATTTGCCTGCGCCGTTACGTCCGATGAGGCCAATGCGTTCGTTTGACTGGATAGCGAGATCCGCACCGTCCAGCAAAGGGTGGTGCCCAAAGGCTAAGTGGACGTTATTCAGGGTGATTAAAGCGATATTTGACATGGATGCAGCTTGATGACGCAGTAACGCGTAAAGATTCAATAGACCTCTATTGTCGCAGGACATCGGGACCTGCGTATTTAGGTGGGTATATATATTTATCGAAGTCGACAGATAAATGCGCCTTACAATAGCTACGCAAAGCAGATTGGGCAGTCGCGGTGTCCTTCGGGCATCGAGGAAGGTCCGGACTCCATAGAGCAGGGTAACGGTTAACGACCGTCCGGCTGAGCGGATGCGCAAGCGTTTGACTCAGTTGAGGACTAGGGCCACAGAGACGAGTCTGCGGTGGGGGTCTGTCTTAGGACATACTCCGTTACGGTGTAGCCGTGATGATGGGTTTGGCTTGTTCAAATCCGACAGCGCAGGGTGAAACGCGGCAACCTCTACCCGGAGCAACACCAAATAGGCATGCGTGTGATCTCTGATCACGACGGGCGGCTCGCTCAAGTATGCGGGTAGGTGGCTAGAGCACAGCAGCAATGTTGTGCCCAGAGGAATGATTGCCAGCCAGAGTAATCTGGCGTACAGAATCCGGCCTATAGATCTGCTTTGCAACCTCAAATAATCCATTGACACACTCAACTTTCTAGAAAGAAAGTTAAAAGCATTGCTTTAACTTTCTTTCTAAGGGTTATCCCTTGATTGCGTCTTGATTAATGACTTTTACTTAGCTTTGCAACTATATGATTTATTTCATATTTATGTTTTTATAAAAAATGTAAAAGTTTCTGTAAGTCCTTGACACCATTAAAAAAAACCAAATTTCGACTTGACCGCTTGGATTCATTCCCTTAGAGTGGTGAAAAGTAGGTTTTTGTGCAATTAAGTGGGGTAAATGGGTGTTTCAAGGTAGCAGTGCGCTCACATTAGATGGCAAGGGTCGGATCAATGTACCGACTCGGCATCGTGATGCTCTTGTCGAGCAGGCGCAAGGTTGTCTGACGATTACGCGTCACCCCGATGGTTGCCTGCTTGTTTATCCTCGTCGTGAGTGGGAAAACAAGCGCGAGCAAATTGCCGCCTTCCCGATGCAGGCCCGTGCTTTACAGCGATTGCTGTTGGGTAATGCTCAGGATGTCGAAATTGATGGGTCTGGCCGGGTGTTGATTGCACCGGAGTTGCGCGTTGCGGCAGGGTTGTCGCGTGATGTGATGCTGTTGGGTATGGGAGCGCATTTCGAATTATGGGATGCCGCAGCATTGGCGCGCCGAGAGGCCGACGATTTGGCGCAGGGTATGCCTGAAGTACTTACGCAGTTTTCGTTTTAAGTCGTGACGGATTTCGTCCATCGGCCAGTGCTGCTCGAGCCGACAGTTGAATCCTTGGTATTGCCAGGTTACGGCAAACAGTCGGTCAAATCTGCTGAGTTGGATGCAGAGCGTATTGCCCGGATGTCTGGTGTGTATGTGGATGGAACGTTTGGTCGCGGTGGACATTCCCGTGAGTTGTTGGCCAGACTGGGGCCGGATGCAAGACTGGTGGTCTTTGATAAAGATCCGCAGGCAATTGAAGTCGCGCAGAAACTCGCTGAGCAGGACAAACGAGTAACTGTCGTGCATGAAGGTTTTGGAGACATGCTTGAAGCATTGTCGTCGCGTGGCATTGACGCTGTAGATGGTGTGATGCTGGATCTGGGGGTTTCCTCACCCCAGATTGATGATGCGGGGCGTGGATTCTCATTTATGCGGGATGGTCCGCTTGATATGAGAATGGACACCACTCGTGGTGAAACGGTTGCGCAGTGGTTAGCGCAAGCAAGTGTAGAAGACATGCAGGAGGTCATAGTTCGATATGGCGAAGAACGGTTTGCTTTTCAGATTGCAAAGGCGATTGCTGCTCGCCGCGCAACACGGCCATTGCTTACCACCCTCGAGCTCGCCGAGCTCGTGTCAAGCACCGTCCGCACGCGCGAAAAGGGTCAGCACCCGGCTACACGCACCTTTCAGGCTTTACGGATTTACATCAATCGTGAACTTGAAGAACTCGAGAGCGCCCTCCAGGCAGCTTTAACTTTGTTGAAAACAGGCGGACGTATGGCCGTGATCAGCTTCCATTCACTGGAAGATCGCGTCGTCAAGCAGTTCATTGCCGCAGCATCCCGTCCGGAAGCTGCGTATGCCCGCCTCCCTCTGCGCGAAAGTGAAATGCCTCAGCCTGTTTTGCTGGCACTCTCACGCGTCAAGCCTACCGATATTGAAATCAAAGAAAATACGCGCTCACGCTCTGCTGTGTTACGCGTTGCGCAAAGAACCGCTACCCCACTCGGCGCGGCCGGTGCTGCGGCTTATTCACCTGCTCCGATCGTGCCTTCGCGGCGCGGTAAAAAGGGAGCGCGTTAATGGGTCGACTCTGCTTCTTCGTTGCAACGGTTCTGATGCTATCGGCGATTTCGTTGGTGACGGCGCGCTATCAGGCCAGACAGTTGTACGTAGAGCTAGATCGCTCACGTTCGGCAGCGCGGGATTTGGATATCACCTGGCGTCAGTTGCAGCTTGATCGGGCTGAACACGCACGAAATGCCCATGTTGATAAGGTCGCCCGAGAATCGCTCAAAATGATTTCAATCGTGCCAGACCGCACGATTTATATTAATCAGCCTGTTGCGACAACGGGTGCCGCAACCGCTTCGGTCACAGCTCCTCCTGGTAAGAGTGGAGGTGTGCGATGAGACGTGTGCCCTTTTTCAATAACCCGGTTCTGAAAGTTCATTTCCCACTGTGGCGTGGACGCTTGGTGCTGGTGTTGCTTGGCTTGGCTTTTCTCGCGTTGGCTGTTCGCGCCTTGTATTTGCAAGGCATAACCACTGAGTTTTTAGTTAAGCAAGGTGAGCAGCGTTTTGAACGCACACTGACATTACCCGCAAGTCGCGGAAAAATTCTTGATCGCAATGGCGTGGTGTTAGCGGCAAGTATCCCGGCGCGGAGTATTGCGGCCAGTCCGCCCGAAGAGGTTAATGAGGCAAGTAAAGCTAAGCTAATGGCCTTAGCCCAATTACTTGAAATCCCCTTTGCTGATCTGCAAAAAAAACTATCAAATGAGGATAAAACATTTGTGTACCTCAAGCGGCAAGTCCCTTTGGACGTCGCACAGAAAATTGCTGATTTGCGCATAGCAGGTATAAGTCAATACCCTGATAACAGAAGGTTTTATCCTGAAAGCGAGGTGATGGCCAACATCGTTGGCTTTAATAATATCGAGGATAAAGGTCAGGAGGGCGTTGAATTAGCATTCAACGATCAGTTATACGGTCGTCCGGGTAGTCGTCGCGTCATGCGTGATCGCTTAGGTCATGTGATCGAAGATGTCCGCGCCGTGGATTTACCTGTTGATGGCAACGATATTACGTTGTCAGTCGATACGCGGATTCAGTATCAGGTTTATCGTGCCTTGCAAGAGGCGATGACAACGAATAAGGCCAAAGGCGCTGCTGCGGTTGTCATTGATGCGCAGAACGGTGAGATTCTGGCTCTTGGCAATATGCCGACTTACAACCCGAATTTACGTGATTCGTTCCGTGGTGGAAACCTTCGAAATCAAGCGTTGACTGATACGTTTGAGCCTGGCTCAATCATGAAGCCATTCACTGTTGCACTAGCTCTAGAACTCAAACGCATCACAACAAGCACACTGTTCAATACAGGGAACGGAAAATTTACGTATCAGGGCGCAACGATCAGTGATGTCAGTCGCAATGGAACGCTTGATCCCGCTGGCGTTTTACTGAAATCAAGCAATATTGGCATGACGTTGATTTCTGAAAAACTCGAAGCGCGTGAAATGTGGGGAAGATTTTCAGAGCTGGGTTTAGGGCAGGTTCCTCAGACGGGATTTCCTGGTGCTGCAGCAGGCAGGCTCAGGCCCTGGGAGCGGTGGCGATTGATTGAAAAAGCAACGATGTCATACGGATACGGGTTATCCGTTTCGCTTTTACAGATGGCGCGCGCATACACAGTATTTGCACGTAACGGCGATATGGTTGGTTTGACTTTGATCAAGCGTGAAGGCACGCCAACATCCGCACAGATTTATCCCGCCGATATTTCGCAAAAAATCAGACTGATGCTCGAAGCGGCGGCTGGACCTGAGGGTGCAAAAGCTGCGCAAGTTCAGGGCTACCGCGTTGCAGGTAAGAGCGGTACCGCAAGAAAAATTGTCGATGGCCGCTACAGCACTAGCCGGTATCGTGGTTCTTTTGTTGGTTTTGCTCCAGTCTCTAATCCACGTGTAGTCGTTGCGGTGACCATCGATGAGCCACAGGCCGGCGTTTATTACGGCGGTAAGGTTGCCGCGCCAGTCTTTGCAGCGATCGTCGGCAGCACCTTGCGCATACTGGGTGTTCAGCCTGATGCGCCCTTTGAGTCTGCCGTTGTCGCCTCAGCGCCTGGAGGTGTGCGATGAGTCAAGCCATACTGACAGACCACACTGTCTCGACAGAAAATTTGATTAGCCTATTACGCCGTAAGGCTGAGTGCGGTGCGGATCTGCATCTTGACTCGCGCCTGATACAAGCCGGTGATGTGTTTGTGGCATGTCCAGGAATTTCAGGTGATGGGCGTGACTATATTGAACAGGCGATTGAGCGCGGTGCCGCGGCAGTATTGATTCATGTAGAGCACGCACAGTCTTGGGCAGCTCCGGAGTTACGTGTCCCTGCGTTAGGCGTTGTGGGGTTGCAATCACGGTTAGGCGAGCTCGGCGATCTTTGGTATGGATCGCCTTCTGCATCCCTGCAGGTGGTCGCGATCACGGGTACGAACGGTAAAACTAGTTGTGTGCAGTGGTTGGCTGATGCCTTGAATATGCTGGGTAAAAAGACCGGTGTGATTGGTACGTTAGGCCTTCGACTCCCTGATGGAAAAATCGTACCCGGCGTGCTGACGACCCCGGATGTCTTGTCGATACACAGAACGCTTGCTGTACTGCTGAACGCAGACGCACAAGTCGTGGCTGTTGAGGCATCTTCGATCGGGCTTGAACAAGGTCGACTCGATGGAGTGCGAATCTATGCGGCGGCATTTACGAATCTTTCGAGAGATCACCTTGACTACCATCATTCGATGGCTGCGTACGAAACTGCAAAAGCGCGGCTTTTTGCATGGCCTGATTTACACGCGCGCCATATAAATGTAGATGATGAGGCGGGTAAGCGTATTGCGCAGTCGTTGAAGGCGCCTTACACAAGCTTTGGCTTAATCCAGACGTCAGGCCGACCAAATCTGCTTGGTCAAGATGTTGTGACCGATTCAACAGGCGTTACGTTTAGTCTGGCCGATACGGTAGACGTAGTCGTTGTCAGGTCGCGGTTGTATGGACTTCATAATGTATCGAATTTACTTTGCGTATCGAGCATATTGCTGTCGATGGGTTGGAGTCTGGGTGAAATTGCTCCTGTGCTCGAGAGTCTTGAGTCCGTAGACGGACGCTTACAAAAAGTTTCTCCAGTTCAGGCGCTCAGCAATTTGCCGACCGTTATTGTTGATTATGCTCATACACCGGATGCGTTAGAGCGTGCACTTGAGGCTTTACGGCCACTCGCGCAACAACGGGGTGGAAAGTTATGGTGTGTATTTGGCTGCGGCGGGCATCGTGATGCGGGTAAGCGGCCATTAATGGGCGCAATTGCACTGCGCTGTGCAGATCAAGTAATTGTGACGAGTGACAACCCGCGCGATGAAGTGCCAGAGGCAATCATTGCTCAGATCGTCGACGGTCTGCCTCAGAGTGTTACGCACGTGGCAATTGAGACCGATCGGGCTCAGGCGATCCTTAGGGCTGTGCTAAGTGCGAGCGAATCTGATGTTGTGCTGGTTGCGGGTAAAGGTCATGAGGGTTATCAGGAAGTCAATGATGTGCGGACTCCCTTCGATGACCGGCAGTGGGCTCGACTGGCATTGCTGCTCAAAGGCGGGTTGAACCTTCAGTCTGATTCACGAAAGATCGTGCCGGGTGCTGTTTTCCTTGCTTTAGCTGGTGAAACATTTGATGGTCATGATTACCTGGCTCAAGTGTGTGAGTCAGGTGCGATAGCTGCGATTGTGAATCAATTCAATCCTGCAATTGCTATACCTCAGTTGGTAGTAGGTAATACTCGTCAGGCCTTACTGCAAATAGGTAAAGCTTGGCGCAAGCAATTTGATATTCCAGTGATTGCTGTAACCGGCAGTAATGGTAAGACTACAACCAAAGAAATGATTGCTGCGATTCTGGCCGCTTGGCTGGGTGAGTCACAACGGTTGGCGACGGCAGGTAATTTAAATAATGAACTTGGTGTTCCTTTTACGCTATTGCGATTGAATGCTGAGCATCGTGCTGCGGTCATTGAACTCGGGATGAATCATCCTGGAGAAATTGCCGTACTTGCCGATACCGCTGCGCCTACTGTGGCCCTCGTCAATAATGCACAACGCGAACATCAGGAGTTCATGGTGAGCGTTGAGGCGGTTGCCTGCGAGAATGGCCAAGTGCTGTTGAATTTGCCTGTCAGTGGAGTCAGTGTCTATCCTGCAAACGACACCTATACAAAATTGTGGGACGAAATGTCTGGTGCGCATGCGCATATGCGTTTTGGATTCACGCAGCAGGCGCAAGTCTGGCCCAGTCACGTTGAGTCCGACGCGTTGGGTACTTCATTTTTGATGCATACACCAGCAGGTGAGCATCGGGTGGAACTTTCCGTGCCCGGTGTGCATAACTTGAGTAATGCGCTCGCGGCAGCTGCTTGCGGACTTGCTGCGGGTGCCCCACTGGACTGCGTCGCGAAAGGATTGTCCGATTTCCATGCCGTGTCTGGTCGGATGCAGCCGCATCGTCTTGCGGGCGGCATGGTCATGATTGATGATACCTATAACGCCAACCCTGATTCGGTGCGTGCGGCAATTGATGTGCTGGCAAGTTTGACTGGACCGAGAGTGCTTGTCTTGGGCGATATGGGCGAAGTGGGTGATAACGGCCCAGCCATGCATTTCGAAGTGGGCGAGTATGCCCGTGAAAAGGGTATCGAAGCCTTGCTGACTTTAGGTCAGGCGACAAAAGAAAGCGCGAGAGCCTTTGGGCGCGGTGCTGTTGTGTGCGAATCAGCGGAACAAGTCAACGACGAGTTGGCAAAGCTCTCAGCTAAAAGTGTATTGATTAAAGGTTCGCGGTTTATGCGGATGGAAAAGATCGCACGTCAGTATCTGGAGCGGTTTTCTGCAGTATCTGGAGATTTGGTGAATCATGCTGTATGAACTGTTCGGTTGGCTAGCTGAGAACCATGTGCGAGGTTTCGCGGTGTTTGAATACATCACGTTAC
>CANCRX010000089.1 GCA_947380655.1 Alcaligenaceae bacterium | reverse complement strand
GTGGGTGATCACGTACTCGACACATCCGTGCAAGCCCAGTTGGTACGCATGCGCGACACAATGGCGGCGTAACGCCAGTCAAAAGATTCCAGGAGTCTGAACATGCAACTCAATCCGTCAGAGATTAGCGAACTACTAAAGAGCCGTATCGAAGGTCTGGGCACATCGTCCGACATTCGTACACAGGGCACGGTTGTTTCCGTGACCGACGGCATTACCCGCATTCACGGTCTGTCAGACGTGATGCAAGGCGAAATGCTTGAATTCCCAAATAATGTTTTCGGCTTGGCACTGAACCTCGAGCGCGACTCTGTCGGCGCCGTGATTCTGGGTGACTATACCGGCGTGTCAGAGGGCGATGCTGTTAAGGCAACAGGTCGCATTCTCGAAGTGCCAGTGGGTCCCGAGCTGCTTGGTCGTGTGGTCAATGCATTGGGTGTGCCGATTGATGGCAAAGGCCCAATCAACGCCAAAGAAACAGACATTATCGAAAAAGTTGCCCCAGGCGTGATCGCACGTCAGTCCGTGTCGCAGCCACTGCAGACCGGTCTGAAAGCGATTGACTCCATGGTGCCAGTCGGTCGTGGTCAGCGCGAACTGATCATTGGTGACCGTCAGACAGGTAAGACAGCTGTTGCTGTTGATGCGATCATTAACCAGAAAGGCAAAGGCGTTAAGTGCGTCTATGTCGCGATTGGTCAGAAAGCCTCAACCATTAACAACGTTTTGCGCAAACTCGAAGAGTTTGGTGCAATGGAATACACAATTATCGTTGCTGCTGCAGCATCTGACTCGGCTGCTATGCAGTACTTGTCAGCCTACGCAGGTTGCACGATGGGCGAATACTTCCGTGATCGCGGTGAAGACGCTCTGATCGTTTATGACGATTTGACAAAGCAAGCTATTGCTTACCGTCAGGTATCACTGCTGTTGCGCCGTCCACCAGGTCGCGAAGCTTATCCTGGCGATGTGTTCTATCTCCACTCACGTCTGCTTGAGCGTGCTGCTCGCGTAAACGTTGATTACGTCGAGAAATTCACAAAGGGCGCAGTGAAAGGCAAGACCGGTTCCTTGACCGCATTGCCAATCATTGAAACGCAAGCTGGTGACGTATCAGCCTTCGTTCCAACAAACGTGATTTCGATTACCGACGGTCAGATCTTTCTTGAGACCGACTTGTTCAACGCAGGTGTTCGCCCAGCTATCAACGCCGGTATTTCGGTGTCGCGAGTGGGTGGTGCAGCGCAGACCAAGATCGTTAAAAAGCTCTCGGGTGGTATTCGTACCGACTTGGCTCAGTATCGTGAATTGGCAGCGTTTGCGCAGTTCGCTTCAGATCTGGACGATGCAACACGTCGTCAGCTCGAGCGCGGCAAGCGTGTGGTTGAGCTGCTCAAGCAGCCCCAGTACCAGCCTTTGCAGGTTTGGGAACTCGGTGTGATCTTGTTTGCTGTGAACAACGGTTATCTGGATGACATCGAAGTCAATCAGGTTCTGCCGTTTGAAAAAGGCATCAAAGATTACCTGAAGGCTAAGCATGCCGGCATGATTGAGCGTATCGAAGCATCTGCAGAGTTGTCGAAAGACGACGAGGCAGAGCTGGTCACAGCACTCAAAGAGTTCAAAAAGCACGGCACCTACTAAGGAACCCGCTATCGCGTGAATGCCGGGATCAATAGACCGATCCCGGACCGCGCAGAGCAGATGGTCTGATACCTGAAAACAGGTCTGACACAGGAAGCGCAATGGCAGGAATTAAGGAAATTCGAACCAAGATCAAGAGCGTGCAAAACACGCGCAAGATCACCAAGGCCATGGAAATGGTGGCCGCATCCAAAATGCGCAAAGCGCAGGAGAGGATGCGTGCTGGTCGTCCATACGCCGATAAAGTACGCACCATGGCTACGCGACTGATGCAAGCCAACCCGGACTATAGCCATCCCTATCTGATCGAAAGACCAGATCCTAAGGCTGTGGGTGTTGTGGTGATTTCAACAGACAAGGGCTTGTGCGGTGGCTTGAACACCAACATCATGCGTCTGGTGTTGAATCGCCTGCGCGAATTCGGCGAGAAAAATATTCGCTGCCAGTTCACCGCACTTGGCAACAAGGGTCTTGGTACATTGACACGTATTGGCGCTAATCTGGTTTCGCAAGAAACTCAGCTTGGTGATGTGCCTGAGTTGGCACGTCTGGTTGGTGCATTGAAAGTACAGATCGATGATTTTGCCGCAGGGCGTATTGATGCTGTCTACGTTGCCACTAACCGTTTCGTCAATACGATGAAACAGGAAGTAACGTTTTTCCGCTTGTTGCCCCTGCAGGGTGATTTGGCTGATCCGTATGATTCTCACTCAGAGAATGATGCGCAAGCAAAGTCTGCAGAAAAAGCAGCGCATAGCTGGGATTATATTTACGAACCTGATTCAAAGACAGTAATCGACGAGTTGTTGCATCGCTACGTTGAAGGTCTTGTTTACCAGAGCGTTGCAGAGAACATGGCTTCTGAGCAATCAGCCCGGATGGTGGCAATGAAAGCCGCGTCGGACAATGCAAAGAAAGTTATTGGCGATCTGCAATTGGTCTACAACAAGACTCGTCAGGCAGCTATTACAAAAGAAATTTCTGAAATCGTGGGGGGCGCCGCGGCCGTCTAATGTTTAGACAGCTTCAACGGCATCCCATCATATAGTTATATAAGTCAAGGAACAGACATGAGCAACGGAACCATCGTTCAGTGCATCGGCGCCGTGGTGGATATTCAGTTTCCCCGCGATCAAATGCCTCATATTTATGAAGCGCTTACGCTTTCAGACGAATCATCAGCATTTGCTGAAAAAGGCTTGACCTTCGAAGTCCAGCAACAGCTTGGTGACGGCGTTGTCCGTACCATCGCTTTGGGCTCAAGCGACGGTTTGCGCCGCGGCATGGCCGTTGCTAAAACTGGCGCGCCAATTTCTGTACCAGTCGGTACAGCAACGCTGGGTCGCATTATGGATGTGCTGGGTCGCCCGATTGATGACGCAGGTCCAATCGGCACCGAAGAGCGTCGTGCGATTCACCAGCCAGCTCCTAAGTTTGACGAGCTGTCACCATCGATCGAATTGCTTGAAACAGGTATCAAGGTGATTGACCTGGTATGCCCCTTTGCAAAAGGCGGTAAGGTTGGTCTGTTCGGTGGTGCTGGTGTAGGCAAAACCGTGAACATGATGGAACTCATTAACAACATCGCTAAGCAGCACAGCGGTTTGTCAGTGTTTGCCGGTGTGGGTGAGCGTACTCGCGAAGGTAACGACTTCTACCATGAGATGGAAGAGTCAAACGTTCTGGACAAAGTTGCGATGGTGTTCGGTCAGATGAACGAACCGCCAGGTAACCGTCTGCGTGTGGCGTTGACCGGTCTGACAATGGCTGAGAAATTCCGTGACGAAGGTCGCGATATTCTGTTCTTCGTTGACAACATCTACCGTTACACACTGGCCGGAACCGAAGTGTCCGCTCTGCTGGGTCGTATGCCATCCGCTGTGGGTTACCAGCCAACACTGGCCGAAGAAATGGGCGTTCTGCAAGAGCGTATTACTTCGACCAAGACAGGTTCGATCACGTCGATCCAGGCTGTTTACGTTCCTGCCGATGACTTGACCGATCCGTCACCTGCTACAACCTTCCAGCACTTGGATTCGACCGTTGTGTTGTCACGTGACATCGCCTCGCTCGGTATTTATCCTGCTGTGGATCCTCTGGATTCAACAAGCCGTCAGCTTGATCCTAACGTTGTGGGCGAAGAGCACTACAACGTTGCACGTGGCGTGCAGCAGACATTGCAGCGTTACAAAGAGTTGCGCGACATTATCGCAATTCTGGGTATGGACGAATTGTCACCAGAAGACAAACTGTCCGTGGCACGCGCTCGTAAAATCCAGCGTTTCCTGTCGCAGCCTTTCCACGTTGCCGAAGTCTTTACCGGTTCACCTGGCAAATACGTTCCTCTGGCAGAAACTCTGCGTGGTTTCAAGATGATCGTTGAAGGCGAGTGCGATGCACTGCCTGAGCAGGCGTTCTACATGGTCGGAGGAATCGACGAGGCCTTCGAGAAAGCCAAGAAAATCCAATAAGGACTTAACATGGCCATCTTGAAAGTGGATGTCGTCAGTGCAGAGAAATCTCTGTATTCGGGCGAAGCCAAATTTGTCGTGTTGCCTGGTGAGTCGGGTGAGTTGGGTATTTTGCCCGGCCACACCCCACTTATCACTCGCATACGTCCAGGTTTGGTCAAAGTCGTACACGAAGACAACTCTGAAGAGAGTTTCTTCGTAGCCGGTGGTTTGCTCGAAGTGCAACCTGATCACGTAACTGTTTTGTCAGATACCGCCATTCGTGGTGAAGATCTCGACGAGCAGAAAGCAGATGAGGCACGTGCCAAGGCTCGCGAAGCCCTTGCGAATGCGAAAGATCATGCTGATATCACTGTGGTTGAGGCAGAGATTGAAATGCTGGTTGCTCAGGCCACTGCTGCACGTAGAATTCGTGAGATGACGCGTAAGCATTAATCTCATTGCTCCAAAAAAAACACGCCATGATTGGCGTGTTTTTTTTTAGCCGTACAGACCGCATTGTGTATAAAACTAATGCGTAAATTCCGGATATGGTTTTGAACCTTGAGTAAGTAGTCTTGTATGTTCTGAATAAAAGGAACATCAATATGCGTCAACAGATAGATTGCGCAGTGCTAGCCATCTCAACACATCGCGCTTGGCTGGATTCTGCACTTAAACAGATGGAGCCCGCATCAGCGCGAATACGAATGCACTATCTGGATTGGGAGACTGATGCTCAGCACGAAGATCTTACCGTTTCACCTGTTCAAGTTGATGTTCAAGCTTTTGCAAAATCTGCTGTGAGTTTGCGCCGTTTTGATGTGTGTCTGTTGCCTGTTTCACTGGAAACACTTGGGTGGACCAGGCAAGCGCTTGCCGCAATACCACGCGGACCCTTCATCCCGGTTATTGGAGTTTTTAATAGCTTGCGTTCAGCTGCGATGCAAGATCTGATGGAACTTGGCATGGCAGATTTTGTTCGCTTGCCATTGTGTGCGGATGAATATCGCGCAAGAATTTTGAATACTGTCTCCAAAGTACCAAGGGCTGGCAATAGTTTGCGGGAGCCAGAGCTCATGTATGGAGAGTTGAGTACAACGGCGATTAACGCAGTCAGGTTACATAGACAACCATTTAGAACGACCAAGAGTAATAAGGGCTTGCAGTATCGTCAGAGTGCTTTGAATAGAATTACGCAAGCTGGAAGTGAATCATTCCGGGCTTCAAAGGCTCAGGTAGTGGAACAGTTTGAGCGTGAGTATGTCACACGCGCATTGGAACAACACAATGGCAATATTGCCAAAGCATCGCGCGCGTCAAGTAAACACCGCAGAGCATTTTGGGCGCTGATGCGTAAATATCAAATAGATGCTGATCTGTATAGACCGGAAGAAGACGAAGAGTAAAATCTAGTGATATACCTGGATATATGTTTCAGAGTATTTTTTTGAATGAGCAAGATTTGTAATGAATAAAGGATTCTTGTGTCTGTAGCTCCCTTACAAAATGATGTCTTTCTTCGTGCCTTGATGCGTCAAGAGGTCTCCTATACGCCTACCTGGCTGATGCGGCAGGCGGGACGTTATTTGCCTGAGTACAACGCTACACGTGCGCGTGCGGGATCGTTTATGGGCTTGGCACAGAATCCTGACTTTGCTTGCGAGGTGACGCTGCAACCGCTGGAGCGTTACAAACTTGATGCCGCAATTCTTTTCTCGGATATTCTGACGGTACCTGATGCAATGGGGCTAGGCTTATCCTTTGCTCAAGGCGAAGGACCGCGGTTTGCCCATCCAATTCGTAACGAACAAGATGTAGCAAAACTTGCTGTGCCCGACATGTCAGCCTTACAGTATGTATTTGACGCGGTTAAAGTAATCCGTCGTGAACTCAATGGACGGGTTCCTTTAATTGGTTTTGCCGGAAGCCCCTTTACCGTTGCATGTTATATGGTTGAAGGTAAGGGCAGCGACGATTACAGACTGATTAAGAGCATGTTGTACGCACGACCAGATCTGCTGCATCGAATTCTTGAGATTAATGCCCAGACAACTGCGCATTACCTCAATGCACAAATTGAAGCCGGTGCGCAAGCCGTGATGATTTTTGATAGTTGGGGTGGAGTGCTGGCTGACGGACTCTTCCAGCAGTTTTCACTGGCTTATACAAAAAAAGTAGTCGATATGCTGACCCGTGAGCACGAAGGGCGTCGCGTACCCGTCATTGTGTTCACAAAAGGTGGTGGGCAATGGCTTGAATCCATCGCTGCGATTGGTTGTGACGCAGTTGGGCTTGATTGGACGGTTGACCTGGCTGCTGCAAGACAACGGGTGTCGGATTCTGTTGCTTTTCAAGGAAACCTTGACCCGATTACGTTATTTGGTGGAGAAAAAGCAATACGTGCTGAGGCAAGACGCGTCATGGATGCTTTTGGACCGGTTGGTCAAGGTGGCCATATTTTTAACCTTGGACACGGGATTTCTCAATTTACACCTCCAGAGGCGGTGGGGGTTCTAGTCGATGAAGTACGTACTTACAGCCCTAAATTTCATGGATTTAAATCCTGAAACCCAGTAAATATGCCACTGTCGAGCTATAACCTTTTATCAAAGCCTGCAAAATCTGAATAAGTTGTACACAGATATTTCATTTCTAGGGAAACCCCTAAAAATGAAAGCTGAATTCTGGGATAGTTATCCAACCTATTGATTATAAATAACTAAATCAATATTAAATTTCCGTGAACGTTTGCCGGCTATAAATATTGCAAGGCAAAATAATATTTTATGTTTGGTTTTCCCCAAAGTTATCCACAAGTTGTGACCATAACTTTTTGAATACTTGTTGACTCAGTGCCTTAGCGGCACATCAAAGAAACCACTTTAAGTTTATGGCTATCATTCCCCTGCAAACGTCAGCATCAGAAGCATTACCTGCTGACTGGGTGAGGGTTGTCCTTGATGTGCCTCTGCCAGGACCTTTTGACTATAAATGTAGTTTCCCCGTTGCACCAGGAATGCGAGTGATCGTTCCTTTTGGTCGACGAAAATTGATTGGAATGGTGGTTGGCTTGCCAGCTTTTCCAGCCTATGACCCAAAACTGATTAAAAGTGTTGAAGCCGTACTGAGTGACATTGATCCATTACCCGAGCACTGGCTAAAGTTCGCACAGTTTGCGGCAGACTACTACCAAAGGCCGCTAGGCGAGGTTGTATTGCCAGCCCTGCCTGTATCGCTAAGAAGTGTGAGCGCCTATCAAGGCAAGCGCTCAGCGGGAGGGCCGGTCGCAAGACTGGATCAGAGGCGCGCGCCAGTGACGAAAGCTGTGGCGCTCAGTGACGTCCCAGAATTAAACGAAGCGCAACAACACGCCGTCAATGAAATCGTCGGTGCGAAGAGCTTTAAAACTTTTTTGCTCTATGGTGTGACGGGTAGCGGTAAGACCGAGGTTTATCTCCATGCGGCTGCTCAGGCACTCGCACGCGGTCAACGCGTCTTAATGTTGGTGCCTGAGATCAATCTGACACCTCAGTTTGAAAGATCGTTACGCGCGCGCCTGGAGCCTGTAGCGGGCATCGGTGGCCTGGCAGTCTTGCACAGCGGTCTGTCTGACGGAGAGAGGCTAAGAGCCTGGTTACGTGTCCAGAGGGGCGAGGCAAAGGTCGTACTGGGTACGCGACTGGCAATATTTGCACCCATGACAGACGTGGGTCTGATTGTGGTGGATGAAGAACATGATCCGTCTTACAAACAGCAGGACGGACTCAGATATTCAGCCCGTGATCTTGCCGTGTGGCGAGGTCATGATCTGGGTGTCGCGGTCGTGTTGGGATCGGCAACACCTTCACTCGAAAGTTGGGTGCGTGCAGAGCGTGGCCAATATACGCGTCTGGATTTACCGGCACGGGCGCGTGCCGTTTCTCTGCCTAGTGTTCGGCTCGTGGATACCAGGCGCCTGAAAATGGATCATGGCATGTCGCCGCACTTGCTAACTGCGATGCGTGAGCGACTTGAGAAAAAAGAACAGGTTCTGATATTTTTAAACCGGCGTGGCTATGCGCCGGCTTTACATTGCGCCTCGTGCGGTTGGGTGAGCCAGTGCACGCGCTGCACAACGTTTACCGTATTGCATAAAAATACACCTGGCCGTCAGCAGTTACATTGTCATCATTGCGGGTTTCAGCAGCGCGTGCCAGCTTCTTGTCCCGAGTGTGGGGATCAGGACTTGCAACCGATGGGTCGTGGTACTCAGCGCATCGAAGAACATCTTGCTGAGCTCTTCCCTGAATCGCGTATTGCAAGAATTGATGCAGACAGTACGCGTAAAAAAGGCAGTGCACAGGCACTGTTTGCTAGTGTGCATGCCGGTGAGGTGGATATTCTGGTTGGTACACAGATGGTTGCAAAAGGCCATGACTTTGCAAACCTCGGTTTGGTCGGTGTGCTCAATGCAGATGCGATGCTGTTCTCACAGGATTTTCGTGCACCAGAGCGATTGTTTGCGCAATTGATGCAGGTGGCCGGTCGAGCGGGTCGACATACTGGTCACGGTGAAGTCATCGTGCAGACTGGATACCCAGAGCAACCCGTTTACCAGGCCTTACTCAAACACGATTATTCCGGCTTTGCAAAGCACTCGATGCAAGAACGAGAGTCAGCGATGTTGCCACCTTTTTCTCATCAGGCCTTATTAAGTGCCGAGGCGCGAGAGTTAAATGTGGCGATTGGCTTTTTACAAAGCGCAAAAGAAGCTGCGTTCGCGTTGATGGAGCAGCAACAAAGTACCGGGATGATCACCCTGTATGATCCCGTACCATTGCGTATCGTGCGTGTCGATAATATGTGCCGGGCGCAGTTGTTACTTGAAGCGACGCATCGGCCTGCGATTCAGTCGCTTCTGCGTCAATGGCTTGCTGAAATGAATGATTTGCCAGACGCAAGAAAAGTGCGCTGGCAACTTGAAGTTGATCCGCTAGAAATCTAAAGAACACTCATGTCGACTTCTGCCACCTCAGGAATGAATCCAGCACAACGCGAGGCCGTGTTGTATCTGGATGGACCTTGTTTGGTACTGGCGGGTGCTGGTTCGGGTAAGACTCGAGTGATTACCCAGAAAATTGCTTATCTGATTAAAGAGTGTGATTATTCAGCGCGTAATATTGTCGCACTGACCTTTACAAATAAAGCGGCGCGAGAAATGGACGATCGCGTTAAACGTTTGGTTGACGCCAGTCAGTCCAAGGGTTTAACGATCAGCACGTTTCACTCCCTCGGTGTGAGAATTTTGCGTGAGGAAGCCCAGCATGCTGGACTCAAGCCGCAATTTTCAATTTTCGACTCTGATGATGCGCTGGCGATCGTGCAGGATTTGTTAGCGACGACTGATCGTGGTCGACTCAAATCGGTCCAGCAGACGATTTCTCTGTGGAAAAATGGACTCATTGATCCCGATGGTGCCGCTATGCTGGCGGCAACACCGAGCGAGGTCGAGGCGGCAAAGATCTATCGAAGCTACAACGCAACGCTGGCTGCGTATCAGGCGGTAGATTTTGATGATCTCATCGCAGTACCTGCGCAAATTTTTGAACGCAATGTTGAGGTCCGCGAGAAATGGCAAAAGCGGGTGCGATATCTTTTAGTTGATGAGTACCAGGATACCAACGTCTGTCAGTATCGCCTGGTGCAGTGGCTGACAGGCCCACGTGCGATGTTTACCGCAGTGGGCGATGATGATCAGGCGATTTATGCCTGGCGTGGTGCGACCATTGAAAATCTCGCTAAGCTCACGACCGACTATCCCAATATCCGTATGATTAAACTCGAGCAAAATTACCGCTCGAGTCAGCGCATCCTTGCCGCAGCGAATAATGTGATTTCAAAAAATCCAAAGTTATTTGAAAAGAAACTTTGGTCTGAACATGGTACGGGTGACGCGATTTCAGTCACCGCAATGTCAAGTGATGAGGTCGAGGCTGAAAACGTTGCGATGAAAATCTCAGCAGCCCGCTTTGAAAAACAGGCGACCTGGAAAGACTTTGCTATTTTGTATCGCGGCAATCACCAAGCGCGCATTGTTGAGCAAGCGATGCGCAACGTACGTATTCCCTACACAATTTCAGGCGGTCAAAGCTTTTTTGATAAAGCCGAAGTACGGGATGTATTGTCCTATCTAAGACTGATGGCCAACGAGGACGATGATCCTGCCTTTATTCGTGCCGCTACGACGCCTAAGCGTGGGATCGGGCAGGCGACGCTCCAGACGCTGGGTCAGTATGCGGGTGAGAGGAAAATTTCATTGTTTGCGGCCTTGTTTGAACAAGGTGTTGAGTCACGATTGAATACCCGCCAGCTTGAGCCCTTACGCACCTTTGGTGAATTCATTGTGCGTATTCAGTTTCGCGCTGGCAAGACGGAGGTGGGAGAAAAAGTTCAAGCTGCTGAGCCTGCAGGCGACATTCTCGATGATTTGATTGGTGCGATTCAGTACGAGAGATATCTCTACGATAATTTTGACGAAAAACCCGCGCAGAGTCGTTGGCAAAACGTTCTTGAGTTGGTGAGTTGGCTCAAGCGCAAAGCCGAGGCTGATAGTATGGGGTTGTTTGATCTGGTCCAGCATGTGGCGCTTGTGACAATGCTTGAACGCGGTGATGATGAAGATCCCGATGCCGTGAAGTTATCTACATTGCACGCCTCAAAAGGCCTCGAGTATCCGCATGTGTATTTGCTCGGTGTTGAGGAGGGTTTGTTACCTCACATGGGGCGTGATGATGAGGAGGGCGATGCCGCGAGTATCGCGCAGGCTTTAGTGTCGCGTATTCAGGAGGAGCGGCGTTTGATGTATGTCGGGATCACTCGCGCTCAACGTAGCTTGCATTTGAGCTGGTGTAAAAAACGCAGACGTGCACGCGAAGATCTGGCGCGTGAGCCCTCACGGTTCATTGAGGAAATGGGGCTATCGACTGCGCCTGATCAGCAGCCCGAGGCCGAGGCCATGAGTCCAAAGAATCGCCTCGATATGCTTAAGGCGATGCTGAACAAAACCTCGTCATAAACGTTTTTTAAGCGAGCGCTGAAAGCGTATTGCGCCAAAATTGCAGGCGACGTGGCAAGGCAGACACAAAAATATATTCACGCAAAGTGTGCGCGCCATCACCTTCAGCACCAAGCCCATCGACCGAGGGGATGCCGAGTGCCGCAGTAAAGTTTGCGTCACTTCCACCACCCGTCACAGGCGCATCAATCAGCTCAAAACCCGCTGCATCAGCATATACAACGAGTTGGTCGAGTAAGGTTTGCGCTTCAGGCGTTTTAACCATCGCGGGACGGTTGAGCTCGACTTCAATGGAGAGGGTGGTATCTGGGTCGACAGGTTTAAGCGCAAGCATTCTTGCTTCGATCTCTTTGCCCGCCGCCTCATCCGGGATTCTAAAGTCGACCATGACCTCGCAGTGCGAGGGGACGGTGTTGGTGACCGTACCGCCAGAGATTGTCCCTACGCTGACGGTAATGCCGCGGCTGTAATCTGTCATCGCCTCGAGGGCGATGATTTGATGCGCCATTTCACGAATCGCGCTGCGACCTTTTTCGTGTGCCATGCCCGCGTGTGAGGGGCGACCTGTGACGGTAAGCTTTGTCATGCCGGTGCCTTTACGGGCCGTCACGCATTTGCCACCGTTGGGACGTGCAGGTTCGCAGACAAGTGTGTAGCGTGCACGTTTGGCATAGGCCTCAATGGCGGGTCGCGAGGCGTGGCTGCCGACTTCTTCGTCCGGAACCATTAAAAAATCCACAGGTAAAGGCGTCGAACCCGCTGAAGATAACTCGCCAAGCGCTGTCAGCGCGAGGTAGGTACCACCTTTCATATCAAAACTACCTGGGCCGTAGAGTTTGTCATCCTCAATGCGACAGGGGTTGGTCTTAAGCGTACCGATGGGATGGACGGTATCGAGATGCGCGAGCAAAAGAATGCCTGGACGCTCATCGCCGGGGGCACGATTACTCGCAACGAGGATTGGTAGATTTTTAGGGCCTGCGTGGGTGAGCTCTACCTGTAAACCAGCCGCCTGTGCTTGCGTGGCGACTAGTTGTGCCATGCGCTCGACCGCGGCGGCATCGCTCGAAGGCGACTCGCATTCTATCCACGTACGTATGCCTGCTGCTAATTGTTGCGCAAGTGCTTGTGTTTCAGGCGTCAGCACTGGCATCCTGATGGATGAAGCTGCGGACGAAGCTGCAGGGGTAGGCACGGAAGTGGACATGCGAGACTCCAAAGAATTAATAATTACATTTTAAAGGCAGGCAAACGTCCACCTCCTTCTATCGTGTGAATCAGATACTGTTTATAGCTTTCCATCAAACTGCTCAAGTACTCCCAAAACATCTCTGAGCTCACCGTTTCTTTGACCGTCTCATTAGGAAGAAAACGGCTCATTTCCTTTCGGAACTCTTTCGCTGTATCCGGATCTTTGACCAAGGATGCCGTCCGCTGCGCAAAGGCTGTTAAATAAGCATCCTCTTTAGCGTGATGGTCGTTAAGTTTATCTTTTACTAGCTCAAACGCTGGTTTGATCTGTTGTTGATGAAGCCATGCAATGTCCCAAAGATCACGATTCTTGATTCTGTTTGGACGCAAAGCAAACGCCACTAATTTATCAGTAAAAATTTCTTCGCGTGACTGCGCTTGAAGTATCAACCCGCTTGTACCCATTTCAACCCCATAGGGATTTAACAGAACCATAGGGCGAGGTTGATAGCTAGGGATGGTGCATACATCAATATTGATTCGTTGCGCAGGCAAATCTTTACGTCCGGGTCTTGTTTGAACTTTAAGTTTCCAGGTGTCGACGTTGCCCTCTTCGCGAACAGGATCTGTGACGGTAATCTC
>CANCRX010000088.1 GCA_947380655.1 Alcaligenaceae bacterium | reverse complement strand
GCGCAGGCGGGTGACGCCGAGGTCTGTAAAACCATGGCTGCTGAGCTTGGGTATCAGGTTGTAGCGTTCGAGGCATTTCGCAGCGGTGATCAGGATTTCTCAGCGCAGATTTCTAAAATTCGCAGCACCAAGCCTGATGGACTCTATATCGCTTCGACAACTGGCGACGGTGTTAAAGTCACGTCCCAAATCAAAGAGGCTGGACTTGACCTGCCCATGATGACTGGCTTTGGATCCTTTCAGGACACGGTGTACTGGGATGGTACGAAAGGCGAGATCAAAGGCGGTTATACCCACCTTGCACAGGATCTCAGCGCCCCGACCCCTGCGCTTGAGAGTTTTCTTAAAAGATATAAAGAGCAATTTCCAAAACTGGAAGTGACCTCCTTTTCAACTTATGGTTACGACGCGCTTTACACAATTTATGAAGCAGTCAAAAAAGCAGGCTCAGCTGATCGCGACAAAATTGCACAAGCGTTGACTTCATTGAAAATCACGACTCCGTTAGGCACTAACGTTACCTTTAAAAATCCTCCTGATGGCAATAACCTGAGCCCATCTGTTGTGGTGATTCAAGTAACAGGGCGCGGCACCTATACGGTAGTTTGAGATGAGCACACCTATCCTGAGCGTTGAGCATTTGACCAAACGCTTCGGTGGCCTGATTGCGGTTAACGATATTAGTTTTAACGTTAACCGTGGTCAGGTTGTATCGATCGTCGGCCCAAATGGCGCGGGTAAAACAACATTATTCAACCTCATCACCGGTATCGCTAAACCCGATGCTGGCGAGGTTAGTTTTGATGGGCAAAACATTACTGGCATCGCCCCGCACAAACTTGCCAGTATGGGTGTTGGTCGAACGTTTCAAAATATCAGGTTATTTCAAAACCTCAACGCCCTTGAAAACGTCATGATTGGTCGCGTTGCCAAAACGCAGTCAAATGTATTTGATGCGTTGGCATGCACGAGTCGTGACCGGCGTGAACGAATTGAAATGGTCGAGTCCGCTGAAGCACTGCTTGATTGGGTGGGTGTAGGTGCGAATCGGTTTCGTATGCCGTCTGAGTTGCCTTACGGTGATCAGCGGCGCGTGGAGATTGCGCGAGCCTTAGCGCTGAATCCTAAATTGTTGATCTTGGATGAGCCCACAGCAGGTATGGTTTCTCGAGAGGCACATGATGTGATCGATTTGATTCATCGCCTCAAAGACGCTGGCGTCACACTGATGCTGATTGAACACAATATGAATGTGGTGATGAACACTTCTGATCATGTGGTTGTGATCAGTTTCGGACAAAAAATCTCAGAAGGAACTCCCGCCGAGATTCGTTCGGATGAGCGAGTGATTGAAGCGTATCTGGGTGTCGATGAAGATGCGGCGCAAGTCGCCCCGCAAACTGTGGTGACAGCATGACAACACCTTTATTACGGATTGAAAACCTGGCCGTTTCTTACGGTTCGGTTCCCGCGGTCAATGGCGTATCACTGGAAGTCAATTCTGGTGAGTTGAGAGTCATACTGGGTGCTAACGGTGCAGGTAAGACAACGATTATCAAAACGATTATGGGGCTTCTCACGCCCCGTGCGGGCAGTATTGTGTTTGAAGGCCAGGACAATCTGCTCGCGCTCAAAACACACAAGATTCACGAACTCGGTATTGCCTGGGTACCTGAGGGCAGGCAACTCTGGAACACGCTCTCTGTATTGGATAATTTGAGGCTGGGGGGTTGGTGTGTCAATGACAAAAGCCTGGTCGAGAAAAGAATTAATGAAATGTTCGAGCGGTTTCCCAGACTGGGTGAGCGAAGAGATCAGGTTTCAGGATCTCTTTCAGGTGGCGAGCAGCAAATGGTCGCGATTGCGCGTGCTTTAGTCTCTGGTCCAAAACTGATCCTGATGGACGAGCCTTCCTTAGGATTGGCACCATTGGTCGTCCGGGATGTTTTTACGTTAGCACGTGAAATCAATCAGATGGGAATCGCAGTGTTGATGGTCGAGCAAAATGCACGCCAGGCCCTGAAGGTTGCGAGCTGGGCTTATTTGCTTGAGACGGGACATATCGTTGAGAGCGGGCCTGCGGCAGAGGTCGCGGCTAAAGATTCAGTCCGGGAAGTATTTCTCGGCGGAAGCTACTAATCAGTTCTATCGCTCAGTTGGAGAGATCGTGGATTTATTCCTACAACAAGTTGCCAATGGTCTGATTATTGGCAGTACCTATGCCGTGGTGGCTCTAGGCTTTGCACTGGCTTTCACTGTATTGAGAGTGATTAATTTTGCACACCCTGAAGTCTTCATGGTGGGGATGTTCGCGGGCCTTGTTGCTGGCACGTTATATCCAGCAGGGGGATTTTTATTTGCGATTTTTATTGGTGCGATTGCAGCAGGCCTGGTTGGATTTTTAATCGAACGGACGGTCATCAAGCCGCTCAGAGGTCGCGACGTCCTGTCAACATTGATTGGCACGCTGGGCGTGGCGATCATATTGCAAAACGGCATGGCCATCATCGCTGGACCCGATCCGGTTGCGTACCCGACTTTATTGCCACGCAAGATGATTGACATTGGTCCTGTCGTCCTCACGATCCGACAACTCACTAATTTTGGCGTGTGTATTCTGTTGCTAGGTTTCGTGAGTTTTTATGTTCGCGCCACAAAACTTGGCCGTGCGACGCGCGCGATTGCCGAGCGTCCTGATGTGGCTGCTGCCTTTGGCATCAATGTCGGTTTGGTGTGTACGGTCACGATTGTGATTGCATCCATGATGGGGGGTGTCGCTGCGGTATCGGTGGGAACGCTATACGGTTCGGCCTGGGCTTTTGTTGGATTGCTTTACGGCCTGAAGGCTTTTACTTGCATGCTGGTTGCCGGGAATCGATATTTTGAGGGCGTGATGGTGGTAGGCCTGGGGATCGGTATTATCGAGGCACTCGTCACAGGGTATATCTCGTCGAGCTTAAAAGATGCGGTTGCATTTTTTGTGCTGATCGGTGTGCTGTATTTTCGTCCGAATGGTTTGTTCGGCTCGTACTCGCAATAAGGGCCGCTCATTATGTATAACTTTCTAGAACCGATTTTTATTTTTACCCTGCTCAGTATCATGCAGGTACTTGGGCTTTACATCACGGCGATGTCCGGGCAGTTGTCGATGGCAACGGCTGCGATCGCCGGTGTGGGGGCCTATTTATCAGCCATTCTGACCGTCAAGATGGGTTGGGGATTTCCGCCTGCAATCGTAATGGCCGGACTGATCGGTGCGGTGGTCGGCGTAATCCTTGCTTTCATTACGCTGCGTATGCGGGACTTTATTCTGAAACTCACCACCATCGCATTTGGTGAGGCGTTGGCCGTGCTGGCGTTTAACTGGGACTACATTGGTGGAGCCAATAGTTTTACGGGTATTGCTCCCCAGACAACCATTGTGACGTGCATTGTTGGTACCTTGGTGGCACTGTACGTAACCTGGCGTTTTGACGGCTCCCGTTTAGGTTTTGCCGCGCGTGCGATTCGCGATGATCCAATCGCTGCGACGGCAATGGGTGTTTCTCTAGGGCAGTTGCGCTGCGTAACGTTTGCTTTGGGCGCAACGATTATCGGTATTGCCGGAGCGATTCAGGCTCATTATGTGCTGGTTGTGAGCCCCCATGATTTAGGTTTTTTTGTCTCACTTAATTTCATCATCTTTCTTCTTTTTGGTGGCATGCAAACCATGTGGGGCCCCGTACTGGGAGCTATTTTGCTGACCGCCTTGCCAGAAGCGCTGCGGTTCGCCAAAGAATACAGACTGATTGTGTATGGCTTGATCATTGTTTTAGTTGTTCTCAAGCGACCACAGGGGTTGATGACCCGCACGCCTACAGGACGGGCAAAAAAACTGTTCGGATTCCTTATTTCACCTGAACGTGCGCCTCATGCCCCTTCACATGTGAAACATCAATTTAATTCAGAGGCTGCGCAACAGCCCAAAAGCTAACTGAATCTCAGGAGACCGCAACGATGCAACTGCCTTATCACGGACGATTCCAGTACTCAGCGATTACTAAACGCCCTGATTATTCCTGGCCGGATGGCAAGCGTCTTGCAATTTATTTCGCAATCAATACCGAGCATTTTGCTTTTGGCGGTGGTTTGGGCCATGCCCTGTCTAATGAATTGCCTCAGCCAGACGCGAGAACCTTTGCCTGGCGGGATTATGGCAACCGTGTGGGAGTATGGCGACTGTATGAGCTACTCGATGAGCTCAAACTCCCAGCCTGTCACTTAGTTAATACAGCGGTGTTTGATTATGCACCAGACGTGATTGAGCCGATCATTGCCCGTGGTGATGAAGTGATTGGGCATGGTAGAACCAACGCCGAGCGCCACGGCCAGTGGTGGGAGGCAGATGAGGCTCGCATGCTGGCTGAGGTGCGTAGCAAAATCGAAGCGGCGACGGGCCGCGCACCACGCGGCTGGATGGCACCTTGGATGTCACAAAGCAAACACACTCCTGATTTGTTGCAAGAGGCGGGTTATAGCTTTGAGATGGATTGGCCCTGTGACGACCAGCCTATCTGGATGAAAACCAGAAACGGACGCCTCATGTCCATGCCTTATTCATTAGAGATTAATGATTCCCCTCAAATTCTGGTGCGTCACCATACCGCCGAAGACTTTGCGACGATGATTGTGCATCAGTTCGAAGAGATGCTGCTTCAATCAAGCAGACAGCCACTGGTGCTGGGGATTGCATTACATACGATGATTTTCGGACAACCTTACCGACTGCATGCCTTGCGTAAAGCGTTGCAGCATATTGTCAATCATCCTGAGCGTGACAAAGTCTGGATTACCCGCCCTGGTGAAATATACGATCACGTATGCGCCTTGCCTGAAGGCACTCTTGTGTAATTGGAGTTTGTATGGATTTACCTCAGCATCACCGCTATCCTTTCTCTCTGATTGATCAGCGCAAAGATTTCACCTGGCCCGGTGGCAAGCGACTCGCTTTTTATGTTTGCTTCAACATTGAATACTTTGCATTTGGCGCGGGGATGGGCTCTGATGTGGGCTTGGCAAATCCTCAACCCAATCACCGCAGTTACGCCTGGCGTGACTATGGTAACCGTGTAGGTTTGTCCCGCATGCTTGACCTGATGGATGAGTTGAATTTACCCGCTTCGCATAACGTTAATTCTGTTTTGTACGATGTACACCCTCAAATATTTGAGCGTATCCGCAAGCGCGGTGATGAGATTATTGGGCACGGACGAACAAATTCTGAGCGTCAGTCCGGAATCTGGGAGGAAGACGAAGCACGCTGGATCCAAGAGGCTACAGAAGCTATTCGTCTGAATGAGGGTAAGCCCCCCAAGGGATGGCTCGGTCCCTGGCTCTATGAGAGCAATACAACCCCAGACCTTCTAAAAGAAGCTGGTTATACCTATATGATGGACTGGGCCTGTGATGACCAGCCGATCTGGATGCAGACGCGTTCAGGAAAGATTCTTAACGTCCCCTATCCAATCGAAGTCAATGACTCTCCTGCAATTGTCTTTAGAAACAAATCTGCAGAAGAATTTGCGGACATGATCGTCGATCAGTTCGAAGAAATGTTGCTTCAAAGTACAAAGCAGGCGCTGGTATGCCCTGTTGCATTACATACCTTTGTTGTTGGACAGCCTTTCAGGCTGGGTCATTTACGACGCGCGCTCAAACATATCGTTGAGCATCCTCGGCGTGAAGAGGTGTGGTTTACGCGTCCAGGCGAGATTGCAGACTACTGCTATCAGTTACCACCAGATACACTCGCTTGATTAAGGTCGGCTTATTTAAGCAGTATCCGACCGATTGCCATCGAAACACCCGCCTGGGCAGGTTCGACCACGGGAATACCGAGTTGATCCTCTAGCCATTGGCGATGCTCGGCCATTCCTGCGCAGCCTAAGACAACCACATCTGCTTGGTGCGTATCCCGCAGTTGAGTCCCGACGCGCAGTAACCCTGCCCGCGTCCGCGCTGAATCTGACAGTTCGACAACCTCCATGCCAAGCGGCAATTCTGCCGCGAGTCTTGGCATGATTCCCATGGATCCAAACATACGCATATGCCTGGGAATAGATTGGCGCAAAATCGCGATCACACCGAATTTATATCCCAGTGTCATGGCGGTCAGTACCCCACACTCGCTGATGCCAAGTACTGGTTTGGTTGTGGCTTCGCGCACAGCATGTAAGCCGGGATCGCTAAAGCAGGCAATGACGAAGGCTGCAGCTTCGTCGCCGTATTCCAGATCCAGCTTTTGAACAAGATTGACGAGCGGTAAGGTGACGCGTTCCACATCCATTTGACTTTGAATACCTGGGGGGCCTTCGGATAAAGTCAGGCTACGGATAGTTGGTCCACCCGGGAAACGAAAACAATCCAGGCCACGATCAAAGGCGTCAGTCACCGCTTGAGTGGAGTTAGGATTGATCACAAAAATTGTCTGTTTCATCAGTCATCCAGTGATGTGCAACACGATGATTAAAGATTAACAGATGTGAATGTCTTGACTTGTCCGATAGCATCATTAAGATTGATGCATACGCACAAATAAGTGAATCGCATGAAATTTGATCTCACCATCCGCAATGGTCGTATCTCGACAGAAAGTGAAACTTTTTATGCAGATATTGGTGTGCGTGACGGCCTCATTGTTGCCATCGAACCCGGCCTGCCGGTAGGGACAAATGATATTGATGCTCAAGGTCGCTGGGTTCTGCCCGGAGGCATCGATAGTCACTGCCACGTCGAACAGCTATCCGGTATGGGCATGATGTGTGCGGATGATTTTTATAGCGCAACCGTATCCGCTGCATTTGGTGGAACCACCACGATTATTCCGTTCGCTGCACAACATCGGGGCAATCATATTCCTGAGGTCGTTGTCGACTACTCTGCACGTGCTGCAGCCAAAGCGGTCATTGATTACGGCATGCATTTGATTCTGGCTGACCCGACAGAGGAGGCGCTCAATACGCACTTGCCAGAACTCATTCGTAATGGGATTAGTTCATTCAAAATCTATATGACTTACGATCGGATGCGCCTCGATGACTATCAGATCCTGGATGTGCTTGAAGTCGCTGATCGAGAGGGTGCGCTGGTCATGGTGCACGCTGAAAATAACGACATGATTCGCTGGATTGCGCGCAGACTGGTAGAGCGGGGTCTGACCGCACCAAAATATCATGCGGTCGCGCATACCCCCCTTGCAGAGACGGAAGCCACAAATAGAATTATCGCATTGGCAGAATTGGCTGATGTCCCATTGCTCATCGTTCATGTTTCGGGACTTGAAGCTATCCGTGTGATTCATTCCTCTCAGGCGCTAGGTATTCCTATCCATGCAGAGACCTGTCCGCAATACCTTTTTCTCACCTCTGAGGATATCGATCTGCCAGGTACAGAAGGTGCAAAATTCTGTTGTAGTCCGCCGCCACGTGACCTCGCATCGCAGAACGCTGTCTGGGAGGCTTTGATACAGGGTACGTTGCAAATCTACTCTTCCGATCATGCTCCCTATCGGTACGATGAAACGGGCAAGCTTCCTAAAGGAGAGGCGACAACGTTTAAAGATATGGCAAATGGTGTTCCAGGTATAGAAGTGCGCATGCCATTACTTTTTTCAGAAGCCGTGATGACGGGGCGTATGACGATCGAGCGCTTTGTTGCAGTCACATCGACCAATCACGCACGTACTTATGGCATGTATCCGAAAAAAGGAAACATAGCGGTGGGTGCGGATGCGGATCTGGCGATCTGGAATCCTGAAAAGCGAGTGGTAATCAGTACCAAGATGCTGCATGACAATGTTGGATATACGCCTTATGAGGGTCGCGAACTCAGAGGCTGGCCAGAGGTCGTCATTAGTCGAGGTCGTGTAGTCATTGATCAGGACGGCTTGCACGCTGAGCCTGGTAGTGGACAATTCATCAAGCGGGGAACGCCCGAGCCCGTGTTACGTCAGCGGCTAAATGGGAATCCACATTCAATTATGCGTAAATATTTCAGTGAGAGTAATACATGAAAAAAAGACCTTTCGGATTAGCGGTTGCTCAGCTTGGGCCCATCCAACCACAAGATACACGCGCACAGTGTGTGGCGCGACTACTTGCGATGATGCAGGAAGCGGCCTCGCGTGGCGCCAAACTGGTCGTATTCCCAGAGCTCGCACTCACAACCTTTTTTCCTCGTTACTGGATGACCGAGTTGGAGGCGGAGCAGCGTTATTTTGAAAAATCGATGCCGGGACCTGAGACCCAGATTTTGTTCGACACCAGTAAAAAACTGGGTATCGGCTTTTATCTTGGCTATGCGGAGCTCACGGCGGATGGTCGTAGATTCAACACGTCTATTCTGGTTGATACACAGGCCAATATTGTCGGGCGCTACCGCAAAGTGCATTTGCCAGGTCACAGCGATCACAAACCCCAGGCACCCTTTCAGCATCTTGAAAAGAAATATTTCGAGGTGGGTAATGAGGGATTCAATGTCTGGGAAACCATGGATGCCAAGATTGGCATGTGTATCTGTAATGATCGGCGCTGGCCCGAGCCCTGGCGGGTGATGGCGTTGCAGGGCGCAGATATTGTTACGCTTGGCTACAACACACCCTCAGTAAATATTCATTGGCCTGAGCCATCGCATTTACGGATGTTTCACAATCTGCTGACTTTGCAGGCCGCAGCTTATCAAAGTGCTGTGTGGGTCGGCGCAGCCGCCAAAGCCGGTCTCGAAGACGGCAGCCACCTGATTGGTGGCTCGGTGATCGTGGCGCCTAGTGGCGAGATCATGGCGCAAGCCCAAGGCGAGGACGACGAGGTTATTTTCTGTATGGCGGACCTCGCACTGGGAGATACGTTTAAACAGCATGTGTTTAATTACGCAGCCCATCGACGTCCCGAGCATTATGGGCTGATCACCGAGCGGGTTGGGGCAGGTCCGGCTTTGGGGCGCCCGCCTAAAGATTAATACAGCTTGATTGATACCGCTGATGTGCTCTTACGCGGCTGCCTGTTCGCCACCAAATTCCTCAAACGCGAGCAGGGCTTCGGCTGCGGTCATGAGCGACGGCCCGCCGCCCATGTAGACCGCGACTTGGATCATTTCTTCGAATTCTGCACGGGTCACACCGAGTTTGACGCAGGCCTGTGCGTGAAAGGCCAGGCATCCCTGACAGCGGGTGGCGATTCCAATGGCCATCGCCATCAGTTCTTTGGTTTTTTTGCTTAGTGCGCCGTCAGTATGGGTAGCCGCTGCCATGGCATTAAAGCCCTGCATGGTGTCAGGGATTTCATGACGGAAATTTTTTAATTTGCTGCTGATTTGTGTAGCGAGATCTTTGTAGGTGGTGGTCATAATGAATTTCCAGTATTAACAATATATGTATTTATATAATATATATATGAATAATATTTTGATCTTTATCAAACAACGCCTCTGCAGGTCAAAAAGAAGCTACGATTGCGGCGATAACTTTTAAAAAAATACAGACAAATTTCTTATCATCCGAACTTATTTCAGGCTTAGACATGTCAAACACTGACGACTCAAAAAAAGGTCACGCGATCAATCCAGCAGCTAACCAAGATGGCATGGCTAAGGGCCTGACTAATTATGGTGATCGCGGGTTTTCTTTATTTTTGCGTAAAGCCTTCATCAAGGGCGCGGGCTATACAGACAAGGCGCTTGATCGCCCTGTCATCGGGATCACCAACACCGGCAGCGCCTACAACCCTTGCCATGGCAACATGCCACAGCTGATGGAGGCTGTTAAGCGCGGCATCATGATGGCAGGTGGACTGCCGATGGATTTCCCGACAATTTCCATCCATGAGAGTTTTTCGCAGCCAAACAGCATGTTCCTGCGTAATCTGATGTCGATGGATACTGAAGAGGTATTGCTCGCTGCACCGATGGATGCTGTTGTGCTGATCGGCGGCTGCGACAAGACCGTTCCTGCGCAGTTGATGGGTGCTGCCTCTGCAGGCTTGCCAGCAGTGCAGCTCATCACTGGCTCAATGCTGACGGGATCGCATCGTAGCGAGCGTGTCGGCGCCTGTACAGATTGCCGACGCTACTGGGGCAAATTTCGCGCTGAAGAAATCGATGCCGAGGAGATTGCAGAGGTGAACGGCCAGCTGGTTGCAAGCGTTGGAACCTGTTCGGTGATGGGCACGGCCAGTACCATGGCGTGTATCGCTGAGGCGCTCGGCATGACGGTACCTGGTGGAGCAACGCCTCCCGCTGTGACAGCAGACCGGATGCGTGTGGCTGAGCAAAGCGGAGCGCTAGCGGTCGAACTCGCACGCAAGCGTTTAGGTATCGACCAGATTCTGACCGAAAAAGCCTTTGAAAATGCGATGCGCGTATTGCTTGCGATCGGTGGCTCGACCAATGGTATTGTTCACTTGACCGCAATCGCTGGGCGTATGGGCTTCGAGATTGATCTTAAAGCGCTGGATCGTATGGGACGTGAGACGCCCGTATTGCTTGACCTGAAACCCTCTGGCATTCATTACATGGAAGACTTCCATGCTGCTGGTGGAATGGCCACCTTGCTGCGTGAGCTCAAGCCCTTGCTGCATCTCGATGCGATGACTGTCACGGGTCGTACCTTGGGCGAGGAGATTGAGGCTGCCGGACCAGGCTTCAAACAAGATGTTGTTAAAACAGCTAGTAATCCGATTTACCCACAAGGGGGTATCGCAGTGCTTGAGGGTAACCTCGCACCGGGTGGTGCCATCATCAAACAATCGGCTGCACATCCCAAGCTCATGGAGCATGAAGGCCGTGCCGTTGTATTTGAAAACCTTGAGGATATGGCTAACCGTATTGACTCACCGGATCTTGATGTGACGCCAGAAGACATTCTGGTGCTTAAGCACATTGGTCCAAAAGGTGCGGCCATGCCGGAAGCGGGCTACATGCCCATTCCTAAGAAGCTTGCTGTCGCTGGATGCAAAGACATTGTCCGCATCTCTGATGGTCGTATGAGTGGTACAGCGTTTGGCACGATTGTGTTGCACGTCACGCCTGAATCTGCAATCGGCGGTCCACTGGCTTATGTACAAAATGGTGATCGGATTCGTTTGAGTGTCGCGAATCGCGAGTTGTCATTGCTCATCTCAGACGAAGAGCTTGCTCGTCGTGCGACGCTCAAACCTGTGGTGATACCTACTGCGCCGCGTGGCTATCGCAAGCTGTTTCTTGAGAGTGTCACGCAAGCAGATAAAGGTGTGGACTTTGATTTCCTGATGCCCCCAGCGACCGCTGGAAAAATTCCGAAGAAATGATACGGATAACTCTTCAAACGTGACGATGTTAAAAATGAAACAAAGGCGCCTGATGCTTCAGGCATCTATGCTTGGTCTGTCATTGAGCGTGACAGGTCTGTGTGCGCGTTTGAGTACAGCTCAGACAAAATATCCTGATCGGCCAATCAAGTTGATTGTTCCTTTCGCAGCGGGTGGTCCGACAGATTTGGTTGGACGACTGATGGCCCACGGTATGGAAAAAGAGCTTGGGCAAAACATCATTGTGGAAAACAAGCCCGGGGGCGGATCCAATATCGGATCCGAGTTAGTGGCACGTGCAAAGCCCGACGGCTATACCTTGTTGCTGGGCACGATCGCAAATGCCACCAACATGTCGATTTATAACAATCTGAATTACAACACTGAGCGAGACTTGGTGGCGATTACACAATTCATGTCATCGCCCAGTGTGCTCGTAGTGAATCCTGCAATACCTGTTAAAGATTTGAACGAACTGATTGCCTATGCAAAGGCCAATCCCGGCAAATTGAGTTTTGCTTCTTCCGGAGCGGGAGGCTCACCTCATTTGGCGGGTGAAATGCTTAAGCTGCGAGCGGGTATTGATGTGCTGCATGTACCGTATAAAGGGGCTTCGCCTGCACTTAACGATGTGTTGGGCGGTAATGTTTCAATGGGATTTATGACTGCAGCGGGTGCATTGCCGAGCATCAATGCCGGTAAGTTACGCCCAATTGCGGTGGCGGGTTTGCAGCGACTCCCTCAGTTGCCAAATGTACCAACAATGGGTGAGGCAGGGATAGCTGATTTTGAAGTGAGTTCATGGAACGGTTTGTTTGCGCCCGCAGGAACACCACCCGATGTTTTACAAAAGTTAGCCGATGCAGCACTCAAGGTGATTACTCAGCCTGAGATGCAAAAAACATTTGAGTCGCATGCCTCGCTCGGTGTTGGGGGCACCCCGGAACAATTCAAACAATATGTTCATGCTGAAATTGTGAAATGGGGCAAAGTTGCCCAAGCGGCACAGATCAAGCTGAACTAGGCTTTGATCAAGTCGCGCAGTGAGTGCGGCTCGATCAGCTGAGCGTGTTGAGTCCGCTGTATTCACTCAGAAGAAGTCAGCCGTGCTTGATTTCAATGACAGCGTCTGCAGCAAAGGCGCCCTGACCTTGCGGCATTGCAAACACAGGGTTGATATCGATAGATTGCAGGCTTGGCCCAGCCTGAACAGCAAAAACAGAGAGTCTGGCGAGCATGTGTGCGAGGGCCTCAATGTCTGCAGGTTCAGTTCCTCGCGCACCCATTAACAACGGTGCGCCACGAATCGACCGAATCATTTGCTCTGCGACGTCAATGCCAAAGGGGCAGCGGTGCAAGACAACATCTTGCAGAATTTCAACAAAAATCCCGCCAAGACCAAACATTGCAATGGGACCAAATACCGGATCACGATGCACGCCTAGTATGCACTCGACACCACCAGCTAGTTGTTTGGCAACCAGAACGCCATCAAGACGTGCATGCGGTGCTGCCTCACGACCGCGTTGCAATAGGACCGCAAAATTTTCTCTTACCTGCGCCTCTGATTTCACATTGAGTAAGACGCCACCGATTTCTGATTTGTGAAGAATATCGGGTGAGAGGATTTTCATGACAACGGGATAACCGATTTCCTGAGCGGCCTGGACGGCGATGTCAGCTGAAGTACAGACGCATTCAGGCGCGGA
>CANCRX010000087.1 GCA_947380655.1 Alcaligenaceae bacterium | reverse complement strand
TATTTGCTTTACGCAAGGATTGCCCAGTGGTTTGATTGGGCCAGACAGTCTGCGCGCGAAACAGCGATTCATCCCTCCGCTGTAATTGATGCTTCTGCTGTGCTTGCAAAAAGTGTCACGGTTGGACCAAACGTCGTGATCGGACCGCGCTGCAAAATCGATGCAATGACTGTGATTTCAGCAGGCTGTGTAGTCGGTGCTGATGTTGAAATTGGTGCTTCAAGTGTTTTGCATCCTCGTGTGACTATATACGAGGGTGTAAAAATTGGCGCACGTGCAATTATCCATAGCGGCGCGGTACTAGGTGCTGATGGATTCGGATTTGCTCCTGATCCAACACTAGCGCGAGGTGCCTGGGGCAAAATCCCACAACTCGGCAGCCTGATTATCGGCAATGACGTTGAAATCGGTGCAAATACCACCGTTGATCGCGGAGCGCTTGAGAACACCATCCTGGAGGATGGCGTCAAGCTCGACAATCAAATCATGATTGGCCACAATTGTCATATTGGTGCGCACACAGCCATGGCAGCATGCGTTGGCGTAGCGGGCTCAACCAAGATTGGTTCGCGCTGTACGATTGGCGGAGCCTCGATGATATCTGGACATCTCACCATAGGTGATGATGTACATGTTTCGGGTGGCACGGCTATTACTTCTAATGTGAGTAAACCTGGTCGCTATACAGGCGTTTTTCCCTTTGCGGAACATGTCGAATGGCAAAAAAATGCCGCCGTACTTCAGCAATTATCAACAATGCGTAAACGTTTACGCAAACTTGAAAAAGACTAAATACCCATTATATTTTCCAAGCGCTTAGCATTTGGATCTTTGAACTCACCTCAGCACGACAGGAATTTGCCATGGAATTAGACATTAAAGGAATTCTCGAGAGTTTGCCGCATCGCTATCCGATGCTGCTGATCGATCGAGTCATCGAAATGGTACCTGGCAAATCAATCAAGGCTTTAAAAAATGTCTCGATCAATGAGCCTTTTTTTACAGGTCACTTTCCTCACCATCCTGTCATGCCTGGTGTACTCATTCTTGAAGCCATGGCTCAGGCTGCAGCAATATTTTCCTTCGCCGATGAGACCGGACTCAAACCTAAAAACGAAGAAATTCTCTACTACTTTGTTGGTATAGACGAAGCACGTTTTCGCCGACCTGTTGTGCCGGGTGACCAGTTGCATATCGAAGTGGTCGCCGAGCGTCTGAGCCGCAAAATCTGTAAATATCAGGCACATGCCTTTGTCGATGGTGAGTCAGTTGCACAAGCAAAACTCATGTGCGCAATTCGACCAATGGAAAAGTAAATGACTGCCTTGATTCATCCCACAGCACTGATCGATCCAAAGGCGCAATTACACACGAGCGTAGCAGTTGGTGCTTATTCGATTATCGGACCTGACGTAATCATCGGTGCCCATACGGTTGTTGGCCCGCACTGCATGATAGATGGGTATACAACTGTTGGCCAACATAATCATTTTTACCGGTTTTGTTCAATCGGTGGAATGCCACAGGATAAGAAATACGCCGGTGAACCCACGCGCCTTGAGATGGGGGATCGCAATATGGTGCGTGAATACGTCACCATCAATACAGGCACCACACAAGATGGTGGCGTGACCAGACTCGGCTCAGACAACTGGATTATGGCTTATGTTCATGTTGCACATGATTGCCAGATCGGCAGCCAGGTTATTTTGGCTAATGGTGTACAGATGGGCGGACATGTGCACATTGGTGACTGGGCGATTGTCGGGGGGCTCGCGGCAGTGCATCAGTTCGGCCGTATTGGCTCGCACAGCATGACCGGTGGTCAAAGTGCCGTGCATAAAGACATTCCTCCCTACATCATGAGTGCCGGTAATCCTTGTGTGCCAGTCGGCATCAACAGCGAAGGCCTGAAGCGTCGCGGTTTTTCTCCTGAATCTATTGCTGCGTTGCGCGATGCATATAAGATTATTTATCGCCGTGGCCTGACGCTTGACGACGCGAAAAACGAGTTGCGTGCGCGTCAGGTATCTGAGCCTGCTGTAGCAGAAGCACTCCAGCCCATGCTGGATTTTCTGGATAAAAGTGAACGAGGCATCATTCGACCATGACGTGGCGTCTTGGAATCGTTGCTGGCGAGCCTTCGGGTGATTTGATCGCTGCAAGGGTTCTGGCTGGCCTCAAACTTGCTGATCCAAGTGTTTTGACCGAAGGGATCGGCGGGCCGCAGCTTGCAGGGCAGGGGGTCAACATCTGGCACCCCATGCATGCACTGTCAGTGTTTGGGTATGTCGATGCGCTTAAACGCTTGCCTACGCTGATTCGGACCTATCAGGACGTAAAAAACAAATGGTTAGCGGATCATCCAAAGATCTTTCTGGGAGTCGATGCGCCTGACTTCAATTTGCGCCTTGAGCATCGTTTAAAGTCTGCGGGTATTCCTACCGTTCATTTTGTCGGTCCTTCGATCTGGGCCTGGCGCTATGAGCGCATACATTACATTAAACAAGCGGTCTCCCATATGCTTGTTTTATTTCCCTTCGAAGAAGCCATCTATCGAAAGGAAAACATACCGGTCACGTATGTCGGTCATCCTCTTGCGGACGCCATTGCGATCGAGCCAGATAAAAGTGCAGCAAAAAAACGACTAGGTTTGGAGCTTGAAAGTCGAGTTCTGGCTATTTTGCCAGGTAGCAGGGCTTCAGAAATCAAACTCATGGCACCGCGTTTTTTGCAAGCTGCCCAACAACTTGTAAAGCGTGATCCTGGTTTGATTTGTGTCGTCCCGATGGTCAATGCACAGCGCGAAGCTGAATTCAATAAAATTCTAAAACTCTATCCTGTACCAAATTTACGCTGCGTCAGTGCAACGACAGATCAAGCCGCAGGTCGCCCCATTGCCTGGGATGTTCTGGAGGCTTGTGATGTCAGCCTGGTGACAAGCGGGACGGCTACGCTTGAAGCCGCATTGTTTAAAGCCCCAATGGTGATTTCCTATGTATTGTCACCGCTGATGCGAAAAATCATGGCATGGAAATCTGGTCAGCAACGTCCTTATTTACCTTGGGTCGGCCTGCCAAATGTTTTATCAAATGATTTTGTCGTGCCTGAGCTATTGCAAGACGAAGCGACCCCCGAGCAGCTGGCCAGCGAGGTGTGGGATTTGCTGGTTAATGATCATCGTACTGATCAAATAAAACGTCGGTTTAAAGATCTTCACCTAACGCTGCAATGCGATACACCGACACGTGCCGCGAATGCGATTTTGCAAGTACTCGATGAGCACCGTTAAAAAATCACGTGCTAAACGTGCCTCTACGCATCAACCAGATTTATTTGCAAGCCTTTCACGAAATGCTCAATTAGTCGCAGGGGTAGATGAAGCGGGCAGAGGCCCCTTGGCTGGAGATGTATTTGCCGCAGCGGTCATCCTGGACCCCACAAGACCTATATCAGGGTTAGCGGACTCAAAAGTGCTCACTGCGTTACGACGTGATGCCTTGGCGCTAGAGATTCAGGAAAAGGCGCTATCCTGGTCTGTCGCGACGGCAACCGTTGAGGAAATTGATCAGATTAATATTTTGCAAGCGACACTGCTTGCGATGAAACGAGCGGTTGAGGGGCTGCATATTGCGCCTGAGCTTGCCTTAGTCGATGGCAATCAGCCACCGCGCCTATCCTGTGAAGTTCAGACCATCGTAAAAGGCGATTCACTGATCGAGGCGATTTCTGCAGCGTCGATCCTCGCTAAAACAGCCAGAGATCACGATTTATTAAGACTACACGTACTCTATCCAGATTACGGATTTGATCTGCATAAAGGCTATGGTACGGCTTTACATATGGCAAGGCTGAAACAATTTGGCCCAAGCGCTGTGCACCGCCGCAGTTTTGCACCCGTGCGCGTTTTACTGGAACCAAATAAATGAAACTCATCGAGTCACGTGCCAATCCTTTGTTTAAACAACTTTATAAATGGCAGTCATCTGCTGGGCGTCGCGGCGACCCTGTATTACTAGATGGAATCAATCTCTGTGAATCCTGGCTGACAGCCAAGGGGCAACCGACGCACGCCATCTTTGATCTGGACAGGATCGATCAACCCAATATCAGACAATTGATTGAAAAATTAAATGTAGAGATCTGCATCTCCATGCCGGGTTCGCTGCTGCGAAGCCTGACGAGTGTCGATACGGATCAGGGTGTTCTTTTTGTTGTACAGCCAAAGGTTAATACGCCCCCTTTGCGTTTAAAGGATACCGTCGTGATGCTCGATCGGATTCAGGACCCAGGAAATGTTGGTGCGATTTTGCGCACCTGTGCCGCAGCAGGAATCAAACGGGTACTTGCTGCGACAGGAACGGCCTCACTCTGGTCTCCCAAGGTATTGCGAAGCGGCCAAGGCGCACATTTTGCCTTGCAATTACACGAGCAAGTCGATCTGATCGCGATAGCCGAAACACTCGAGATGCCCTTAGTGGTCACAACGCTGGATGATGCGCAAGACCTCTTCACCACAACACTGCCAACGCAATGCGCCTGGGTGTTTGGTCATGAGGGACAGGGCGTAGATGAGAAACTAGCTAGCCGCGCAGATATCAAAGTGAAAATCAATCACGAATTAGGTGCGATCGAATCACTCAATGTGACAGCTGCCGCGGCAATTTGCCTGTTTGAACAACGTAGGCAGTCTCTGGGCACCACTAAAACTTAAGCACAATGTTTTAGTAGGCTGAGTGCTTATCCAGTCCGACCTCTTGCAGCACGGTCGTAGAGATTTCTTCGATCGATTTCGTTGTGGTAGACAACATTGGAATCCCATCGCGACGCATCAGCCTCTCAGCTTCGGCAACTTCGTAGCGACATTGCTCCAGTGAGGCGTATTTGCTATCTGGACGGCGCTCGTGACGGACTTCGGTCAAGCGGTCTGGCTGGATTGTCAGACCAAAGAGCTTTTGTTTGAAAGGCGCGATGGTCGAGGGGAGAGCGCCACGTTCAAAGTCTTCCGGAATTAAGGGAAAGTTAGCTGCTTTAACCCCATATTGCATGGCAAGGTAGAGGCTGGTTGGTGTTTTACCGCAGCGCGAGACGCCAACTAGAATCACATCGGCTTGCGCTAAACCTGAAACAAACTGTCCATCGTCGTGGGAAAGACTGAAATTGATGGCCTCAATCCTGTTTCGATACTGGGTGGAGCTCACCGCATTATGTGATTTACCAATTGAGTGACTGGATTTCATCCCCAGATTTTGCTCTAGCGGTTCAACAAACGCACCAAACAAGTCTAAAAACAGGGCGTTTGCGAGTTTGACACGCGACAGAACGTCATGATTGACCAGAGTCGTAAAAACGATTGGTTGATACCCCTGATCGGCTGCGCAGCGATTAATCCGCTGCACCACCGCATCGGCCTTTTCTACAGAATCAACAAAAGGGACGCGGACCTGCTTAAAGGAGACCGACTCAAATTGAGACAAGACGGAATGACTGAAGGTTTCTGCGGTAATGCCAGTACCATCTGAAATGATAAATACGGTGCGATCCATCGTAGGTAAGCTCTCAAAAATTGTTCTCTGAAGCAAGCTCAAGTAGTATAATGCGGTGCAGCAAAAAAGTTCACCCGATGACAGTGTTTATAGTTTTACTGAGTGGTTTCACTGAGTGTTTTTGAGACCAGTTTGGTCAGTGTTTGCGCACGATAAGCACGTGCACTGACCAAACTCGATTTCTCACATTGTAAAGGGTGACTTTCATGTCATATGTCGTTCCATTCGAGCAGCTCCGCATGACGGATGTTGACTCAGTCGGGGGTAAAAACGCCTCTCTAGGCGAAATGATCAGCCAGCTTGCTGATGCGGGTGTCCGTGTACCGGGTGGTTTTGCAACAACCGCTGAGGCTTTTCGTGACTTTTTGTCCGGAACAGGCCTCGATAAGCGTATTGCAGAACGCCTAACTACCCTCAATCCAGATGACGTACGTGAACTCGCCGTAGCTGGCGGTCAGATTCGTCAGTGGATTGTCGAGGCTCCCTTGCCGCAACGTCTGCACGATGAGATCACTACGGCTTTCGCCAAACTAGATGCGGATGGCAAAGGCTCCTTTGCTGTGCGCTCATCTGCCACCGCAGAAGACCTGCCCGACGCATCCTTTGCCGGTCAGCAAGAAACATTCCTCAACGTTGTTGGCATCGAAGATGTCATCGACAAAATCCGTCATGTGTTTGCCTCGCTCTATAACGATCGGGCAATCTCTTATCGTGTTCATAAAGGCTACGCGCATGGCGACGTAGCATTGTCAGCAGGCATTCAGCGCATGGTGCGCTCCGATACGGGCAGTGCGGGCGTCATGTTCACCCTGGATACTGAGTCTGGCTTTGATGATGTCGTGTTCATCACGTCATCCTATGGTCTGGGGGAGACGGTTGTTCAGGGCGCAGTAAACCCTGATGAGTTTTATGTTTTCAAACCAACGCTCGCTTCAGGTTTCTATCCGATTGTTAGCCGCCGTATCGGTTCCAAGCTGCTTAAGATGGAGTTCGATCCGCAGCGTACTGAAGGCCGTGCAATTCGCACTGTCGATGTCCCTGTCTCAGAACGCAATCGGTTTTCTCTGACCGACGATGAGGTCATCGAACTCGCAAAGTTCGCAGTGATTATTGAAAAACACTACCAGCGTCCGATGGACATCGAGTGGGGTCGCGATGGGTTCGACGGCAAGATCTATATCTTGCAGGCGCGTCCAGAAACCGTGAAATCCCAACAAGGTCAGCACGACGTTCAATTACGTTATCGTCTGAAAGCAACTGGGGATGTGATCGTGACCGGCCGTGCGATCGGTCAGAAAATTGGTTCGGGTCCAGTGCGTGTAGTCGGTGATTTGTCCGAAATGGATAAAGTTCAACCCGGTGATGTGCTGGTGACCGACATGACGGATCCCAACTGGGAACCTGTCATGAAACGCGCTTCAGCCATCGTGACCAATCGCGGTGGCCGTACGTGCCACGCAGCGATTATTGCGCGCGAACTTGGCATTCCTGCTGTTGTAGGCTGCGGCAATGCGACCGACTTGCTCAAAGAAGGTCAGCAAGTCACCGTTTCTTGCTCTGAAGGCGATGAGGGTCGTATTTATGACGGCCTGATCGAAACTGAAGTCGAGGAAATACGTCGCGGCGTAATGCCCGAAGTCGGCCTCAAGATCATGATGAACGTGGGTAATCCTCAACTCGCTTTTGATTTTTGCCAGATTCCCAATCAGGGTGTTGGCCTGGCGCGCCTGGAATTCATCATTAACAATAATATCGGTATCCACCCTAAAGCCGTATTGGATTATCCGAATGTTGATGCTGAATTAAAAATAGCAGTCGAGTCTGCCGCCCGCGGTCATGCAAGCCCACGCGCATTCTTTGTCGAAAAGCTCGCTGACGGTATCGCGACGATTGGTGCTGCATTCTATCCAAAACCTGTCATCGTACGTTTGTCTGATTTCAAATCAAACGAATATCGCAAACTGGTTGGCGGTGCGCGTTACGAGCCCGAGGAAGAAAACCCGATGTTGGGTTTCCGTGGTGCATCGCGTTACATCTCGGCTGACTTTGCAGAATGTTTCCGTATGGAATGTGAAGCACTCAAGCGTGTGCGTGATGAGATGGGCCTGACCAACGTTGAGATCATGGTGCCTTTTGTTCGAACAGTAAAACAAGCCGCGCGCGTTATTCAGTTATTGGCTGATAACGGGTTGGTACGTGGCCAGAACGGGTTGCGTGTCATCATGATGTGCGAAGTTCCTTCAAACGCTATTTTGGCTGAACAGTTCCTTGAGCACTTCGATGGTTTCTCAATCGGTTCCAACGACATGACTCAGTTGACACTGGGTCTGGATCGAGACTCGGGTATGGAGTTACTGGCTGCCGACTTTGATGAACGTGACGATGCGGTCAAGTTTATGCTTCAACGTGCTATTCAGGCGTGTCTGAAAGCCGGTAAGTATGTTGGCATTTGTGGTCAAGGCCCAAGCGATCACGCTGACTTTGCAATCTGGCTAAAAAATGAAGGTATTTTGTCCATGTCCCTCAATCCTGATACGGTTGTTGAGACCTGGAAAAAACTCGCTGCAAAATAGTTGAATCAAGCTTTTTAATTAAAAAAACCGCCAAAATTTTTTGGCGGTTTTTTTTACTATCCTGAAACTGAGAGTTGTTGAATCAGTTGATACAAAAAATCTCGTCCTTCAAATAAACTTTTTTTCAATACTCTTTCATTTAGGCCATGCATACGCAAATCACTTGGTTCATAAAACATTCCTGACACCCCATACATTTGTATGCCGACATTACGCATGAAACGACTATCTGTTCCGCCTGCACTCATAAATGGTACGACAATCACTTCAGGCCACATTTTTTTTGTTATCCCAGTGACTGCGTTCATGACATCAGCACGTAAGGGAGAGGCTGGGCTAGGCATGGGCTGAATCAAGTTAGTTATTTGGATACGCTCGTTCCCGATCACATTTTTCAGAGTTACTTCAATGTCCTGAATATTATCTTGAGGAAGTAAGCGACAGTTAACCGTTGCACTTGCGCTTTGAGGTAAGGCATTATTTGCATGACCGGCACTCATCCGCGTCACAACACATGTTGTACGAAGCATAGCGTTGTAAAGAGGTGAGACAGACAAACGCTCAAGGACTTCAACCGTTGCTACGTCGCGCGCGACAGCAAGCATATCCTCTTTAAGCTGACCGGATTCAAACTTTGCGCTTTGTTCGAAATACGCTTTTGTTACTTCAGAGATTTTGACAGGAAATTTGTATTGGCTAATACCACCTAACGCTGCAGCAAGTGGATAGACAGGATTGTTAGCCGTAGGTAATGAACTGTGGCCGCCCACATCAGTTATTTCAAGCTTAAAACTGGTGTTCATTTTCTCAGCGACTTGTATACGCTGAATAATTGGTAACCCGTTTCTTAACTGACCATTACCACCTTCATTGAAACCAAATTCAGCCTTGATCAATTCTGGATGATTTTTCAATAACCACCATGCACCATTGCTCGGCACAGAACTCATTTCTTCATCTGAGGTCAACGCAACAATAAGATCTCTTCTTGCCTGGAAGCCTTCACGCTTTAATTGACCCACAATCGAAACAAATGCAGCAGCCATTGATTTGTTATCCACTGCACCGCGTGCAGTGAAATATTCATCATCTTCTTGTAAAACAAAAGGGTCTGTTTTCCAGTCTTCGCGCTTTGCTTCAACAACGTCAACGTGCGCGAGCAACAGAATTGGTTTTTGAGTTCCATTTCCCTTCAAACGAACAACTAAGTTTCCTTTTTTTGGGAAAGGTTCAAATATTTGTATCTCTTCATGTGTAAAACCATCTTCTAACAAATACTTTTTCATAGCCAGGACAGCTTTTGTATTGTCTCCAACGGAATTCGTCGTGTTGATATTGACGAGCTCCTTGTAGATGGAATAGAAACGTTGCTGCTCTGGGGCGAGTTGAATTGGTGTCTGCGACCTTGCGTGGATGGCAACCAGACATAGAACACATGAAAAAAATAGGCGAGTGAAATTCATCATTTCCTTCAGTCGGAGCGTCTACTCAATACTATTCATCCGCCTTGACGGGTGAATAGTCTCAAATCAACGATATTTACTCGTATACCTTAGGGTCAGGAGAGTCTGTAGGATTGGCTAGAGCCTTTTTCAAATTTGCGCTCATTGGCATATTTAAATTTGCTCCTTTTGGCGGAATCGGTGACATAAACCATTTGTCATAGAGTTTGTCTAACTCACCACTTTTACTCAATTTGATGACTGCATCATCTGCGACTTTCTTGAAACTTGGATCGTCCTTTGGGATCATGATTCCATAGGGTTCAACCGACAGGGAGAAGGCTGATACGGCAAAATCCGAAGGTGATTTCGAGTTCGCAATCATGTTGTAGATAAGCACATCATCCGTTGCAAACGCTGCTGCACGTCCTGTCTGCATCATCAGAAAAGCCTCTGGCAAATCTGTGGCCCCCACAATAATTAACCCCGCATTGTTTTTGGTGTTGTACTCGTTCAAAACTTTACTGTTTGAACTACCTGATGGCGAAACAATTGTTTTACCCCTCAGGTCTTCCATGCTTTGAACTTTTAAGGTCTTTAGATAAACCAGTCGTGTGCCAGTTACAAATGTTGTTGGTGTAAAGGCTACTTGCTTTTGTCTTTCAGCATTATTAGTTGATACGCCACACTCTAAATCAATGGTTCCATTTGCGATCAAGGGTATGCGAGTGGAGGGGCCTACGGGATTCAGATTGATTTTGAGTTCAGGTAAATTAAGAGCTGTCTTAACCGCTTGAGCGATATTCCTGCAGATATCCATTGAATAACCAATTGGTTGCTGCTTGTCATCTAAATAGGAAAACGGGCCTGCCGCGTCTCGATAGCCTAGCGTAATCACACCAGTTGATTTAATTTTGTCTAAGGTTTGAGTCAATCCCTGGGAAGAAAAGGCTGACAACGCTAACGCACCGATGAACACTACAATTGATTTTTTCATGTTGATTTCCTCTCCATTTGCTATATTCCTATATATTAAATAAGTTTCTTGAGAGGAATACAAGGGCAAATCTTTGAAAAACACTAAATATTCAAAAAATGAAACGATTGACCCAACACAACTCAAAAATTCGGGGCTTTCGCTTGAAAAATGCGTAGGTAACGCAGTAAAAGAGCTGCGTTTGCGCCAAAGATTAACAATTAGCCAGGTAGCAGACTTAGCTGACTTAAGCGTAGGCATGCTTTCAAAAATTGAAAACGGGCAAATTTCTGCTGGCTTAGATACCCTTAGTCGTTTAGCTAAAGCACTAGGCAGCACGATGGCAATGTTATTCAGGTCTTACGATGTACCTGTTGGAGGCGCTCAACTCGTCAAAAAAGGAGAGGGGACTCCTTTTTTACGACATGGTAAGCGTGCCGGACACACTTTTCAGCAGATCTCATTCGACCAAGGACCAACAAAATCTTTCGATGCGTTTTTAGTCACAATCGATGCGCCGTCGGAAAATCTTCCTGCCATTGAGCACCCAGGTGTTGAACTCATTCACATGCTTGAAGGCAGCATGCATTATCGAAGTGGCCAAGACATTTATTTTCTTGAACCAGGAGATACGCTGACGCTTAAAGGGCAAGTGATGCATGGTTTCGAAAGTTTGAATGAACTACCTATCCGGTTTTTATGCACAATCATTTACACAGATGTCTCAAATAAATTAATTGAGTAATTAATTATTGGATCTATATGAGCACTTTGAATTCTGAAAAACTTCCTCGTATTGGCGTGTTAGGGGGCATGGGACCCTTAGCGTCCGCGATGTTCATGGTTCAGCTCGTTGAGGCTACACCCGCAGCCTTTGATCGAGACCACTTCCCACACACGCTAGACTCTTCTCCACAGATACCAGATCGACCAACCGCAATTGCCGGACGAGGTCCTGATCCATTAGTAGAAATTATCGAAGCAATCAAACGGCTTGAAGCATCTGGAGCCTCTTTAATTACGATGCCGTGCAATACCGTTCATCATTGGTACGATGGTATTGCGGCAAGCACTTCTTTACCTGTTCTACATATCGCAGACGCGGTGGCAGAGTGCATTCGGTCACAGTTACCTGCGGCAAAAAGAGTTGGAGTACTTGGTTCAACCGTTACATCAAAGCTTCTTGTTTATGAGAAACGGCTCGGAGATGAGTGGCAATGGGTCTTTGCAACAGATGATGAGCTCACACAAAGCGTCATGCCTGGCATTGCTGCCGTAAAAGCGGGAAATTTACCGCTAGGCCGTGAACATTTTTTGCAAGCGGTCACCAACATGATTCAACGTAAAGTTGATGTTGTAGTCTTTGCTTGTACAGAAATTCCAATTGTCCTGAAGGCTGAGGACGTACCAGTCCCAACCATCGACTCTAGTCTGGCTTTAGCCCTTCACACTGTGAAAGTAGCGCAGTCAATGCGTGTACGAAAAGATGAGGCAGCTTAGTTGACCACGAGGTTACCGTAGACGACTGTTTAATCTCAGTCTCGATTACGGGTATCGTGCTTCATCAGACGCTCTTTCTCGCGTGCCCAGTCTTTTTCCTGAGAAGCATCGCGTTTGTCGTGAAGCTTTTTACCTCTACCCAAGCCGAAATCGAGCTTTATTCTGCCATTTTTATAGTGCAGATTGATCGGAACCAGAGCAAATCCACGCTGCTCGACTTTACCGATCAGTTTGCGAATCTCTTCGGCTTTGAGCAGAAGTTTGCGGGTTCGGGTCGAATCCGGCAACACATGGGTTGAGGCGGAGTGCAGGGGACTAATATGCATCCCAAGCAACCAAAGGGCGCCATCGAGCACCACGACGTAGCTTTCTTTGAGCTGCGCGCGACCGGCACGGATGGCTTTGACCTCCCAACCCTGAAGGACGAGTCCAGCTTCGAACTGTTCTTCCATGGTGTAGTCATGAAAAGCCTTGCGATTTTCTATAATGCTCATTAGCGCCTGAAATTTCCGGTAATGTACCGGTAGAATCCTATCATTTTATCCATTTGCGATGACCGATGCATTCCGTAGAGAGATCTGTCCTAGTTCCACATAGCGCAGCCCAGATGTTTGACCTGGTCGCTGACGTTGAAAAATACCCTCAATTCATGCCCTGGTGCGGCGGTGCGGCTGTTAGCACGCGTGACGAGCATGGTATGCAGGCCTCGATTACGATTGCATTAGCGGGGATCAAACAGAGCTTCACGACACGCAATACACATATTTATCCCCACAAAATCGAATTAGAGCTAGTTGATGGGCCTTTTTCGATGCTGAAAGGCGAGTGGCTGTTCAATGCGTTGACTGAAGATGCCTGCAAAGTTGTCTTTACTCTCCAGTATGAGTTCTCAAGCAGAACTCTGGAGAAACTCATCGGGCCAATTTTTAATCGTATTGCTTCAAGTTTTATTGATTCTTTTACGCAGCGTGCTCTGAATATTTATGGCGAATGAGTCACATAAACGAATTGGGTCACTCTGGATCAACTATGGGCGCTGAGCTGATATCCATACAGGTACTGGTTTGTTATGCCACGCCTGAGCGTAACTGGTCAGCCCAGGTCAGTCTCCAGGCCAATACCTGCATCAAAGATGCGATTCAAAAAAGTCAGTTTCTGGCAGAATTTGATCAATTGACCTTAGAACAAT
>CANCRX010000086.1 GCA_947380655.1 Alcaligenaceae bacterium | reverse complement strand
TCTTGCACTTCGACTTTCTTGCCGTCGATGGTTAATTCAACCATAACCTTGTCCAGACCTTAAATATAGGGAGCCACCACACATCGCTTATGCTCGATGTGGTGTGCAAATTCGTCACGGTAATGCTTCAGGAAACCTCGCACTGGCATCGCTGCTGCGTCACCCAGGGCACAAATCGTGCGGCCCATGATGTTGCCTGCAACCGAGTCCAGCAAATCGAGGTCTTCGGGGCGACCCTGACCATGTTCAATACGGTGCACCATGCGGTAAAGCCAACCAGTACCTTCTCGGCAAGGCGTGCACTGACCGCAACTTTCTTCGTAATAAAAATAAGACAGACGCAACAGCGACTTAACCATGCAACGGCTTTCGTCCATCACGATCACAGCACCCGAACCCAGCATCGAGCCGGCTTTGGCGATGGCGTCGTAATCCATTGTGGTGTCCATCATGATGTGGCCAGGAATCACTGGCGCACTCGAGCCACCAGGGATCACGGCTTTGAGCTTGGCGCCATTACGCATACCACCGGCCAATTCAAGCAGGGTGGAAAACGGTGTACCCAGAGGAATTTCATAATTACCGGGACGCTCTACATCGCCGGTAATCGAAAATAGTTTGGTCCCACCATTATTAGGCTTGCCGATTTCGAGGTAAGCAGGACCACCGTTGCGGATGATCCATGGAACTGCTGCAAAGGTTTCCGTGTTGTTGATGGTAGTGGGCTTGCCATACATACCAAAACTAGCGGGGAAAGGCGGCTTAAAGCGCGGCTGACCTTTTTTGCCTTCGAGTGATTCAAGCAAAGCAGTTTCTTCGCCACAGATATAGGCGCCAAAGCCATGAAAAGCATGCAGCTGAAAATTGAAGGCAGAACCCAGAATGTTGTCACCGAGAAAGCCTGCTTGACGGGCTTCTTCGAGGGCTTGTTCAAAGCGTTCGTACACTTCGAAAATTTCACCGTGGATATAGTTGTAACCAACGGTAATGCCCATCGCGTAAGCCGCAATCGCCATGCCTTCGATGACGATGTGCGGATTGAGGCGCAGAATGTCTCGGTCTTTAAACGTACCTGGCTCACCCTCGTCAGAATTACAAACGAGATATTTTTGACCGGGAAACGTACGTGGCATGAACGACCACTTCAGACCCGTCGGGAAACCCGCACCACCACGACCGCGCAAGCCAGAGGCTTTGACTTCGGCAATCACGTCTTCCTGACTCATGCCCTGGGTCAAAATCTTGCGCAAGGCCTCATAGCCACCACGCTTAACGTAGTCCTCGAGACGCCAGTTGGAACCATCCAAGCCTTCCATAATCTGAGGCTTGATATGACGACCGTGCAAAGCCATCGATGACACCAGATCGTTACCTGGATTGGCGTTCAGACCTTCTGAAAATTTCGACAGGATCGACGCTGTGCTCATGCTGCCTCTCCCTTTACTGAAGCTGCTAACTCATCGAGCATTGCATCAATTTTTTCTGCAGCCATACGCACGCACATGTGTTTGTTGTTAACCAGCAATACCGGCGAATCACCACATGCACCCATGCACTCGCCTTCCACTAAAGAAAAAACGCCGTCAGCGGTGGTTTCGCGAAATCCGATACCCAGTCTTTGCTTAAGGTGATCCGCTGTTTTCACGCCATCACGCAACGCACAAGGCAGATTGGTACAAACTGAAATTTTGAATTTACCAATGGGACGCACATCAAACATGTTGTAGAACGTCGCATTTTCCTGAACCAGGATAGGAGGCTGACCAAGGTAGTCAGCAACGTCCTGAATAACCTCAGGCGATACCCAACCCATTTCATCCTGCGCAATCGTAAGCGACGCCATGATGGCGGACTGCTTTTGATCCGCCGGATACTTGGCGATCTCGCGGTCGATTTTTTTGTAGGCCTGTTCAGAGAGCAGCATGGTTTAAATCCGATAGTAGCGGTCGCTCGCGTTAGCGATCGATCTCGCCGAAAACGATATCCTGGGTACCGATGATAGTGACAGCATCGGCAATCATATGGCCACGCGACATTTCGTCGAGCGCCTGCAAATGCGCAAAACCTGGCGCACGAATTTTTAAACGGTAGGGCTTATTGGCACCATCAGAGACGATATAAATACCGAATTCGCCTTTTGGATGTTCAACGGCTGCATACGCCTCACCTGCTGGCACGCTAAAGCCTTCAGTGAAGAGTTTGAAATGATGGATCAACTCTTCCATGTTGGTTTTCATGCCGGTACGATGTGGTGGTGACACCTTATGGTTGTCAATCATCACTGGACCAGGATTATTACGCAGCCACTGCACGCACTGACGGATGATGCGGTTGCTTTCACGCATCTCAGCCACACGCACCAGATAACGATCGTAGCAATCACCATTGACGCCGACCGGCACATCAAACTGCAAACGATCGTAGACCTCGTAGGGCTGGGTCTTACGCAGATCCCAAGCCACACCTGAGCCACGCAACATCGGACCAGTAAAGCCAAGTGCCTTGGCACGCTCGGGATCCACCACACCAATACCCACCAGTCGCTGTTTCCAGATACGGTTATCGGTCAGCAGAGTCTCGTACTCGTCGACCGCTGCGGGGAAACGATTTGTGAAATCCTCGATGAAATCAAGCAGCGAACCCGAACGTGCATCGTTCATGGCTTTGACTTCTTTAGCCGAGCGATACTGGCTCGACTTGCCGTATTGAGGCATCGAATCTGGCAGATCGCGATAAACGCCACCAGGACGATAGTAGGCCGCATGCAGGCGTGCACCTGAGACCGCTTCGTAGCAATCCATCAAGTCTTCACGGTCGCGGAAAGCGTACAAAAAGATCGCCATCGCACCGACGTCCAAACCGTGCGTACCGATCTGCAACAGGTGATTCAGCAAACGGGTGATTTCATCAAACATCACGCGGATATATTGCGCACGAATTGGAGGCGTCACACCCATGAGTTTTTCGATGGCCATCACATAGCCGTGCTCATTACACATCATCGACACGTAATCGAGTCGATCCATGTAAGGCAATGCCTGCAAGAATGTGCGGTGCTCGGCAAGTTTTTCAGTGCCACGATGCAACAAACCAATATGCGGATCCGCGCGCTGGATGACCTCTCCATCAAGCTCAAGCACCAAGCGCAACACACCGTGTGCAGCAGGGTGCTGGGGACCGAAGTTCAGTGTGTAGTTTTTAATTTCAGCCATGATTAGCGCCCTACTCCGTAACCGTCTTCGCGAATCACGCGCGGTATGACTTCGCGCGGATCAATCGTGACAGGCTGATACACCACACGACCCAACTCGGGGTCGTAGCGCATTTCAACGTTACCGTACACGGGGAAATCTTTGCGGAAAGGATGACCGATGAATCCATAATCCGTCAGAATGCGACGCAAATCAGGATGGCCTTCGAACACGATACCAAACAGATCAAAAGCCTCACGTTCAAACCAGTTAACGCTTGGCCAAACATTGATCAGTGAGTCCACTGCGGGAAAATCATCATTTGCCGCAAAGGTGCGCACACGCAAACGAACATTATTTGCAATCGACAGCAAATGAATCACAACGGCGTAACGACCCGCGGGAACGAGCGCCGCCTGTGAAGGCTCGCCAGTCGTACCCACGCCATAAGTTGAATAATCTACGCCGCACACATCGAGACATTGTTCGAATTGCAACGCGTCGCGCAAGCGCATACAGGTTGACTCCCACATATCAGCGGAGACTTCGAGGGTGATTTCGTCGGTGGACAGCGTGATACGCGCTTGCTCGCCGAGCAGTGCGATCATTTTTTGTTGCAGGTTTTCTAGCCTGGACATGTCTTAAGCCTGATTAGAACAAGGTGTGCGGATCATATTGAGCCTCACACCCCGGAATCTTGAATTAACGAGCGATGGTGTTGGTCTGGCGAATTTTGTTTTGCATTTGCAAGAGGCCATACACAAGCGCCTCTGCTGTCGGTGGACATCCCGGTACGTAAATATCGACCGGCACAATCCGGTCACAACCACGCACAACAGAATAGGAGTAGTGGTAATAGCCACCACCGTTTGCGCATGAACCCATCGACAATACCCAGCGTGGCTCTGGCATCTGGTCATAGACCTTACGAAGTGCAGGAGCCATTTTATTACACAGCGTACCGGCCACAATCATCAGATCCGACTGACGGGGACTAGGACGAAAAACGATCCCGAACTGATCCAGGTCATAGCGCGCAGCACCCGCATGCATCATTTCCACCGCGCAACATGCCAGACCAAACGTCATCGGCCACATTGAGCCGGTTCTGGCCCAGTTGATGACTGCGTCAGCGCTTGTAGTGATAAAACCTTGCTTGAGAATTCCGTCAATTGCCATAGGTATGTTTGGGCGAGAGTGGGTTATTCCCAGTCCAGCGCACCTTTTTTCCATTCGTAGATGAAACCAACGGTGAGTACAGCCAGAAAGACCATCACCGTGACAAAACCAACCATCCCAACGGCGCTATTTGCGATTGCCCAAGGGAATAAAAATGCGATTTCGAGATCGAAAAGGATGAACAAAATAGCAACCAGGTAGTAACGCACATCAAATTTCATGCGCGCATCACCAAAGGTCTCAAAACCGCACTCATAGGGGGACAGTTTTTGAGAATCGGGCCGATGGGGGCCAATGAGGGCGCCGGCTGCCAACAAGGCAAAACCAATCAATGTGCCGACTGCGATAAAAAGCAAAACTGGAAAATACTGTTGTAAATTCATTTGCGATTTCTTTGCGTTATCTTTGTGTGGACTGCAGTTGCAACTCTATGCTTCTGCCCGTGAAATCCTTGATTTCACAAAGCATGGGGATTGTATCATTGACATTAGGGTTTTTACTCAAAACTGGTGCCTAATTCCAACACCGATCATCGAACTTTGTGCAGTTTCGACCATGGCGAAATTCTGACCATACGAAGCGTAGGAATAAAGATTCGTCCTGACGGTCAACTCATGGGTATAACCCACACTCACGATCTGCTGATTTTTGAATCCTAACGCTGCATATTCTCCCATTGGCCGCATCATCTGCCAGGAGGCAAGTACGGTTCCACGCGGGCTGACCGGTACAGCGAGCCCAATCAAATAAGAGTCGCTTGAATAGTTTTCCGCAAAAAGCACACCCGCCGACCCCGTAGCGCTGTTAATGCCCGAAAAGCCTCCTGCTCCAGTACCGGCAGACTGACCACTAAATGCACCGCCATGACTCTGACCATAGACAGCTGAGAGCTTGAACAAATCAAATCTGTAGGATCCACCGATCATCCAGGCAGTTGGTGAAGATGCGGGAGGCCCATTTGTAATATCTGCAGGTCCTTGCGCTTTATCAAAAGCGGCGGACACCATCAAAGGGCCGTCTGCATACTGGGCACCAAGCGTGACTACACGTAAATTATTTTGATTCTGGTATGCGTATTGGGGAACCGTCACCGCACAGGAAACATCCACGCATGTGCCGTTATCGAGATAAATCGAAGCCAAGCCTGCCGCAAACGAATACCCGGCTCCAAACTTAAACCCCTCTATCGAGGGCGTCTGAAATAACAATGCATTACTAAAGCGTGTCGTATTAGCCGAGCCAAACGAAGCACCAATATTGGCCTGACCAAAGCCCTCTCCAAACGGATCAATACTCAAAAAATAGTTACTCGCCAGATTGATTTGCCGCCCAATATCGAGCTGACCAAACTGCTCAGCATTCAAGGTAAGAATAGCCTGACGACCGAATAGCCTGTTTGACTGACCTGAGGTCCCGTTTCCCGGATCAAAACCCGCCTCCAAATCAAAACCTATCCTCCAGCCTGAACCCAAAGATTCTGACCCGCGAAACCCGAAACGCGATCCACTCTGGACCCCAGTCGCCAATCCAAAAAACCTGTTTTCAAAATTGTTATCAGGGAGATTTTGTTTGGTGGTTGCGAATTGCAAACCCATGTCGATTATGCCGTAGAGCTGCACATCGATCGCCAAAGCTGAGCGCATGCAACCAAACAAGACACAAACCAGCAAAATGAATCTTTTCATATTTTGATATATGGCTGCTTTAAAAATAAGACGCATCACTTCCGCTAATCACTACAAATTAACAATTGCGCAGTATCAAACAAAACGGGCCACCTCGAAAGGTGACCCGTTTTACACAAACTAACCGAAATTAGCTTGTAGTTTTAAGCGGTTGCTTAGAACTGGTGACGCAGACCAACACCCAGAACAGTCGATGTCAAGCCATCGATTGTGCCGTAGTTGTTAGCATATGACACGTAAGCGTACATGTTTGTGCGCTTTGTGAAGTCATACTGATAGCCCAAGTTGTAGGCGCTCATGTTTTTAGCGTTATATGCTTCTTGCATATTGCCGTTAGGCATTGCCATGTTCCATGATGCGAATACTTTGCTTGCGCCACCGATAGGAGCTGTCAAACCGACCTGGTACGAGTTAACGCCCCAGTTCGTGTCATAAATGTTCAGGCCGTTACCGAACACTTGTGGGCCGACGGAGATCGCAGCACCAGAGTTACCCTGGTTGTTCTGACCAGCCATCCAGCCGCCACGTGTCTGACCGTAGACTGCGTTGACTTTCACGACGTTGAAGTCGTACGATGCACCCAAGTTCCACTCTGAAGGTGATGCGTCTGGTGAGCCACCAGCGATACCTGAAGCGCCGTACAGCTTGTCATAGGACACTGCTGCGTAGATTGGGCCGTTAGCGTATTTAGCGCCTAAGCTGATCTGACGTGTGTTGTTGGTTGTGTCGTAAGCGTAGCTTGAGCCTGACGAAATGTTTACGCCGTTGTTGACGTAAGCTGAGTCAATACCTGTTGCGAACGAATACATCACGCCAGCTTGAAAGCCGCCCATTACTGGTGACTGATATTTCAGAGCGTTTGACAGACGGTATGTGTTGGTTGAACCAAACACTGAACCGATGTTAGCTTGTGCGAAGCCTTGTGCAAATGGATCCAGAGCACCGAAGTAGTCTGTAGCCAAGTTTGTCTGACGGCCCATACGTGCATAGCCCCAAGCGTCGTTCTCAACGCCGAACCAAGCTTGACGACCGAACAAACGGCTGCCTTGACCAGCTGTACCGTTACCGATGTCAAAACCGTTTTCCAACTGGAATGTCAGGCGGTTACCTGAACCCATGTCTTCAACGCCTTTGAAACCCAGACGGTTACCCGACTGTGTACCGTAAGCCATTCCAAAGTTGCTCTGATTAACGTCAACTGGACCGTTCGAGTACTTAACGTTTTTGTAGACCAAACCGGCATCAAGGATACCGTACAAAGTTACTGATGATTGTGCCGAAGCGGCACCAGCAAAGCCGGCTAGCAGGGCGGCAGCGAGCAGAGTCTTTTTCATTTAAGAAATCTCCGATGATTTGAGTGACAAGAGCAACAAACATTTGACTGTCTGCGCCCCCCTAACTCCGCTAAGGGAAGTTGACGCTATTGCATCAAAAATACGGGGCTGTGGCTATGATTCTCGTCAGAAAACAGGCTAGAGGGGGAGGTTGTGTTGGGTTACCGCAACATTTCGTTGTTTTTAAACCAAAAAATAAAGGGTTTACCCTTATTTTGTTCCTCGGCACCGTTTGGGATAAATCTGATTAAATTCGATGATTCACCTAATCTTCGTCACATTATTTCAGCCACACTCTGAACAGCGATAAAGTAGCCCCTTTGGCTGATCGTAATTTTTAAATTCTCACTTTTCATTATTAAGCTGTTTGATGTAATAGAACGGTTTATTACACCCTCACTTGGAAATTTCCCTTAAAAATCATGACTGCTCACAATACTCAGGCACGCATTAACTTAGAGGATTTTCTGGCTTTGCTCGACGCACACCACCCTTTCGCACGTTTTTTAGGGATGGAGATCAGGGAAATAGGATTTGGCTGGGCGACGCTGGCCTTGCCACCCAATCCTGACTTTCAGCGCTTGGGTGGGATTATTGCCGGCCCGATGCTGATGGGATTAGCGGACCTGGCGATGTATGCAGCAGTAGTCGGCGCGACGGGTAATCCGGAAGCCGTGACCTCGAGCCTGACCATGAATTTTCTGCGCAAAAGTCCTCCCGGCGTGATTTTGGCGCACGCTAAAGTGCTTAAAACCGGCAGACTCTGCGCAGGTGACGTGACGTTGACCGCGGAAGGCAGTGAGGAGGTCATCGCCCACAGCATCAGCACCTGGTCGCTACCAAGACAGCTTAAATGAATGGCTATTGCTGTTTGTTTTGGTGTTTGTTTTGCTGTTGACTGAGCCCGCCGTTTAAAAACAGACCGTTTTAATATTCATTAAAAATTTGCTGCAACGCCTCGCGATCCTGTGTTTTAAGCAACGCCAGCCTTAGCAAAACCCGCGCTTTTTGAGGATTAAGAGACTGTGCAGCGACGCAATTGAACTGCGTATCTTTAACCGAAGGCCTCACACTCCCCTGCCCGACTCGGGTTGAGCGGACAAAGGCAACATGTTTTGCCGCGGCGAGCGTGGCACCCGCTTGAGCCACGCCAGACAGGCTGCCATTGCCAGTGCCAGCTAGCACAATGCCTTGTGCACCCGCGTGCAAAGCCGCCTCATACATATGGACGCCCGCCCCCTGAAAATCGTAAACGATATCAACCGCGGGCAATGCTTTCAAAGATGGAGCGATATGCAAAGCACTGGATGTCGTATGAAGACGTGTAGCCTGATTGAAATACTGCACATTGCGACCTGACACGGCGCCTAAAGCGCCCTGCTCCGGCACAATAAACGCGTCGACTCCCGTTGTGTGCCCCTTGATGACATAGCGCGCAGCCAAGATACGATCATTCATGACCACCATGACACCGCGCCCGACTGACTGGGGATTTACCGCCACAACCACTGCGTGATAAAGATTGAGCGGACCGTCCGCGCTGATCGCTGTCGCAGGACGCATTGCTCCAACCAGTACAACCGGTTTATCACTTTGCACTACAAGATTCAAAAAGTATGCGGTTTCTTCGAGCGTATCGGTTCCGTGGGTAATCACAACACCAGAAACCTCTGGTTTAGCCAGCCAGTCGTTGACATGTCGCGCCAATTTAAGCAGGACCTCATCGTTGATCAGAAAGCTTTCGATATTTGAGATCTGTTCATATTTAAATTGCGCAATCGTTTGCAACTCAGGGACCGCGTTGATCAACGCATCGACACCCTGCCCGACTTTGTAATCACTTAACTGCGAAGCCACTGCACCTGAAGAGGCAATCGTGCCGCCAGTGCCGAGCACCACAACGGTAGGTAATTCTGAATGCGAAGACGAATGCGTAGTGTGTTGTGATGACATGATTGAATCTTCAAAAAGTTTAATAAATAAAAATATTTGTTAACTGCTGAGCCGCTCACACGCTCGCTTTAAACGTGCAAGCCCTTCATTCAACACATCCATTGATGTGGCAAATGAAAATCTGAAAAAAGGCGCGGTGCCATAGGCTGCGCCCTGCACGCCCGCTAGTTTTTCCGCGTCCAGCAAATACAAAACAAAATCTTCATCGGTCTGGATGACCTGTCCAGAAGGTGTTTTTTTACCGATGATCTCCGCGCACGAAGGAAAGACATAAAAAGCGCCTTCAGGTGAGTGACACGTCACACCAGGTATTGCATTTAACCCAGCGACCACCGCATCACGCCGCTGCTGGAATATTTCAATATGCTTTGGGATGAAATCCTGCGGTCCTGTGAGCGCCTCTAAAGCCGCCGCCTGACTGATCGAACTAGGATTCGAGGTGCTTTGCGACTGCATCTTTGTCATGGCTTTGATGAGCTCTTCCGGACCTGCGCAGTAGCCAATGCGCCAACCTGTCATCGCATAGGCTTTCGAGACACCATTGGCTGTCAGCGTACGCTCTTTGAGCTCAGGAGCCACTTGCGCCATGGTGCAAAATTCGCGCCCATCAAACAGCACATGTTCATAAATATCATCACACAGCACCCAGACCTGAGGGTAGCGCACCAACACATCCGCGAGCGCGCGTAGTTCCTGCCGTGTGTAAACAGCACCGCTGGGATTATTAGGAGAATTGAGGATCAGCCAGCGGGTGTGCGGTGTGATGGCACGCTCAAGATCCTCGGGTTGCAGCTTAAAACCTTTTTCTGGAGGGCAACGCACGGCCACAGGGGTACCGCCGGCGAGCATCACCATGTCTGGGTATGACACGTAGTACGGTGCGGGAACAATCACCTCTACACCGCGCTGTACGGTAGTCATGATGGCATTAAAAATTGCCTGTTTACTACCCGTACTGCACATCACTTCGCTGGCGGAATACTCAAGCTGATTTTCGCGTAAAAATTTTCCACGCACAGCCGCTTTGAGCTCAGCCGTGCCGCCGATATCGGTGTACTTGGTCTTGGACGCCGCCATCGCGCGAACAACTGCTTCGACTACGTTGGGTGGCGTATCAAAATCTGGTTCTCCAGCAGTCAATCCAACCACATCGTGACCGGCGGCTTTCAATGCGCGCGCGCGTTGCGTAGCCATTGAGCTGGGAGAAGGTTTGATACGGTTCATGCGATCGGCGATTAGTGCCATGGTGATTCCTGTTTATTTACTTTGCGAGCTGTCTGTCCTACGCAGAAAAATACCACGCGGCCGTAGATCTTTCTATCCACGGGCCCGATTAAAAAATTAAGTCCATTCATACTGACGATTTAAAGGCTCATGCAAAAAGGAAAATCAATGCACCATTTATTTATAATTATTTTATAATTATGATTATTCGATTCGAATGGGACTCAGAGAAAGCAATCGCAAATGCTAAAAAACATAGCGTAACTTTCAATGAGGCACGCACTATATTTTTTGACGATAACGCTCGTCTGATCAATGACACAGATCATTCGGACACAGAGGAAAGATTCATAATGTTAGGAATGAGTAATGCACTACGTATCCTTACCGTGTCCCACTGCTACAGATCTGTTGCTCGGACCATACGCATCATTTCGGCTCGCAAAGCAACTCGGTCTGAACTTAATTTCTATCCCTGAAAAGAGAGTTTGGTGTGAAAAAAGAATATGACTTTTCTGACAGTAAAAAAAATCCGTATTCAGCGCAGCTTAAAAAACAGATAACCATTCGCATTGATGAAGACTCCATCAGTTATTTTAAAAAAATATCTGAAGAAATCGGCATCCCCTATCAAAACCTGATTAACCTGTATTTACGCGAGTGCGCCCTGGAAAACCGTAAGCTCAACCTTAAATGGGTTTGATATTTCGGACTGCCTAAAGAGAGAGGGGAAATATTTACTGCGCCTGAATATTTGCTTCACGCACGATTTTTCCCCATTTAGTTCTTTCGGTCTCGATATGCGCAGCAAAATCAGCGGCACTTCCACCCGTCGCACGGGCACCTAGCTCAATGAACTTGTTTTGAACTTCTGGGTTCTTAAGAATAATATTCACTTCGCGATTTAACCGGTCAATGATCGCTGCGGGCGTGCCACCGGTGACGACTACACCACTCCAAGAGAGCGACTCATAGCCCTTTACTCCTGCCTGATCCATTGTGGGCACCTCAGGCAAAGCGATCAAAGGCTGAAGGCTTGTAACCGCTAAGGCTTTAACCTTGCCAGACTGCAGCAATGGGACAGCAGACGGCGCATTATCAAACACCATATCGATCTGCCCACCCATCATATCTATCAGCGCCTGTGAACTTCCTTTGTAAGGGATGTGGGTAATATCCACACCAGCCATCACCTTGAATAACTCACCCGACAAGTGAGTCGATGCGCCAGAACCCGAGGAACCAAAAGAAAGTTTGCCTGGCTTTTGCTTAGCCAGGCGAATCAAGTCAGCAACGCTCTCCACAGGTAATGATTTATTGACGATCAATACGTTACTGATACTTGAAACATAAGCGACAGGAACTAAATCCTGACCGACTTTGTATCCAGGATTTGGATAAATAAACTCGTTAATCGACAAAATACCCGTGGTACCAAAGAGTAATGTACGCCCGTCTGGCTTAGCTTTTGACACTGCAAGCGCGCCAATATTGCCACCTGCACCAGAACGGTTTTCTACGACAACCGGTTGTTTTAACGCCTGAGACAACCTGTCAGCAATCAAGCGACCGATAATATCGGTGGATCCACCTGGAGCAAACGGGATCACCATCGTCAGCGGACCCTGAGGATATTCCTGCGCGCTAACTGTTTGAGTCAAAAGGAGCAAAAGGGTCGAAAACATACCCACGCTCAGGCGTTTTAAAAGATACATGAATTGTTCCAATGCCGGTGGATAAAAAATAATAACGGAGGCTCAGATAATTATGTCATCAACCGATCGCTCAAGCGAGCCTATCAACATAGAGATGTTCTGGGGGCTGATCTGCATGGTAGCGAGTCATCATCGATTGATAAGCCGACTCCAGGTGACGTGTAAATCTGGCGGTATCAAATAGTGGAGTCGTTAAGCGATTAGCCTGTAGTTTTTCTCTGAGCTGCGCTAATTTATTCGGATCGCAAGCCAACTCAAAAGCTAGCTGTTCATAGTGCGGTAGCTCTTCGGTTACCAGTTCCGGCAGTCCCATGGCATGCAGCAGGCTGCCGGCAACCCGCGCAGCAAAGGCCTCTCCCATGCACGTCAACACAGGCAAGCCTGCCCAAAGGGCGTCACTGGCCGTCGTATGGGCATTGCACGGCAACGTATCCAGAAACAGATCGGCCGCGCGATGACGAGCCAGGTGCTCTGGCAGACTCATGCGCGGCGCGAATACCAGACGCTCTGGGGCGATCCCTCTGGCACTCGCCTCTTTTCTTAAATTACTCGCAACGCGATCATTATCCTCAAGCAACCACAGGACACTGCCAGGTACTTTTGTCAGCAGCCTCATCCAGATATCGAATACAGCAGGGGTGATCTTGTAATTATTGTTGAAACAACAAAAGACAAAACCCTCTGGCGGCAAACCTAATTGCTCGCGACTGTATTGTGTATCAGCTATTACACGTTTTCTGTCATTGACCTGATAACTATCGGGCATGTATACGACTTTTTCTGAGTAAAACGGCTGACTTTTTACTGGGATCATGACCGGATCCGCAATAATGTAGTCAATATACTCAGCCCCCATCGTTCCTGGGAATCCTATATAGCTCACTTGTACGGGTGCTGCACGACAGGCAAAAATCCCTGCACGATAGTCCGTTGTATAGCCCTTGAGATCAATCGCAATGTCGATTTGCAGTTCACGGGACATTTCAGCGATCTGTTGATCAGACTTTTCCCGCACATCAT
>CANCRX010000085.1 GCA_947380655.1 Alcaligenaceae bacterium | reverse complement strand
ATAGGCGCCCCGTCCAGATCCTCGGCCAGACTACGCTGAATCAGGTTGTCCACACCCCGTCCGACATAGGTTGCGATCAGGGCTTGCGGCAGGGCAGCGAGTCCGAGATCCGCACGCATGGCGTTTGCAGCATGCGCCAGATCAGGGATAGTGTCGAGCAAGGTGCCGTCTAGATCGAGCAACACGGCATCAGTAGAAGCGCTTTTAATTACCATGCTGGTCTCAGGACTAACCAAAATCAGCCTCGGCCAGCTGTTCGCGCATTTGTTTAATCACTGCGTGATAGTCAGGTTTACCAAAAATCGCTGAGCCAGCGACGAACGTGTCCGCTCCCGCGGCCCGGATTTCGCCGATATTGTCGATTTTGACGCCGCCATCGACCTCAAGAGATATGGCCTGTCCGCCCGCCTCGACATGGCGGTTGATCAGTGCGCGGGCTTGTTGTAGCTTAGGCAGTGTGGCGGGGATAAAGCTCTGGCCGCCATAGCCCGGGTTCACGGACATCAGCAAAATCACATCGATTTTGTCCATGACGTGGGTCAGCCACTCAAGCGAGGTCGCAGGGTTAAAGACCAGTCCGGCTTGACAGCCATGCTCGCGGATCAGCGCCAGGCTGCGATCGACATGGCGTGAGGCCTCTGGATGAAACGTAATGACATTGGCACCGGCGCGCGCGAACATTGGAATCAGCGCATCAACAGGTTCGACCATCAGATGCACGTCAATGGGTACATTGATATGGGGGCGAATCGCCTCACACACCATCGGACCAATTGTCAGATTGGGAACGTAATGGTTGTCCATCACGTCAAAATGGATCCAGTCAGCACCTGCGGCTACAACATTTCTGACTTCTTCACCCAAACGGGCGAAGTCGGCGGATAAAATGCTGGGAGCAATACGTGCTGTTGGTAATTGTGTAGGTATTTTTTTAGTTTCTGGCATGATGTGCAAACGCCAAGTCGGAATGACCACCATTATTGCAGTGATTTGTCCTGATTGCGCGTGCGATCCCTTTTTTTACTGGATATGTCTGTGAAACCTTTTGAGCTTACGGTTGCTGTGGAGCCGCGCTTCGTGCCGGATCAGTCGAACCCTTCAAAACAGCAATTCGTTTTTGCTTACACCGTGCGCATCACCAACACCGGTGAGCGACCTGCACAAGTCATCAGTCGCCATTGGGTCATCACCGATGGGGATCAGGCGCAACAGGAGGTACGTGGCTTGGGTGTGGTGGGACAGCAACCTTTACTGGCACCAGGCGAGACCTTTGAATACACCAGCGGGTGCCCCCTGACCACGCCAGTCGGGACGATGCGAGGCAGTTACCATTGCGTAGGCGAAAATGGCGTACCGTTTGAGGTTGAGATTGCAGAGTTCGTGCTGGCAATGCCGCGTACGCTCCATTAATCGAGGTTTTTCATACATATGACAAGTTACTTCGGAGTCAATAGCATGCCTGCCCAGCCTTGTGCATCCTGGCTCCATAGGGGACGACTCACTCTTGGTACGTGTCTGGTAGTCTTGCTGGCAGCCTGCTCGACGGGACCTTCGGTCAAAATTGATTCGACCTCAGGCATTCCAGATACGGGTATTGCCTCGTCCGATGGACCCTTGGTGGTGCCGCCCTTGTCGGCGTTGCCCGATACACCAGCGCGCGCCCTTGCCGGAAAGTTTGTTGCGGTGGGTTTTAATGAGCTGCCCGGCTGGGGAAGCGATGATTTACGCAATGTCTGGACAACGTTTATTCGAAATTGTCGTGGGCTGATGCGTCCGACCTCAGGCAATCTGGCCGCTTCTGCACGCTCGACCCCGCGTGCCTGGCAACCTGTTTGCGCGGCCGCCGCAGATCCCGCCCGGGCCCCTAATCCCAACGATCCTGAAGCCGTTCGTCGTTTTATTCAGACTTGGTTAGCCGTCTGGAGACTGCAGAGTCCGGATGGTAAGCCTGCGAGCAATACCGTGACGGGTTATTACGAGCCGCTCGTCATGGGCTCACGTAAACAGGGCGGACCACATCAGTGGCCGCTCTACACGGTCCCGGCAGATTTACTCACCATCGATCTGGGGAAAATGTATCCGGAGCTCGCGGGTAAGCGTGTGCGAGGCAAACTCGATGGGAATCGCGTCGTGCCTTATGACAGCCGTGCCAGCCTTGAGGCCTCAGGACGGCAGCCTCCTGCCGTGGTGTTCGTCAATGATCCGGTCGATAATTTCTTTTTGCAGGTGCAGGGCTCTGGTCGTGTAAAACTAGTGGACGGGCCGGGGGCAGGGCAGACCATTCGGGTGGCCTATGCTGATCATAATGGGCATCCCTATGTGTCGATCGGCAAGTGGTTGGCGGATAAAAATGAGCTGCCGCTTGCACAAACATCCATGCAAAATATTCGCGAGTGGGCAAAGCGCAATCCCAAGCGTGTCCAGGAAATGCTCAACGCTAACCCAGCGCTTGTGTTTTTCAAGGAAGAGCCCATCGTTGATCCTGAGATTGGCCCCAAGGGGGCTTTTGGTGTGCCGCTCATGGCCCAGCGATCCATTGCTGTGGATACGACATTTGTCCCGCTCGGGGCACCCGTATTTTTGGCGACAACCCAACCCGCCTCGGCTCAACCACTGAACAGACTTGTGTTTGCTCAGGATACCGGTACTGCCATTAAAGGTGCGGCGCGTGCTGATTTTTACTGGGGCTTTGGTGAGGCGGCGGGCAACCTGGCGGGTCGGATGAAACAGGCTGGCCAAATGTGGGTGTTGTGGCCCAAACAGGCTGGAGCGCCGACAGCCCGATGAGCGTTTCAACCAATAATCGCCCTGTTTTAGCTTCCTCAATCGCTGTGTGCGGCACGGGGATCGCAGGGCTTGCTTGCGCACTGGCGTTTGCACGCCGAGGACAGCAGGTTGCCTTGCTTGGGCCAAAGCATCAGCTTGAAGCGGCTGATCCAGAAACGTACCACCCCCGTGTGTATGCAATTTCCCCCGCAAGCCAGAAATTTTTATCCTCGATCGGTGTCTGGGATATGTTGCCTGCATCACGCGTCACTGCGATCGAATCGATGGAGATTTTCGGTGATGGTGACGGGCATCTCAATTTAACGGCTTGGCAAAACGCAATGCCAGAACTTGCCTGGATTGTGGAGGCGAATGAGATCGAGCGCGTGTTGACTCAGGCGGTACAGTTTGCTGGCTTGCAGTGGGTCAATGAAAAGTTTGTTGCCTACCAGCCAGGCGCGCTGACCACGGAGTCGGGCCAGGTGATTGAGGCGAATTTGATAGTAGCTGCCGATGGCGCGCAATCACCACTGCGCCAGGCTGCAGGGATTGCCGTGGATATCCGTCCCTACGGTGTGACGGGCCTCGTTGCACATTTCAATTGCGCTCAACCTCATCATGGTAAAGCGCTGCAGTGGTTCCGGGGTGATGGTGTGCTTGCGTTACTGCCTCTGCCAGATACTCGCATGGGACATCAGGTCTCGATGGTCTGGTCGCTCGAACAAGGTGAGGCCAATGCATTGCTTGCTCTGGAGGTTACGGAACAGTCGCGTCGGTTGTCCTCCATGCTTGCGCAAGCGACTAGCGGACAATTGGGCGAGTTAACGCAATGCGCACCGCTTCATGGATTTCCATTAAGCTTAAATCAGTCTCAGAGGATTGCAGACCGATTGGCCTTAGTGGGTGATGCGGCACATCGCCTTCATCCACTGGCAGGTCAAGGCTTGAATCTGGGCTTGGGGGATGTGCAGTCGCTTGTAGAGATTGTTGCCGGACGTGAACCTTTCCGTCAGGCTGGTGATCCAATGGTGTTGAGACGTTACCGTCGCGCGCGTGCTGAGCCCGTGTTGGCGATGCGACTCGTGACCGATGGCCTACATCGTTTATTTGATGCGCAGACGACCCCTGTCGTTTGGCTACGTAATATGGGAATGAACATCGTTGATAAGCTGCCCTTGCTCAAGCGGCAGATCATCGGTGGCGCATCTCGCTAGGAGAAATAGATGTTTAAACGTGTTTCAATCTTTTTATGTGGGCTCTTGTTGACCGGTGTTATGTGCTCCGTATTTGCCCAAAAAACGCCTGATGCTGCAACAGAAGCTAAAACCCAGTCGGTGAAAAAATTATTCTCCGAGCGCTTCGATCAGCCCCCTATTACCGCCGTGCGCCTGACGCCTTATGGGCTGTATGAAATTCAACTAGGTATGGATCTGGTCTACACCGATGAAAAAGTTTCGTTTGTGCTGGATGGCACGCTCATCGATGCGATGACACGTCGCGACATCACACGGGAACGCCAGGACGCTCTGGCAAAAATCCCTTTTGATCAATTACCTTTTGAGCTGTCCTTCAAGCAAGTCAAAGGCAACGGTGCGCGTAAAGTCGCGATTTTCGAAGATCCGAATTGTGGGTATTGCAAACAACTCAGGCAGTCGATGAAAGATATCGATAACGTGACGATTTATACTTTTCCTTATCCAATTTTGTCTCCAGATTCCACCACCAAGGTGCGCAATATCTGGTGCGCCAAAGACCGGGGCGCAACGTGGGATGCCTGGATGCTTAAAGGACAGGTCCCGCCAACGATTGAGTGCGATACGCCAACGGATGCAATGGTTGCTTTAGGCCAGAAGCTGATGGTGCGCGGCACCCCTGCATTATTTTTTGCAGATGACACGCGCGTGGGCGGTGCTATCCCCAAAGATGAAATAGAAAAACGCCTGAAGCAGGCAATGTAGTAAAACAACAATATTCCCGTAATGGAGACAGAAATGCGTATTGCCGTACTCGATGATTATTTGCAGGTAGCCCCAGGCATGGCTGATTGGCAGTCTTTGAATGCTGATGTGAGTTTCTTTTCTGATTTTATCGACCCTGACACGAGTGCTGAGGTGCTTGCACCGTTTGATGTGATCGTTGCGATGCGTGAGCGTTCGGCCTTCCCTGCCTCGCTGATTAAGTCTTTACCGAATTTACGCCTGCTCGTGACGACAGGTTTGCGCAATAACTCTATCGATCTGGAAGCTTGCCGGGATCAGGGCGTGATCGTTTGCGGCGCTCCGGGAGATCCAATGAGTCGCGGGGCAACCGCTGAGATTGCGTGGGCGCTATTGCTCGCCTTGTTTAAAAAGATTCCTCAGGAAGCGGAAAACATGAAACAAGGTCTCTGGCAGACCTCTATGCCACCCACTCTCGAAGGAAAGCGACTGGGGTTGCTGGGAGCCGGTCATCTGGGGCAGTGCGTGGCGCGTGTCGGACTGGCTTTTGGTATGGATGTGGTCGCCTGGAGTCCCAACCTGACCGAAGAGCGGGCAGCGCAAGCGGGCGTCAAACTCGTATCTAAATATGATTTGTTTACCACCTCTGATGTAGTGAGTGTGCATCTGGTACTCAGTGAACGCTCGCGCGGTATCGTGGACTCGGCGAGTCTGGAGTCAATGAAGCCCACGTCTTATCTGATCAACACCTCGCGTGCGGGTCTGGTCGATCAAGGCGCACTCAAGTCTGTGCTGGAGCAAGGGAAAATTGCGGGTGCGGGTCTGGATGTCTTTGAGTCTGAGCCTTTGGCTGCTGATAATGAATGGCGTTTTGTCCCACGCACCATCCTCACCCCTCATCTGGGCTACTCCACGCCAGAAAACTTTACTGTGTTCTACGCCAACGTTGTTGAGGACATACAGGCCTGGATCGCAGGCAAACCTATCCGGATTCTTACCTGATGCAGCCGATCCTGCCCGTTCATCTCGTTGTCAGATTTTTGCTGGTTTTATTGCTGGCTGCGGGCGTATATTTTTTCAGTGACTTTCTGGTTCCCGTACTTGCCGCGCTAATTATTGGCTTTGCCAGCTGGCCGCTATATTCCCGTCTGGTGAATGTTTGTCAGGGCCGCACGACCCTGGCGGCTACCTTAGCGTTGCTGGTGATCGTTCTTGTCCTGGTCGTGCCGCTGTCGGTCGCGCTTTACTATTCTGTCAACGAAGCGAGCAATCTGGTTGCCTGGTTACTCAAAGCAAATCGAGTGGGAGTGGAACCGCCTGCCTGGATCGTGGCCCTGCCACTCGCAGGTGAACGGCTTGGCACGTACTGGACCGATTACCTCGGCCAGCCACATGCGCTGGGGACCTGGATTGAAATGATCAGTGGGCAGAATATCGGTAATATTTATCGTGTGGTGCTTTCTGCGACCGGTAATGCCTTTCATATCATGCTGACGGTACTGTTCATGTTGATTACCTTGTTGTTTGTCTACAAGGATGGCCATCGCATGATGGGGCAACTGGATACGCTGGGCGAAAGAATCCTGCCGCTGCGCTGGAACAGGTTCTCACGCGTTGTCCCCGCGACGATCAGTGCGACGGTCACCGGCATGGGACTAATCGCAATTGGTGAGGGTGTTGTGTTGGGGGTGGCCTACTGGATTGCGGGTGTCCCGTCACATGTATTGCTGGGTGTGATCACTGCTTTTATGGCGATGATCCCAGGTGGAGCGCCTTTATCTTTCACGTTAGTTTCTTTATACCTGATCGGCTCTGGTCAGCATATTGCTGGCTTTGGTTTGTTTGCCTGGGGAGCGGTTGAACTCTTTATTGTGGATAAAACTCTCAGGCCTCGTCTGGTCGGCGGCCCCGTCAAATTACCTTTTTTACCAACCTTTTTTGGTTTGGTCGGTGGGGTAAAAACAATGGGATTCGTCGGACTGTTTATTGGTCCGGTGCTGATGGCTTTGATTGTTGCGATCTGGCGCGAGTGGCTGGTGGACGTAAAAAATACGGAGATTTAAGCGCAAAAGAGTCTAGCGGACTCTCTTGATCGAGGGCTGATCAGATTCAACGGTGAATTGTGCCAATGTGCGCACTCCAGAATGAGGGTTCGTCGCATCGTCAACCGCCCGTAATGTCGCGCTCATGCCAGTGGGTGTGAACTCTGCTATGCCGTAGCCTCGGTACTCTGCGTTGGCATACACAAAGTGAGGATTCACCGGTAACATCGCGTTCACTTTTTCTTGGGAGTTGTGGGCAAGTGAGGTGATTGCTGTCCCACAAAACTCAACCCCCACCTTACGGCTTGTGGGCAAACTATAGTCGGACAAAATATGTCCAACCCAGTTTTCGTGGATATCACCACCCAGCACAACCGGGTTACGCAGTTTGGTTTGAATCATTGCGTCGATCAGACGCTGTCGTGCCTGCGGGTAACCGTCCCAGCCATCGTTCGATAATTGCGTGCCACCCTTAGTATCAAAATTACGTGGCCCAAGCACCGTTTGCTGGCCAATGACGTTCCATTGGCTCCGGGATGTTTCAAACTGGCGACGCAGCCAGCTTTCCTGCTCTTGACCGAGCAGCGTGCGTTGAGGCTGGTTCCAGCTTGCGCAGGTACCTGGATCGAGCTTGCTAGAACCAGGCCTATTATTGGAATTACACGCCTGCAGATCTCTGAATTGACGGGTGTCGAGCGTATATAGCGTGGCGAGTTGCCCGAAGGCGCTACTGCCAAACACTCTCGCATTGTCTCCACGGTTGGTGATCAATGCCTCAAAGTTGGCGCGCCTGACAGGCATATGTTCATAAAAGGCCTGATAGGCCGCATGACGACGGGCCATGAAATCCGTCTCTGGACGGCCTGAGTTTCCAGGTAGCGTGCCAGCATAATCATTTTGAACCTCGTGATCATCCCAGGTGATGAACCACGGGGCCGCAGCATGCATCGCCTGCAAGTCCAGATCAGACTTGTGCAGCGCGTAACGCTGTCGATAGCTAGCCAGTGTGGTGGCCCAGCCGCCCGTGGTGGGCCGGATATCTTTGGGGCGTGAGGAGGGGTATTCATACATGTAATCACCCAAGAACATCACGACATCCAGATTTTCTTCGCGCATATGACGATAGGCGCTGTAAAAGCCGTTACCCCATTGCTGACAGGATGCGTAAGCTAAGCGCAAGCGCTTGGGTGAGCGGGTGGCCTCTGGAAAGGTTCGGGTTCTGCCTGTCGGGCTGGAGGCGGCACCCGCGATGAAGCGATAAAAATAATGATGATCAGGTGCGAGTCCGGATAATTCGGCATGGACTGAGTGAGCCAGACCGGGGGGCGCCTGAACTACCCCTTGCGCGACGATTTGGGAAAACTGCTCATCGCTTGAGAGTTGCCAGGCGACGGGAACTGACTGTTGACTTAATCCTGCTGCTTCGATCGCGACAGGATCCAGGCGGGTCCACAGCACAACCGAGTCGCTGGTAGGCGACCCGCTTGCGACCCCCATGGTGAAGGGTTCGCTCGCCCAGTTCTGTTTGCTCCAAACGGTCTTTGACAAACCTATCAGTGCTATTGAAGAAGTCACCGCCTGAAGTATTTGACGACGTGTAAAGGAGTGCGTGCAAAGCTTAGGCATTTGTAACAGTGCAACGATTTAGAAGAACATGGCAAAGATAGAAAAACCAACGGCAACTAAACCTAGTCCACCCGAGAGTGCACCTAACAGACCAACCGCAGTGATGATACTTGCTGAGGCCAGCACAATCGCGACTTGCAACATGCCGGAGGCAATCTCAAAATTATGATATTTGTGATTGGCAATATTGCCCAGCTGCTCTGCTTTTTTGGCACGTGCAGCGAGTTCTTTGCGACCTTCGCCGGTCTCAGGCTCTGTGTCATAGCGCTTAACAGCCGCTGACCATTTATTCATGAGCTCTTCGGTTTTTGCATCATTGGCAGGTGCGGTGGCTTTAATCGATTCCAAGGCTATTTCGGTACTGGTTTTACGGATCGATTTAGCTTGAAAAAATGCCCAAAGATTTGACGCCTCGACTTGCTTAGTGATGACCTCGGTCTGATAGGCCTTGCTCAAGGTTTCAGTGATCGCAAGGCAAAGCGCCAAAATAGCGATGAGCAGAGCAATCTTTTTATTTGATGGATCAATGTGAGCGTGTTCTGACATGGTGAACTGATTTTCCTGTGGTTAGTCGAAAAATAGAAGTGCAGTGATGTGTGAGTAGAATCAGGTTGGATAAGTGCCTGGTAGCAGCAGACTCTTGTCGACAGTTTCAATATCCGTATGTCCGCAAAAAGCCATGGTGAGGTCGAGTTCTTTATGCAGGATCTCAAGTACCTTGGTCACGCCTGGGCCACCCATGGCTCCCAGACCATAGAGAAACGCCCGGCCGATATAGCAGCCCTGAGCGCCCAGCGCGCGTGCCTTGAGTACGTCCTGCCCGCTGCGCACGCCGCCATCCATGTGAATTTCAATCTGTTTGCCCACGGCGTCGACGATTGCGGGCAAGGACTGGATGCTTGAGTTGGCACCGTCGAGTTGGCGACCGCCATGATTGCTCACAATCAGTGCGTCGGCACCGCTATTGACGGCCATGCGTGCATCCTCAGCGTCCTGGATGCCTTTGAGGATGAGTTTGCCGCCCCAGCGTTTTTTGATCCATTCGACGTCACCCCAGTTCAGGGCCGGGTCAAACTGGGAACTGGTCCACTCGCTGAGTTTGCTCATGTCGGATACACCCTTGACGTGCCCGACAATATTGCCGAATTGTCTGCGTGGAGTACCCAGCATGCCCATCGCCCAGCGTGGCTTGGTAGCAATGTCGATTAAGTTTGCAAGCGTCATTTTAGGTGGTGCGCTCAGTCCGTTTTTTAAGTCTTTGTGGCGTTGTCCTAAGATCTGTAAATCGAGGGTTAGTACCAGTGCAGAGCAATTTGCAGCCTTGGCGCGTTCAATCAAGCGTTCGATGAAATCACGATCTTTCATGACGTATAACTGAAACCAGAAGGGATGACCGTCCGTGCCGCGCGCGACATCCTCGATTGAGCAGATGCTCATGGTGGACAGCGTGAAAGGAATGCCAAAGTCTCGTGCTGCGCGGGCGGCGAGAATTTCGCCATCCGCATGCTGCATACCCGTCAACCCAGTGGGGGCGATCGCCACGGGCATCGCAACGCGCTGACCAATCATGTGCGTGGCTGTCGAGCGATGCTCCATGTTGACCAGAATACGCTGGCGTAATTTGATTTTCTGGAAATCACTCTCATTTGCACGGTAGGTACTTTCCGTCCACGAACCTGAGTCCGCATAGTCATAAAACATACGCGGGACGCGTTTTTTAGCCAGGATGCGCAGGTCTTCGACGTTGGTGATGACGGCCATGTACTGTGATCTCCGATATAAGTATTCATTTTAAGGTGCTTGGCCCACGCGAGCGCCACACCATCATGAGGCATAGTTTAACGGGTAGCTGGCAATTTTTGCAGCGACTTTCTCCTTGCTGCCTGAGGGCTCGGGTTATGCTGTGAACCACTAGGTGGGTCAGACTTAATTTAATAATGCTCAGAAGGAAAATAACTATGTTGCGATGGTTAATGACAAGTTTGCTGTTTGCCATGATTTCAAGCGTCTCGGCGCAAAATGCTGAGCAATCTCAGGTTCAGAAACTTGCGCAGCAGCAGACCTCCCCGCTGCTGCAGACGCTGGATAAACTCGTTTCTATTGAGTCAGGTAGTCGCGACATGGAAGGTCTGAACAAAATCCGCGCGCTCATTGAAAGTGAATTGAAAGCCATCGGCCTAACGACCGAGATTATCCCTGCGGCAGCGCCATCTAAAACGGGTTCCATGGTCCAGGCCACGCTTCAAGGCAAGGGCGTGTCGAAAATAGCTTTAATCGCGCACATGGATACGGTTTATCAGCGTGGCGATTTGACCAAACAGCCGTTTCGCATCGAAGGTAATCAAGCTTTCGGTTTGGGGATCTCTGACGACAAGGCCGGTATTGCGGTCATTTTGCACACGCTTAAGATGATCAAGGCCCTCAATATTGATTCGTTTGGCGTACTGACGGTTCTGATTAATGCAGATGAGGAAATCGGTTCGCCAGGTTCGCGCGACCGCATCATGCAGCTGGGTGAGGAAAGCGATCTGGTGATTTCTTTTGAAGGCAGCAGCATTAAAAGCGATTATGTCCGACTGGCGACCTCCAGCATTGCCCGTGCAAATCTGAGCGTCAAGGGGCGCGCTTCGCATTCCGGTGCGAATCCTGACTTTGGACGTAATGCTTTGTACGAAATGTCTCATCAGATTTTGCAGATGCGAGATCTGTCCGATCCAAAAAACGGCTTGAAGCTGAACTGGACGCAAGCTCGGGCTGGCACGGTACCCAACATGATTCCTTCCGAGGCGCATGCCACAGCGGATGTGCGCGCCGAACGGTTGAGTGATTTTGATGCGGTTGAAAAAACCTTGAATGAACGGATTAAAAATAAACTCATCCCGGATACCGAAGTGAAAATCGAGTTGATTCGAGGCCGCCCACCCTTGAGCCCAACTGAAAAAGGGCGAGCCACCGCTAAGCTTGCGCAATCTCATGCCGCGGAGATCAACTGGAAATTAGAGGTGCTGGAGTCTGCGACGGGCGGTGGGACAGATGCAGCGTATGCCTCGCAACGCGCCAAGGGTGCGGTGATCGAGAGCTTTGGTTTGCAAGGCTTTGGTGCGCACTCGGATGATGCGGAGTACGTTTTGATTTCATCGATTGCGCCACGCCTGTACACCACGACGCGACTCATTCAATCTTTCAAACCTTGAGTTTGAAAGGTGAAAAATTTGTATCGATGTCGTAGTAGTCTTCGTTTTCTTTGCGTTTCAGAAAATTAACGATGCGATAGGTCAGGGGGGTCGCAAGCACCTCCCAACCTGTTTTCAAGAAGTACTGTGACACGGCGACTGCGATAACTTGTTCGAGTGGCCAAATGCCATAAAACGCCAACATGTAAAACAGTGAGGAGTCGACCAGCTCGCCGCAGGCGGTCGAACCAATAGTGCGCGCCCAGAGATGTTTACCCTTGGTCATGATTTTCATCTTGGCCAGCACGAAACTGTTGGTCAGGCTGCCACAGCAAAAGGCGATGATCGATCCGGCCACGATGCGCCAGGTATTGCCAAAGACGGCCTGCAGGCCTTCCTGGAGTTGCGTGTTGTATTCACCTGGTGCCGCAGGTAAATGGATGACAACCAGAGACATGATTGCAGCAAAAAGTAGCGCTGCAAACCCGCACCAGACGGCTCGCCTGTCATAGGCGTAGCCGTACACCTCGGTCAGAATATCGCCAAACATGTAAGAAATCGGGAAAAACAATACCCCTGCACCAAACACAACCGTGCCAAGCAAGGGAAGTTCAACCTGAGCGGCTTTACCTGCTCCGATTAAATTCGAACAGATCAGCACTGTCACAAAGGCTGCGACGAGTATGTCGTAATAGCGGTATTTACGATTGCGCGCGGGTGTGTGAGTGTCTGTTTGCATGTTGTAAATAATGTAACAAGCAAACAAGAACCTAACAAGAAGTTATCTTTTTAACCATGATGGCAGTGTGGTCTGGTTGACAATCAAGACACCCAGCATCGTGATCAGCGTGCCGAGCAGGATGGGTGTGGTGAGTGGTTCGTCAAATAAGAGCCAGGCCATCAAGGCGGTGGTAGGTGGAGTTAGATACATCATGCTGCTGACTTTGGTTGCGTCTCCACGGCGAAGCAAAATAAACCAGAGGCTCATGGCTCCGATAGAAATAGGCAGGATTCCCCACAGCAGGGCGCCGATCAGGGGGACCGTCCATTGAATTTCACGGGTTTCAAATAGAAACATCATCAGCAAACAGAGCAGGGCGCTAGTACTGAACTGGATAATAGAACCCGTACGCAGATCAAAGCTGGGGCAAAAGCGTTTTTGATAAAGAGTGCCTAAGGTGATCGAGACCATGCCCGCAAAGGCAAAAGCAATACAAGCCCAGGTCAATCCATCGATATGGATTTTGGAGAATAAAACCAGCGAGACGCCCGCTAAACCCAGTACAAGCCCAAGCCATTGCCGCGCGGTGACCTGTTCGGACACGACAGAGGCCAGCACGGCGGTGAGTATGGGCTGCAGACCAACGATCAGTGCGGCCAGACCTGCCGGCATGCCTTGTTTCACGGCAACCCACACGCCGCCGAGATAACAAAACTGGAACAATGCACCCGCGATCGCGATGTGCAGGATTTGCCTGCCGCTTGGCCAAGTGGGTTTGAGCCACAGCAGGACAGGAATCATACAAAGTACGACTCCCGTGAATCTGATGAAAAGAAACGTCATGGGCTCGGAATAAGGCATGCCATACCTGGCAATAATGAAGCCTGTACTCCAGATGAGGATAAAGATCGGGGCAAACCAAAAGGTAGATTTCATATGGGTAGTTTAAATCGAGTTAAGATCCCTGCATGAAATCTACCTCCCCCGCCTCCGCAGACTTGATTGACTCGCGCTACGCCTTGTGGCGTTTGCTGATTACGCTGGTCATTATGACGATGGGCAGTAGCTGCATGTACGTGGTCGCCGTTGTTCTACCCGATGTGCAGGC
>CANCRX010000084.1 GCA_947380655.1 Alcaligenaceae bacterium | reverse complement strand
TTAAAACGGTGCTGACGATTGAGTACTACGATCGGCTGGGAGTGCCCCGTCTCTCATAACCTCAACCTCTCGAACCGCCCGGTGCGGACCCGCATGCCGGGTGGTGTGGCAGGGGCGCAATCAATTATGATTGCCCCCTATGCCGATTGAGAGAATTGATTTATTGCTCTGCAATTCTCAATGCGATGTGATCCAGAGCCTCTTGTACCTGATCAATCAAAATCAGACAGAGTTCGCCGGGTTGTAATGTTGCAAGTGCAGTATCGATCGCCAGAAACTCCCCGTGAATTTCCTGGATTTGTTTCGTGCGTTTAACGTTTTTAAGGCCTTGCTGCAGCAAAGCTAAAACTTCACCGTCCTCACGCCCGCGCTGGCACTGGTCCTGGTAGAGAATCGCTTCATCAAACACGTCACCCAGAATCTCTGTCTGTTTTGAGATGTCTTCGTCGCGACGATCTCCCGCACCACTGATGACAACGGTACGCCGCGTTGCAGGCATGCTTTCAATCGCCTGGACAAGCGCTAGGATCGCATCGGGATTGTGACCGTAGTCAGCGATCACGGTCGCGCCACGATAGTCGAAAACGTTGAATCGACCCGGAGCGGTCTGTGCATCATTGACGAAGCTGGCAAGTCCCGTTTCAATCGTGCTCCAGTCCAGATTGAGCGCCCAGCCTGCCGCGATTGCGGCCATTGCATTTTCAATTTGAAAGGTGATCGTGCCATTGCGAGTCAGTGGGATTGCTTTAAGGGCGAAGCGGTGTTCCTGGCCTGCGGCCGAACATACAATCTGAGCCCCATCCTGATACACCACCCGCTTGCCTTGTGCGCGATGGGTGTTCAGCACAGGGTGTTGACCGTCATGTGCAAAAAATATGACTTGGCCCGGGCATGACTCAGCCATCTGGGCAACCAGGGGGTCTGCGGCATTGAGGACTGCGGCGCCATGGGATGCTACGTTTTGCACGATGACGCGTTTGACCAGTGCCAGAGTATCGACGGTATTGATAAAGTTCATACCCAGGTGATCGCCTATGCCTATGTTTGTGACAATCGCCACATCACATTTATCAAAGGCCAGACCTTCGCGCAAAATTCCACCGCGAGCGGTTTCAAACACCGCTGCATCGACATCCGGATGCATCAGCACATTCCGGGCGCTTCGCGGTCCGCTGCAGTCGCCCGTATCAATGCATCGCTGTTCGATGTAGACACCATCTGAATTGGTCATGCCGACGCGTTTGCCACTAGTCCCCAGCAGATGGGCGGTCAGGCGAACGGTCGTGGTTTTGCCGTTTGTGCCAGCGACTGCGACAACAGGTATGCGTGCATTGTCGCCTTCGGCAAACATACTGCCGACAATCGCTTCACCGACAGGACGTGCTTTGCCAAAAGAAGGGCTTAGATGCATTCTCAGTCCGGGCGCGGCGTTGATCTCTACAATCCCGGCGCGTTGCTCTTCCATGGGCTTGATGACGGTTTCAGCCACCAGATCGACTCCCGCAATATCCAGACCAACCATTTGTGCTGCGGTCACCATCCGGGCCGCGAGCTCTGGATGGACCTCATCGGTTACATCGGTAGCGCTACCGCCAGTGCTCAGATTGGCGTTGTTGCGCAACAGGACGCGCTTGCCCTTTTCAGGGATTGACTCCGCTGTCATGTGCTGCGTCGACAGTGTGGCCAGTGCGATATCGTCAAAACGAATTTTAGTCAAAGGCGTTGCGTGACCATCACCGCGAAGCGGGTCAGTATTGACCTGATCGACGAGTTGACGAATCGTGTGTGTACCATCGCCAATCACCTGTGGAGGATCGCGACGTGCAGCGGCAACCAGCTGATTGCCGATCACTAGCATACGGAAATCATGACCGGGAATATATTGTTCAACGATGACATCGGAGCTGATCGTTGATGCAACAGCAAAGGCTGCGTTCAGTTGCTCGCGTGTTTCGATATTGACGGCAACGCCTTTGCCCTGATTACCATCGCGAGGCTTAAGTACCACGGGAAAACCAATTTTGTTGGCAACGGTCCAGGCGTCTTCTTCGCGCGATACGACTTGTCCTTGCGGCACTGGAACGCCAGCGGCGTCGAGCAACATTTTGGTCAGGTCCTTATCCTGCGCAATCGCCTCTGCGATCGCACTGGTGTTTCCTGTTTCAGCAGCCTGGATGCGACGCTGTTTGCTGCCCCAGCCAAATTGCACCAGACTGCCCTCGGTCAGGCGACGATAAGGCACACCGCGCGCAACCGCTGCGTTGACAATCGATCCTGTACTGGGCCCCAGTCGCACATCTTCATCGAGTTCGCGCAGTCGATCCAGCGCTTGTTTAATGTCAAAAGCTTCGTGCGCAATCGTAGCTAGAATCAATGCTTGCGCCAGATCAAAGGCGAGTTTACCGACCGGCTCCTCGGTGTATTGCACAACGACCTGGAATGACTCCGGGTCAGGTGTTGCAAAGGTCTGACTAAACGCGACCGGACAACCGGCGGCAGCTTGCAGACCCAGTGCAACAGCTTCCATCGCGTGAGCCAGGGTAATCGGATCTTTGTGACCGTAAGGCCGTAGCGGTTTCACATCGGGAAAGCGGGCACGCAGTTGTGTCAAAAAATCAGGAATCTGATCGAGATCGCATTCGACCCCTTTGCAGGTGACCACGGCCTCGATGGCAGTTTGACGGCTCCACAAATTGGGGCCGCGCAAGGCGCGAATGCGTGATACTTCCATTATGTATTCCTGTATGTACGTGGTAACTAAATGCCGGACACAAATTAAAACAAAAAATATTCAGAAAAATAGTAGCGCAGGATAGTGGGGTGAAATCATTTCTGTTTCGTTCACCCCTGATAATCTTATTTCAATCGGATACAAAACTCACCAAACCGGCTTCGATCAGGTCGGGACTCAAACCCAGCGCCCAGGCGCTGGCTGCAGCAGCCATCACATTGTAGATTTGCGCAAGGTTTGCCGCTTGCTCGGTCACAGGGATGGCGGCAACCTCGCAGAGATTAACGCGTTGGCTGCCTTGAGCCAGGATGAGCTGGTTATGGTCGATGAAAACGGCTCGGCCGCCAGACGCCAGATGGTCAGTGATGACGGGTAATTTTGCGTGCTTGCTAAAAAGAGTGATTTGACCGTCACAGAACCTGGCCAGGTCGATGACTCGATCATCATCGGCATTCAGGACCGCCATCCCAGCTGGCAAAATCACGTCCATCTGGGTCCGGTACACCATGATCCGTTCTTGTTCATCCAGCACATCATGGTTTGACAGATCTTCGGTCCAGTCGATATTGGTGATGATGCCAACCTCGCAACGTTCATAGGCTAGGCCTTCTGTCAGAATCTGGCTACAGCCATTTTCAATAATGGCGGCTTGCACTTCCCGGTTCAGTAAAACACGACGGCCATCGTTCCACGTTGCGCAATCACCACGGCGTAACTGGCGACGATCGACAAACAGTCCGTCGCTGCTTGCTAAGCCAGTGCGCAAACCATGCAGGCTGAGTAATCTAAACAGTAATCTGCCGGTCATTGTTTTACCGCGTGTGCCCGCGATGCCGATAACGGGTACCCGGGCCATATCGCCGGGGGGAAATGTATAGTCAACAATATCGCGCCCAACTTGTCGCGCCTGGCCACCTGCGGGCTTAAGGTGCATTAATAATCCAGGGCCGGCATTGACCTCAACGATCGCACCACCTTGGGTATGCAGCGGCTGAGAGATATCTTGCGCGACAAGATCAATCCCTGCGATATCCAGGCCAACGATACGTGCAGCAACCGAGGCGATCGCTGCGACGTCTGGGTGAACAAGTTCTGTGCAGTCATAGGCAACGTTACCGATACGCTGGATCGTGACGACTTGACCCGAGGCAGGCACGGAGCTCAGCTTGAAGCCCTGACGGGCGATTTCGAGTTCAACGGCGGGGCTGAGTTTGACATGATTGAGTGGCAAGTCATCTTCATGACCGCGACGGGGATCATCGTTGATCTGGGCCTGGATGAGGGCAGCGATGCTGCGCAGACCATCGCCTGTGACTGTGGCGTTTTCTCCGCGTGCGGCTGCGACAAGTTTGCCGCCAACAATGAGTAACCGGTGTTCGGTGCCTCGGATGAAGTTTTCAACCAGAACGCCCGCACCTTCTTTATCTGCTTCAGAAAAGGCAGTTTCAATTTCTGTTTGCGTGGAAAGATTGGTAAACACGCCACGCTGATGATTACCGTCTGTGGGCTTGACGACCACCGGCAGACCTATCTCTTGCGCAGCCTCCCAGGCATCGGCCGCACTGCTGACCTCACGTCCATGGGGCACAGGGACGCCGCAAGACTCGAGCAGAGACTTGGTCAGTTCTTTGTCACGTGAAATCGTTTCCGCAATCGCACTGGTATTGTCTGTTTCAGCGGTCCAGATACGGCGCTGATTGACGCCATAGCCAAGTTGAAGCAGATTGCCTTCACTTAAGCGGATCGCAGGGATGTCCCGATCGTCCGCGGCATCGACGATACAGGCTGTGCTCGGACCCAGGCAGAATTGCAGTCTGAATTTGTTCAGCGATTCAATCGTGCAAGCAAGGTCATACGACTGATCGTTGATGGCTGCCAAAATCAAATCACGCGCTGCCAACAGCGCGAACATGGTCACATCTTCATGCCAGGCGCGTACGACGATTTTGAAGACATGCGCAATGGAGGTGGCGTGTGTATGACCAAAACCGCCCGGCAAACCCGCCATCGTTTGCAGTGCTGTCGTGACGTGCTCAAGTAGGGCGGCCTGAAAATTGCCCTGTTCCAGCTCGGCCAGGCATTCGGCAGGATTTTCGGTAATGCGCGATGATTGTTTCAGTATGGGGAGCCATTCTGAAATACGTTCGTGGCAAATCGAAATTGTTTCTTTTGACAGATGAGCGAGGCTCTGGATATCGACCCACACCTCAAGTACGGGACGATAAGTCCACATATTTGGGCCGCGCACGGGAATAATGCGTTGGATAACAATATCGCGAGTGTTCATGATTAAATTATTGTTGCGGCGCAGCAATGTTGCGTATTTGTCATTATCGCAGGAAAGAAGGCCTTGAGTCAGGGGCGGTTGACAATCTGCGAGGGTGGGAATGGCCTCGGGTCGTTATACTTACACATTAACCTGTGTGGGTACCGGGCCGTTTCCTGTCGAAACGGGTGGTATTGCCTGCTGGGCATCATGCGTCACAGAGATGACATCTCTTTTAACTAATAATTCTGCGATTGAACTGATTTTGCCGTCTGGCTGGGCTCAGGCTATCGAGCCGTTGCTTACGCCGGACGAAAAAATACTCGCCTGGGTTGAACCAGATCTTGACCAGCATCTTTTTTTCTCAAGCGGCGCGCTGGTGCTTACCTCGAGAAGGCTGCTTGCGCGTGAGCCCGGAGCCCAAGACTGGCTGACCTGGCCGGTGACCGTCTCACAATCACTGCAACATAGAGACCACGCGGGTGTTGGCACCATTGAGTTATTTGATGGTCAGATCCGACTGGGAGTATGGCGTCATACGCTCAGCATGACGCCGGCTGTAAGAAGGATGTCTGACTTATTTGACGACCTCCAGCAGACGCTCGCCGATCCTACACGCCAAATCGAAGCCGATGCAGCGGCTTGCCCGACGTGTGGCACGCCTTTTGCCCCAGATCATGATGATTGCGCTGTATGCAATTCGGATCCGACAGGTCCGTCGACCACCTGGGCGTTGCTGCGACTTGCCCGTTTTGCCAAGCCTTACCGCACACCATTGATTATTGGTTTTATTCTCACGCTGATGTCGACGGCAGCCACGCTGGTGCCGCCGTACCTGACCATGCCGCTGATGGATCAGATTCTGATTCCATTTCAGAACGGTAAGCCCATCAACTACGACCTGGTCTATCTGTATCTGACAGGACTAGTGGTTTCAGCATTGCTTGCGTGGCTGCTGAGCTGGGCACGTACGTATCTGCTGGCCTGGGTCAGTGAGCGTATTGGCGCTGATTTGCGAACGGCAACCTTCACCCATTTGCAAACACTTTCCCTGCAATATTTTGGTGGTAAGCGCACCGGCGATTTAATGGCTCGCATTGGTAGCGAGACAGATCGGATTAATTTATTCCTGTCCTTGCACTTACTGGATTTTGCCAATGATGTGCTGATGATCGTGATGACGGCGGCGATCTTGATTTCGATCGATCCCTGGTTGGCTCTCACGACACTGATTCCGCTGCCGATGATTGTCTGGATGATTCATCTGGTGCGAGGTCGGTTGCGACACGGCTTTGAAAAGGTCGACCGGTCGTGGAGTGAGGTCACGAACGTGCTGGCCGACACGATCCCAGGGATTCGCGTGGTGAAAGCGTTTGCCCAGGAACATCGAGAGGTCGCGCGTTTCAGAGAGGCAAACGACCGCTATCTGAGCGTCAACGACCGTATCAACAAAGTCTGGGCTCTGTTTGCACCGACTGTGACCTTCCTGACCGAAATCGGTTTGCTCGTGGTCTGGATCTTCGGAATTTCACAGGTCGCATCGAGCTCTATTACGGTAGGTGTACTGGCTGCATTCCTGGCTTATATCGGCAGATTTTATTCTCGCTTGGATTCAATGAGCCGGATCGTGTCCCACACCCAGCAAGCCGCTGCAGGCGCCAAGCGGATTTTTGATATTTTGGATCATGTCTCGAGCGTGCCAGATGCCGCGCGACCCGTACCGCTCGAGCGAGTCGAAGGGCGTATCGAGTTGCGTAATGTCGGGTTCCGTTATGGCAGCCGTTCAGTGTTGCGTAACGTTTCACTCAATATCGGTGCCGGTGAGATGATTGGCCTGGTTGGTCATAGTGGCTCAGGTAAGAGCTCGCTGGTGAACCTGATCTGTCGTTTTTACGATGTGACCGAGGGCGGGATACGTGTCGATGGCGTGGATATCCGTTCATACTCGTTGACATCATTTCGCCGCAATATTGGTCTGGTACTCCAAGAGCCCTTTCTGTTTTTTGGCACGATTGCTGAAAATATTGCCTACGGAAAACCAGAGGCAACGCGAGAGGAAATTGTCGCGGCGGCACGTGCGGCCCGCGCGCATGAGTTTATTTTACGTTTGCCCCAAGGCTACGACTCTTTGGTCGGTGAGCGCGGACAGGCCTTGTCTGGCGGCGAGCGTCAGCGTATTTCCATAGCTCGTGCCTTGCTGATCGACCCAAGAATCCTGATTCTTGACGAGGCGACTTCCTCTGTCGACACCACGACCGAGATGGAAATCCAGGAGGCGCTTGATAATCTGATTCAGGGTCGCACAACCATTGCGATTGCACACCGACTCAGTACCTTGCGAAAAGCGGATCGTCTGGTAGTGATGGACCGCGGTCAGGTGGTCGAGATTGGTAATCACGATGATTTGCTGGCACGTGGAGGCGCTTATCACGCTCTTTATCAAGCACAGACAAGACTTAATGCAGAGCAGCAACAGGAGCAGCAGGAGCAAGCTGTCGCGGTAGATGCTGCAAAACCGGAGTCTGGGCATGCTTGATTTAAAAATGTTCCGCAACACTGCAGGTCGCCTCGTGCTGACAATGCCGGATGGTCAGGTGCATGAGGGCATTACTCCTGTGCGTGCCTTTCCTGTGAATGCCCCGGATGGTTGTCTGGCGTTGATGAGCAGTGAGGGTAAAGAGCTTTTTTGGGTAGAGACCCCTTCAGAGTTACCCGAAGATGTCTTTGCTCTGGTGCAAGAGGAAATCTCAACGCGCGAACTGATGCCGGAGATTCATCGAATTGTCAGTGTATCCACGTTTTCAACGCCGAGTACCTGGTCGGTAGAGACCAATCGTGGGACTACCCAGTTTGTACTCAAAGGCGAAGAAGACATCCGTCGGCTAGTCGGCGCGATGTTAATCATTACAGATAGTCACGGATTACGATTCTTGTTGCGCGATATGCTCGCACTGGATAAGGCCAGCCGTAAGCTGCTCGACCGCTTCCTGTAATACCCTCAGCGCAGATTCATCACGGCTTGAACAGGCCGATCAGAATCGCTGGATCAATTCTGGCGTCATTCAGGCTGACATTCCAGTGAAGGTGAGCACCCGTGACGCGACCCGTCGCGCCCACTTTGCCGAGAATCTGACCTCGATCCAGGTGGTCACCTACATTTACGTCGATGACGGACAAATGGCAATACATACTGATTAAGCCTTGGCCATGATCCAGAAATACTGTGTTGCCATTAAAAAAATAATTTCCCGTCAAGATAACTTTACCTGCAGCGGGTGCACGAATCGGTGTGCCTGTCGGGACAGCGAAGTCCAGACCAGAGTGCGGGGCTCTGGGCTCACCGTTAAAAAAACGTTTTAATCCGAACGGACTGGAGAGTGGTCCCTCAACCGGTTTGTCGAACAAGACATTGCTTGGCAGGTTCTTACTGAATTGTTGATAGGCCTGATTTTGCGCGGCTAGTTCGATATTGATGCGTTTGAGGTCTTCTGGAAGTGGATTGACCTGTCGTGTGTTTTTTATGGTTAGACGTTGTTCTTTATATTTTTTTTCTTGAACCGTGAACGGAATGTTGCGCACACTCGCGTTGTTGCGGGGATCGCGTCTGACCTGTATAGCGTGCGAGCCGGGAGCAACATTGAGTGCAATCCCGACAATGGCGAGCCACTCTCCTTGAGCACCGGGTATGACGAGCACAGGTTTAGATTGAAAGCTGACCTGTGGTGCCTCAGCCGCAGTGTCGAGCGTGATGACCGCGATTCCTCCCGGAACAGGATGGTTCAGCGTGGCTGGCGTCAGGCTGACGTCTGCGGCAGTCTGCGTGGGTGGAGCAGCATAAGCCGGATTGCTCACCAGACTTGCACTCGACACAATCAGCAGTGCTGCACAGAAAAAAATTTTTGACATATTTATCTAAATAAAATGACTAAACCCCATTGTCAAAATTTCCAGTAATACACGGTGGGGTTATCTGGGCATGAGCCGAATTTGCAAACCATGACAGATGTCACAGTATTAGCTGCCGCCAGCGTCAGGAACAGATACATGACAAAGGCAGTGAGCGCGCTGGCTGCGGTTTTAAATGCGGCAGTCATATTGTTGCGATCAATACAAAGCATGACTGAGCAAAATATCATCATGGTTAAAAATGAAAAAAAGCTCCAGGTATAAAAGTGCAGGCCAAAGAGGTCTGAACCATAACCAGGATCGCCTGGTTCTATATGCAGCAAAATTTGTCTGACTGAGGCTGCGGCGCCTGCAATGGATGAAGCAAGAACGATCGCGTAGTGAACCGCAGAAGGGCCAAAGCGCATGTTAAGCATCATGCCAATACCTGCCATCGTCAGCGCGACGCGCTGTAATTGGCATAGCGGGCAGGGTAGCTCGTGCATGAAGATCTGGTAGTAGAACGCTTCAATCAGCGAGCCGCAGATGGCAAGCACGCCGATCAAGTTGAAGGTATAGGACCATTGCTGTGAACGGCTACCTTTCAGGCTATTTGAAAAACTCATGGCGTCGCCCTTTAAAGAGAAATATTCAACTTATCCGTGATGTGGTATTTCAACCATCCCAGATAGATAATGAACGTGATGACCCACGAGGTGATTGCAACAGTACGTTGTCCGCGAATACCAAACCAGATAGCGAGCATCGCAGTAAAAAATGGCAACATCATGATCATGGCAGAGATTCCATAAAAAGGCTGACTTGACTTTAGCATGCAGCCGTTCAGGCTCATGTGGTTGTTTAGATTGCGAAGTCTGCTTCGAAGGGTTGGCCAGTATGCAGTGATTTTCCCGCACCGGCTTTAACAACGGCATTCATGCCAAAACAAAGTGCACCGTTCATTCTTGGCAGTGCACGATAGGTTTGCAACGTCTGGCTCACATTAGGCGTTGAATGGGCAGTAAATGGATCGATATCTGGAATTGGGCAGCGCGGACAAGGTTTCGCCATAGCCAGTTCTATTAAACCGCTAGCGGTATGCACGCGCATGACACTCAAATCGTCTTCGGTGTGTGCATCCAGTCCTTCGATGACGATGTTAGGACGAAAGCGCAGCATACTGACGGGTTCATGTCCTGCAGTGACTAAACGGTCGTTTAGATCGTCCAAGGCCTGCTGTGTCACAACGTTTGCAGCAAAACCATCACTGAACATATTGGGTGCTTCAAGATCCCCCGTCCATTCTTTGGCTGAAATCCGACGCGAAGTTGCAGAAAATCGAACCAGTCGAAATTGTTTGCCAGGCACCGCCAGATAGCGATCAAGCCATTCGGCGACTGCATCACCCATGTCATCTGCCTCGAGGGTGTCGCGCCAGACCGTCACTTTCAGAGATTTTCCCCGGTAGGTAAGAGGGATACTGATTTCTGGCTGATCGGGGGCGTTTAGCACCAGTGCATTCTGGGTTAGCGAGGGCGTGATCCAGACCAGATGAGGGATTTGGCGTTGAGTCAGAAACATACCGTCCTGATCGACGATCATCCACTCACGATCCATCTCCAAACCGGTGTCAGTGAGGCGGGACGCACTGACTTCAATTCCCGCACACGACTTGACCGGATAGATGAAAAGCTGGGTAATGACGCCGGTGCAGTCTGACATGATTGAGTTCCTAAAGGTGCTGACGGGTGCTGTTTGAGGTACTAGCGTACCGTTCATTCTAATCCTTGCAAGGGCGGATTAAACTATAGGTTGGATCTAAATCATTGGGATGAGCCATGCCTTCATTTGACGTTGTTTCAGAAGTCGACAAACACGAGTTAACTAATGCGGTCGATCAGGCCAATCGAGAGCTTTCTACCCGTTTTGATTTCAAGGGCACGGACGCCAAATTCGAACTCGAGGGGTTTGTTGTGAATCAGATTGCTTCCAGTGCATTCCAGCTCAAGCAGATGCTCGACATTCTGCGTGGTCGCTTGAGTGCGCGCGGCATTGATACGCGCTGTCTCGATATCGCGGATCCGCTTGAAAATCTGGGTGGTGCGCGTCAGAAAGTAACCATCAAGCAAGGTCTTGAGCAGCCTGTTTCAAAGAAACTGATTGCAGCCATGAAGGCAGCCAAGCTCAAAGTTGAATCTCAGATCACCGGTGAAAAGCTGCGGGTAACCGGAAAAAAACGCGATGATTTGCAGGAAGCCATCGCGTTATTGAAAAAAACCGAAGTTGAACTGCCGTTACAGTTCAACAACTTCAGGGATTGATTACCGCATCCCGGTTTTTGCACCTTTAAATAAATCTGATAACCCACGTGGCTGCGAGCGCCAGTACTGTTTAGGTGCTGTCACGCTTGCGCCGAGCTCGGCTGCAGCATGCCAGGGCCAACGTGGGTCGTAGAGCATGCCTCGTGCGAGGGCCACCATATCGGCCTCACCATCGGCCACAATGCCTTCGGCTTCGGCGGGAGTCGTGATCAGACCGACTGCCATGGTTGGCAGGTCTGTGCCTTGTTTAATTTCGGTTGCCAGAGGGACTTGATATTTAGGGCCCAAGGTGATTTTTTGCAGAGGTGAAATGCCACCGCTCGAAACATCGATAAAGTCGCAACCCCGTGCTTTCAGTATTTTTCCAAATTCCACACACTCCTGCGACGTCAGTCCGCCATCGACCCAGTCTGTGGCTGAAATCCGGATACCGACAGAAATGTTGGGGCAGGCCGCGCGTACTGCATCAAAAACCTCGAGAGGGAAGCGCATGCGGTTCTCAAGTGAGCCGCCATATTCGTCAGTGCGCTGATTAGCCAGCGGTGAGAGGAATTGATGCAGCAGATAGCCGTGGGCGGCGTGCAACTCTATACCGTTAAATCCGATACGCTCCGAGCGTTTTGCCGAGGCGACAAAAGCTTCTTTGATGCGTGTGAGGCCGGCTGCATCAATCGCGCGTGGCGCGGGCTCGGTGGGTAAGTGAGGGATCGCTGAAGGCCCTTCAGTTTGCCAGCCGCCGTCCGCGACCAGTTGCAGTTGCGCGCCATCCCAGGGACGATGACTCGAGGCTTTACGACCGGCATGGGCGAGCTGAATCATTAAGGGCATATCTGAGTACTGACGGATAGCATCCACCACACGCTTGAGTGCAGCTTCAGTTTCGTCCGAATATAAACCGACGCAACCCGCGGTAATACGACCGATTGGCTCGACCGCAGTCGCTTCGATAATCAGCAGTCCAGCGCCTGAAAAGGCAAGCTGACCCAGATGGATCAAATGCCAGTCGGTGGCTTTACCGTTGTCAGCCGTGTATTGGCACATCGGTGCAATGATGATGCGATTTTCGAGCTTGAGGGGGCCGAGTTCGATGGGGGAAAAAAGCTTGCTCATGGTTGGTCCTGTCATTAATCTTGGAATGGATTTTTAGCAGATGCTAATGGTTGATGCGCGTGGCTGCAAGTCATTGCGACTTAACGACTCCGGTGGTGCTCGAGTAACGCCTGTCGGGTGGTGGGCTTAGCGAGCTGCTCCAGCCACCAGCCCAGTGCACGTCCTGGTTTGTTTTTACCTTGTCTCCAGGCGTATTTCGCCTGTGTTTTACGTTCTGCTTGTTCGACCTGCTTGGCGACCAGTCGACCCGACTCCAGAAAGGGTCTTGCCATCGGTTCGGGTACAAAGCCACAACCCAGTCCACGAATCTGTGCATCAAGTTTTGCCGCCATGGTTGGGAGCGTCAGCACATCCTGTCCAAGGCTGACTCCAATTGTGACACCTGCACCACGCTGGATGGAGTCAGCAACTGAAATGATGCGGTACTTGGCAATCAGTTCAGGGTGAAGAGGCTCTTTTTCTAGGGCGAGAGGATGGTGTGGCGCAATAACAAAAACAAAGTTAACGGTCCCGATAGCCTGCTGGTGAATATTTTTCCCTAAAATTTGCGCCTGATCCGGGATCCCAATGGCGAGATCTGACAAGCCTGACTCAAGTGTCTGAATCGTGCCAGAGAGCGCTTCATCCCTGATCCTGAGGCGAGTGGGGGGATTTGTGGCGAGGAAGGCTTCACAGAGTTCCATCATCGCCGACGGAGCGATGATGGTGTCAACGGAGATTGTGAGCTGCGCTTCCCAGCCCGTTGCGATGCGTTTAATCCTGCTGGCGATCGCATTCATATCGTCGAGCAGGCGCATGCCTTCTCGCAAAAGCTCGCGGCCAGCATCGGTAGGTTTTGCCTGACGCGAGCTGCGATCAAATAGCAGAACGTCCAGAGCGTCCTCGAGTTGACGTACCCGATAGGTCAGGGCGCTGGGCACCAGGTCAAGCTTGCGTGCAGCGGCGGCAAAGCTGCCTGTTTCAGCAATGGCTTGGAGCATATTGAGTGCCTCAGGGGTCAGGGCCTCATAAGTCGAACGGCTGATATTTTGTTTTTTATTTTGCATCATATCGATATTATCATTCAATTTATTTGAATGATGACGTTAAATTTAAATAGCC
>CANCRX010000083.1 GCA_947380655.1 Alcaligenaceae bacterium | reverse complement strand
AAGGGCCATTAGTTGTAGAAGTGCCTCCAGCAGTTTTAGGGGGCGTGAATGATTTTTGGTATCGCTGGGTTGCTGATGTTGGCATTACTGGAGAGGACAAGGGCAAAGGCGGAAAATATCTCGTCTTGCCGCCAGGCTATACAGGCGATATACCAACCGGCTATCAAGTGATGCGTCCAAGCACTTATGGCAATTGGTTATTCTTTAGGGCATTCCTAGTTGATGGATCTACTTCGCCTGGCGTTGAGTCGGTGAAGAAAAATCTGAAGATCTATCCGCTTGAAGATGCCGCTAATCCTCCCGCTGTTAAATTTGTAAACGCTTCTGGTATTCCTGCAAATTTTGTTGCGCCTGGAGACTATTCATTTTGGGAAATGTTAAACAAAGTTATACAGGAAGAGCCTTCTATTGGCAGTGACCCAACTACGCTTGGTCTATTTGCTTCTGTTGGTATCGAAAAAGGAAAACCTTTTTTGCCCGATCCGAGGATGAAGAAGATTTTGACTGATGCGGCAAATATTGGCGCGGTTACTGCACGCACTATCGCCTTTAAAGTGCGTTCAAAAGATGCTTATTTCTATCCCAATAGTTCATGGCGCTTACCATTTTTTGGCGGTTATAAGTTCGAAACCTCTCCTGGTGTAACCAACATGGACGGCTACATCTTTTATTACTATTTCGCCACAGGCATTACGCCAGCGATGGAAATGAAAATGGTGGGTCAGGGGTCGCAGTATCCATGGTCAGTACAGGACTCTAAGGGAAATCCATTTGATGGTGGCAAAACCTATAAGATGCACCTGCCACCCAATGTTCCTGTAAAAGATTTCTGGTCAGTTATTGTGTATGACAACCAAACACGCTCTATGGTGCAGACCGATCAACAGTCTCCAAGTGTCAGCAGTCAGAACAAAGCACTTAAAACAAATGCCGATGGATCTGTTGATGTTTATTTTGGTCCAAAGGCTCCACAAGGTTATGAAAACAATTGGGTGCAAACGCTTCCTGGAAAAGGCTGGTTTATGATTCTGCGTCTTTACGGACCTCTCGAGCCTTGGTTTGATAAAACTTGGCGACCTGGTGAGATAGAGCTTCAGAACTAGCCTGGCGATTTATATTGGGCGACTAGGGCAAATACCTTGTCTCTTGGGGCTAAATATTTTCATAGGATTTAGAATCCTCGACCCTGTTCGATTCTGCCCCGGGTCGCCAAGCAACACAATAGCCCTCTTGTTGGTCTATTTTTTTTGAATCGAGTTAATTATAAGAAGGTTGATGTTAAGGACTTCGGCACATATTCATTCTGGAATACAGCCATGCAGTATGCATCGCGATATACGCCATCCGCAAAATACTCCTCTCGTAAAAGTCCCTCCTCCTTGAAGCCGAGCTTTCGATACACTTTTATAGCCCGTTCATTTTCACAATCAACTACGAGCGAAAGTTTGTGAAGATTCAATATTTTGAACGCATAGTCCATTCCAAGTACGACTGCTTTTGTAGCAAAGCCTTTTCCTTGAAATTTTGGGCTAATAATGAGCTGAAATTCTGCACGACGATGGATGTGATTAATTTCTACCAATTCAACTAGACCTACTGATTCCTCGCCATGTACCACTACGAATCGACGTTCAGTTTGATCGTGTATATGTTTTTCATAGAGATCAGAGAGCTCAACAAAAGCTTCATAAGGCTCCTCGAACCAGTAGTGCATTACTGATTCGTTATTGTCAAGTTCATGAACAAAGCGTAGATCTTCTCGTTCAAGAGGACGCAATCTGAGATTATTTTTTTCGTTCATTTTCACTCCGACTTAATATTTAAATCAATTCAATATCATCATAAACTGAGTCATTTGACCCACCTAACTTTGATGTAAGCTCTAGCCGTTTTTTTGAACGAACAAAACCCTGAAAATCTTGCTACGGCTGCGTTGATTCAAAAGGCAGGATCGTTACAAATTGAAACAGACAGTCGGTTAAAAATCATTCAGAATTAAAGGTCGATTCAGGAGTCAAAAGCCATGTCACTAAATCTGCACTACGCCCCAAATACCTTATCAGAGCCCAAGCCTTACATCCGAGAGGCTAACGATGATGACGATCATGACTCAAATAGCTTTCAGCTTCAGCAAGACCGCGCATGGCTGCGCGAGCAATTGCTAGCGGGCCTAAATTCACCGCTCTGCGATCCAATTACACCCGCTTTCTTTGAACGGCTGCGAGCTCGCGCCAGAGGAGAGTTTTAAAATGGGCGCAAAATCTATCGTGCCGCACCGTCATGCAATTGATGACGCACTCGATGCCGTGGATTACTACCGAGAGAACGCTGGCCCCCCCATTGCGGAGAGTTTTTCCGTAGCCGTCGATGAAGCGTTAGAGCAAGTGGGCCAACATCCGAACATTGGATCGCCGCGTACAGCAATTGAGTTGGATATCGAAGGCATCAAATCTTGGTCTTTGAAACGATTCCCACACCAGATCTACTATAAGGTGTTCATTGATCACATAGAGCTTTGCCGAGTCCTCCACCCCAAGCGAGATATCACCCAAGCAATGCTATCTCGACAAAGATTTCAATAAGGATCGAGCATCCTCAGCCCCGGTCGATTCCGCCCCGGGCCACCATCAGATTTCCTAAAAACCCTAGCATTCATTCGCGCTAGGGTTTATTTTTATATTTGCTATGCTTTGACTTTCGCAATCCTAAATAGATCCTTATGATCCTCGGACTTAGAACTGCTATCTATCCCGTGAGTGATTTAGCCAAAGCCAAAGATTGGTATTCACTAGTACTAAATACGAAACCTTACTTTGATCAGCCCTTTTATGTGGGCTTCCTAGTGGGTGGGTTTGAGCTTGGACTTTTGCCACAAGGCGAATCATCTACTGCAGGAGCTCAACCACTATGGGGCGTGGCCGATATAGAAACTGCTTTTAAAAGATTGCTAAACCTAGGCGCAGAGTCGCTTGAGCCAGTAACCGATGTTGGCGAAGGTATTAAGGTTGCCGCCGTTAGGGATCCATTTGGTAATCGATTTGGAATTATTCAAAACCCGAACTTCAATCTAAAAGAGGTGAAATAGTATTTCGCTATGACATCTCAAATGAATCCCGTCACTTGGTTTGAAATATATGTTGAAGATTTAGCTAGAGCCAAAGCCTTTTACGAAGCAGTTTTTGTCTGCTCTCTAGTTCCAGAAAAAAGCGACGGTAGTTTTGAGGCATATAGCTTTCCAGGTGGAATGCCTGGCATTGGTGCTATGGGATCTTTGATGAAGCATCCGATGCGAAGGCCTTCACAAGAAGGGACGCTGATTTATTTTCATTGTGATGACTGTCAAGTTCAGTCTGAGCTTGCTAAAAAAAATGGTGGCCAAGTATTTAAAGAGAAATGGGACATTGGACAAGATGGATTTATTGCCATCATTGGCGATACTGAAGGCAATGCTATTGGGCTTCATTCATTTAAGTAAGACAGGACTAAACATCCTCGGCCCCCCATCGATTCCGCCCCGGGCCACCATCTGAAACTGCCCCCCCCTGCGTTGAACCGCACCCAAAAAATTGGCGATATGCAAAATAGTGAGATTTTGCTTACGCTAATTGATTTAATATTTCTTAGTCTGATACGAGATGATGTTCTACGCCGCCAAACCAATACTTCAACGCTTCTGGTAACTCTTAGATATGCACACCAATCTTGTTAAAAAAACTGAACTTGACACGCTGGGTAAAGGCTTGGGCTTTGTTAGCACAGGCAGCACATTTGCAAATATCGGTTCGCTTGGATGGAGCATTTTGAATGAAGACGTCAGCCTGCCGGTTGCCGTATTGAGTCAAAGCCGTATCGTCCACAATCTGAAATGGATGAAGCAATTCATCGAAAGCTACAACGTCGAGCTTGCGCCGCACGGCAAAACCACAATGAGCCCCGAGCTTTTTCAAATGCAACTAGAGTACGGCGCCTGGGGCATCACGCTAGCAACCGCATCACAGGTTCAAGCTGCTGCAGCGCACGGCGTGCCTCGCATCATCATGGCTAACCAGTTAGTTGGCAAGGGCAACATGGCAATCATCGCCCGCTTGCAACAAGCAGATCCAGACTTCTACTTTTGTTGCATCGTTGACTCCGCAGAAAATGTGGATGCGCTTGGTCAGTATTTTTCAGACCATCATCAGAAATTGAAAATATTGCTGGAATATGGGGTAACAGGTGGCCGCACTGGGATACGGGATAGCACTCAAGAGCAGGCTGTACTCGAAGCAATCGCCCGTTGGCCACAAGCATTAAGTCTGGTAGGTGTGGAGCTCTATGAAGGCGTGCTCTCAGAAGAGCAAGCGATACGGGATCTGCTCAAGCACGTACTGGAACGAACGCAGGCACTCGCATTACAAAAAAAATTTAGCGAACAACGCGTCATACTGAGCGGTGCCGGCTCAGCCTGGTTTGATGTCGTAGCTGAAGAATTTGGTGGAAAGACTCTCGGAACAAATCAAGCGCTCCAGGTGATCCTAAGACCGGGCTGCTATCTAACACATGATGTTGGTGTGTATCTGAACGCCGAGAAACGCATTCAAGCCAGCAACCCAGTCGCGCGCGAAATGGGCCGTACATTACAGCCTGCCTTGCAATTATGGGCTTACGTTCAAGCCATACCTGAAACGAACCGTGCGATCATAGCTTTAGGCAAACGCGATGCGGCATTTGACGCAGGTTTCCCGATCACCTCGCTGCACTTCCGCCCTCTGACGAATCAATCCCCGCAGCCAGCACCAAGCAACTGGACCATCACGGCAATGATGGATCAGCATGCGTTTATGAGTATCCCTCCGGATGCCGATCTGAAAGTCGGTGACATGCTGGCGTTTGACATCTCTCACCCCTGCCTCACTTTTGATAAATGGCGACAAATATTGTTAGTCAACGATCAATATCAAGTGACCGCTGCGGTTCAAACTCTTTTTTAAAAAACGTTAACGTGTAAAAAATAGATTTGTACTGTATGCAAAATTATTTATAACGAGAAAGGATCTTCTAATGAGCACACATAAACGCTTCGGCATTGCTGACGGAACTGGCGGACAAAAAATGCCTTTCGCGCGAGCGGTACAAACATCGGATGGCTGGCTGCACGTCTCGGGCCAAATCCCGATGCTCAATGGCGACGTCGTGTCCGGCGGTATTACAGCGCAGTCGCACCAAGCCATTCAAAATGTCATGGGGATTTTAAAAGAAGCAGGCTATGGTCCAGAACACGTAGTGCGTTGCGGAGTATGGCTTGACGACGCGAGGGATTTCTCCGCTTTTAACAAAGTATTTCAAGAATATTTCGGCGAACATCCGCCTGCACGGGCTTGTGTTCAGTCGAGTATGGTCATCGACTGCAAAGTTGAAGTTGACTGCATAGCGTACAAATCCACAAAATAGTAATCTGTCGTATTGGTAAATGATCAGGCAATTCGCTCAAATGGAGAGATGGAGAGATGTCAGTTGCACTTGCACGGGAAAAGAAGGCTTTTCTTAAATACTGGGCGATTGGTATTACTTGCATATACATCTTGATCGCGATAATAGTTATTCATATCGTCCAAGGCGAGAAGGATATTGCCAGCAAAAACCACGCTCTTCGAATGAGTCCTGATGCTGTGGAACCCGGCAAGACACCTCCCGATCCACTTCCCACCAACACAGACTTTAAGTCCGTCAATGTTGGCATTTATCTAGATGGTATCGAAAGCGTATCGATTAAAGAATCTTATTGGGTACCGGCGTTCTACATATGGTTTCGCTGGAAAGGTAACAAAGAGCTTAATCCAGGAAAATACTTCAGAATAGTAGATGGAAAGATAGAACAAAAAGAACTTCAAGACAGCTACAGTGGATCTGATGGGACCCACTATGAAGTGTATAAAGTAGTCGCGAGAATGACAAAATTCTTTAACACTACTCGAGTGCCACTGGACGATCATATGCTCAATATATACATTGAGGATTCGACCAATGATGTTCAGGAAATGCGTTACGTTTCCGATCCGACATCTGGTATTAGTTCTCGTGTAAAAGTCTCAGGTTATGAGATCACTGGCATGAGTACCGTGGTGAAACCCCACACGTATAAAACAAGTTATGGTGATCCAAGAATAGCGGAAGGTAAACATACGACATTCAGTGAATTTAACTATGGTGTGACGATCAAACGTAACAGCATAGGTGTGTTTATGAAGTTATTTATCGGGCTTTATGCCGGCGTATTGCTTACGTTTTGTAGTTTTTATATTCGACCCTCGGAAACTGCACCGCGCTATGCATTTCCATCAGCCTCTTATTTTGGCGTTGTAGCCAATGCGTATATGACCCATTCGTTGCTGCCATCATCGGGGCATTTTGGGCTTGCGGATTTAGTTACTGCAATTGGACTTTTTACCATTACCTTTTGCGTGATTGCCTCTTTGATATCAGTCTTTTACTATTTACGTAAAAATGAAGAAGCCTTTTCTCGAGCGCTTGATCAGGTCTCCTTAAGATATATAGGAGCTGGGTTTATAGCGGTAAATATCCTTTTACCTGTCTGCGCTTTCTATTGAGAGTTAAACGCTCATCCAATCATATTGCTATACAAAATATCAAAAAAATGACTATTTGAAATATCACTTGCATTGAGAGCGGCAAACTCAGCACTGTTAATGAAGCCACTTGGAGCATTTGTTAATACATTTCCATTATCTGAATGTGCGAACCAGGAGCTAATGGATTCTGATCCGCCAAAATTTAAAGTGCCCTCTTTGAGGTATTGCGCAATTTGACCGCCTGGCTGCACTGAATTCGTATTTACAGATACTGAAATATCTGCGAAGTCGAGCCACTGTATACGGTCTAAGGTATCTGTGCCGTCTCGATTAGCAACAGTGTCCGTTATATTTACTTGGTTATTTTTGTTTATGCTGATGGAATATTGGTGGTATGTCCCTGAATACACTGCATGATTGATACCAGCTCCACCATCAATATGGTCGTCCCCTTTCCCACCGCTGATGAAGTCGTTGCCTTGGGCTCCATAGATGACATCGTTATTTGCTGAGCCAACCAGATTTCCGCCTAAGGAGCCTGCCCATATCGGCAATCCCCCAGCAGCTGCCGCATTTAAAGTTATGCCATTGTCGGCCCACGATATTTGCATCCAAGCACTATCAGAGCTATCGCGAAACTCATTAGCATGCGCAATACTGTTGCCAGCACCGCTGTAGGAGGACGTAAAGCCGATATCATTTAGAAAGTAAGCTGGGGCGAGTTTTGTCCAACCCGGTGGTAGTACAGAATCTACTACGGCCTGTGCGACCAATTCTGGAGAGGAATTTGCTGCATTCAGCGATTTGAGGATGTATGTATTTCCCGCGGGATCGCTGACAAAATATTGAATATGACTTTCACTAGCATGTGTGCCATTAATTCCATAGAAAACATTTTCATGATTCTTATCGTTGCTATCGACAAGTACAGTGCCATCTGGAGGAGTTGAAATGGAATATGCTATTTGCTGAGGCGAGATAGTTTGCCCATTTACGGTGAGGGGTACATAAGGATAAATACTTCTTTGTACCGCAGCGACAGAATCCCACGTGTAGCCATCGGAGGTAGTGATGTGAGTGATTTCGCCTGTCGGTACGTAAGGACTGCCCAATAGATTCAACTTGTTAAACCAGGTGACTCTAGGGGTATTTAAACTATAGTCTGGTGGTGGAACGTAAGTTTGCCAAGCCGTACTGGTCATAGGATTTGAACCTGCCGCCAAGTAGACGACCATAGCTCCTTTTAAATCTTTCCCCAAACCGCCTGTGTATGCAATTTCGTACCCAGCCATGATCAATTACCTCTGTCACTTAGAATTTATCTATATTACTAGTAAATTCTTTAAGCTTAATGATATAAAACCTAGTAGAGACAATCATTGACCGAGCTCCTAAACATATCCATGATGCCGATTAAGTTTTCATCAAAAAATCTTCATAAATGAATATCAACGCTGATTACAGTAAAAGGGTCGTGATTAATTACCATGACTTACCTTGGATTCCTAGTCCAGAAACAGGAATCGAGAGACGCATGCTTGAGCGTATAGGTGATGAAGTAGCAAAAGCGACTTCAATCGTTCGTTATCAACCCAGATCTAAGTTTCATACCAATACCCATGCGTTTGGTGAAGAGATATTGGTTTTGGATGGGGTATTCAGCGATGAAACAGGAGACTACCCCGCTGGCACGTACATAATGAACCCGCCCGGTTCTTCACATGCGCCTCATAGCCAAACTGGCTGTACTCTTTTTGTAAAGCTACGGCATCTTGGTTCGGATCAAGTTGACAGAGAAGTCTTAAATACTGAAACAGCTCCCTGGTATCAAGGTATGGTGCCCGGCCTGAGTGTGATGCCGCTCATGCAACAGGGTAGCGGATCGACTTTAGTTCGCTGGGCACCTCAAACATTTTTCAATCCACATAAACACTATGGTGGAGAAGAAATCTTTGTAGTGAAGGGCGTCTTCGAGGACGAGCACGGACGCTATCCTGCCGGCGCATGGATCAGAAGTCCTCACCTGAGCCTACACCAGCCGTTCAGCAGAGAGGGCTGTACCATCTTTGTTAAGACTGGCCACCTACCAATCTAATTGCCATAACATGTGAGAGCAAAAGTAATGTCCAACATAAAAGTAATTTCCTAAATTTGTTAAAGAGATGAAAATGGCTTAATGCGTCTCAATTTATTAAGTGATAACAGTGCTTCATCAGGGGCACCATTAGAATTGTTTGCAAAGATTGAGGCTGGAGGCAATATGTGTAGATGGATGGCGTACGCAGGGGATGAGATTTTTCTGGAAAATATTTTATTTTTACAAAAGAATTCACTCATTTCACAAAGTCTTAAAGCAACAAAATCAAACTTTGTCACGAATGGTGATGGTTTTGGTGTGGCTTGGTACGGAGATAGAAAATCGCCTGGTTTATTTAAAGATGTTTTACCTGCCTGGAATGACGAAAACCTCAAAGAGCTAAGTCGACATATAAAAAGTAATTTGTTTTTTGCGCATGTTCGTGCGGCGACTGGCACCAGCGTTTCTCGAGCGAATTGTCACCCCTATGCATATGAGAATTGGAGTTTTATGCATAATGGCCATATTGGCGACTGGCATTTACATCGTAGAGAAATTGAGTCGCTCATATCTAAAGAGTTTTATGCCTACCGATATGGCACAACCGATAGTGAGGCATTATTTTTATTGGCTTTGAGCATGGGCTTATTGAATGACCCCATCAAAGGCATGAGCCTTGCTATAGAAAAAGTACAGAGGATATTAGAAAATAATAAATCTGCTGACCCGCTGAGAGTCTCGGCTGCGTTAAGTGATGGAAAATCTATCTGGGGATTTCGCTATTCAACAGACAATAATTCACCCAGTCTTTTTTATGGAACGCCTGACACGCACGAGGCCCATGTAAAAGAAGGTGCAATTAGTACCATTGCCTCTGAACCCTTTGATGATGATTTGGATCATTGGATTGAGGTTGAAGAATCAAGCTATATCACATGGACAGAAGGTAAGGTCGCAGTTAATAGATTAAGTATTTAATCATGGCAAGGTATCTTGCCGCTGCAAGGAAAGCACTACATTATGTTTCGCCATTTGGCGAAACAGTAGTCCTTGTTGATCGGGCGATGGACAATATCGAACCGTTTTTGCTCTAAACTAGGCTTAGCGTACTTTATAAATCCTGAGAGCTCATATGACTACCCCTTCAAATTTACTGAATCTTTCAAGAATGCATCTTGGATGCGGCTCAATTATTGCCGATGATTTTATAAATGTTGATGGATCATTTCCTGGGATTAAGGAAGTTATTGATGAGGGCCGAGTTTATGCTGTTGATGGAAAGCCAAACACCTTTATTCTGAAACACGACCTAAGAAATGGCATCCCCAGCAAACCTAAATCACTTGATGTCATATACCATTCGCATTTTCTTGAGCACCTAACCCGAGAAGAGTCTCTAATTTTTTTTAAAAAATTGTGAGAATCATTTAAAGCCGGGTGGGCACATGAGAGTAGTCGTTCCAGACTTCCAACTTTGGTGTCAGAATTACATTGATAAAAAGGTCGAATTCTTTGAGTGGTATAAATCTACGTATCTTGGAAAAGATAACCCCATGTATAAAACAACAGCATCAGTATTTACTGGCATGCTCTATAACCATGGGCATCAAATGGCGTACGATTTTGACGCACTTGAATCATTACTTAAAGACTGTGGCTTTACTGATATTCGGAAATCCACATGGGGGCATAGCGAAAAAATACCCGATATTAATAAAGTAGAAAATTCAAATCCAAGGAGATTCGAAAGCCTTCTTATTGAGTGTGAAGTTAAAGTCACATAAAACTAAACCCATCTTATTTCCTCAAACCCCCAGTCTTCGCGCTAGGGGTTTTTCATTTTTGGCTCTGTAACTAGACGCTTTTATTGGAAGGTTTATTTTGATTCTTGCCAAGTTCGGTTCTGACGCCTAGCATTGGGGGATATCTTAAAAATGACGGTCACTATCTCCCAAGGTAACAATGAAAACTCGCAGATTCATCCAGTGTGATGTGTTTAGCCCCGTTCCACTACAAGGCAACGGCTTGGCTGTCGTTGTTGATGCGGACGGCCTGAGTGATGAGCAAATGCAAAGATTTGCCGCATGGACTAATCTTGCTGAGACAACATTTCTACTCCCTCCTACGGATCCTTCAGCAGATTACCGTTTGCGAATATTTACGCCAGTTCGTGAGATGCTATTTGCAGGGCATCCAACGTTAGGTAGCTGTGCTTCTTGGTTGCACACGGGAGGAAAACCTAAAAACTCAGGAATTGTTCGTCAAGAATGCGGGGTCGGGATTGTTGAAATCGATATTTCTCAAGCACCAACTATGGCCTTTGCTGCACCTCCCACAACAATCAAGGAAATGGATCCTGCACATCGGCTAGAGATTATGCAGACGCTTGAAATCCCGGCCAATGTAATCGTAAATACAGCGGAGCTTTGCAACGGACCAACGTGGCAGTTTTTTGAACTTAAATCTGTAGCTGATGTGCTCGCAGCAGATTCCTCAAGGGTCAGATGGCCCACCTTCAAAGCAATTGGCTTGTTTGCACCGCATGCTTCTGGTGGGGAATGCGACTACGAAGTGCGTATGCTTGCCCCATCTAGTGGCATGAGCGAAGACCCAATTACAGGCTCACTGAATGCCGCCATAGCTAAATGGATGCAGGTTTCCGGTCGCCTTCACAAACCCTACCTTGTTGCACAAGGCACAAGCATTGGGCGTTTAGGTCGTGTGAACGTCAAAGAAAATAGTAATGGCGTTGTGTGGATTGGCGGGCAAGTTCATATCGTCATTGAAGGTCATGCCAATATCTAAAGCATTTAGAAGCGTTAAATCTATGCTAAAAATGGAAATCAACCACTTGCAAGATTGGATTGATCTCGGTCATATATTAGAAGCTTAAGCTCAACACTAAAAAAACGGGAGACACTATGCAATCATTTACTCGACGGGCTCTTTTTTTGAGCGCACTCTTTTGCACTCTGGCAACATCAGCAACTGTTTACGCACAGACCTTTCCTAACAAACCGATCGAGCTAGTCGTCCCCTATCCTGCTGGCGGTGGCACTGATGTGCTTGCGCGTGCTTTCTCTATTGCCGGCACCAAACATTTTCCTCAGCCTCTGATCGTGGTCAACAAACCTGGTGCTGCCGGTGCCATCGGTTGGGCTGAAGTGCTAAACGGCAAAGAACCTGGCTACAAAGTAGCGCTTCTGGCCACCGACTTAATGGTTCAGCCCAACATGGGTTACACAAAAATCACCTATCAGGACTTCACGCCAATTGCACGCCTGAACTATGACCCTGCTGCAATTACTGTGCGTGCAGATGCCCCCTGGAAGAACGTGGACGAATTTCTCGCCGCAGCCAAATCCGGGGATTTCAGAATTGGCAATGGAGGTAATGGGTCGACTTGGCACCTTGCCGCTGCAGCAGTTCAAGAAAAAACCGGCGCGAAGTTTAATCACATCCCATTTGCAGGCGCTAATCCGGCTGCACTGTCCTTGCTTGGAGGACACATCGAGGCCATCACGGTCAGCGCAGCAGAGGTTTCAAACTACGTTGCGGCAGGAAAGCTGCGCGTGCTCGCAGTGATGTCAGATGAGCGCATCAAAGGTTTCGAGGATGTGCCTACTTTGAAGGAGCGGGGCTTGGATATTCAGGTTGGTACTTGGCGAGGACTCGGTGTGCCAAAAGGTACGCCACCTGAGGCCGTTGCAGTGCTTCGCGCAGCGACTGCGAAGACCATGCAAGAACCAAGCATTCGCGAAACACTTGATAAGCAGAATATGGGATATGCCTATGCTGACGGTGACGCGTTTGGTGCAGCCATGGCGAAAGACAATGCCTTCTTTGCCGACTTGATTCAGAAGCTGGATCTGAAAGGCAAATAATCATAAGCAATCGCTGACTAGTGAGCGAGATAACGGTATCGCTCTCAGCTAAGCAGATAGATTGACTGAGTCTGGTAGATGAAATTGAACCTTACGATTACTAGAGCTATTTATTGATTAATTGATAAAGCTCTTTAATCGCAGCAGATCCTGATTTAACTCCTCATACGGCATGAATATATTGGGATACTCGAGAGAAAGAATGACATGAAAAGTAAAACTAATCAGTGCAACATAAAGAATAGATAAAATCCAATCAGTTTCATTTTTGATAGCCATGCTATAGCCCGTCAAAACACCTCCAACGCTCATCAAAATAAATAAAAACCGCACGATCAATTTAGAGGGATGGAGTCTTATTTTGATGCTGCCAGATTGAAATACTGATGTTAATAACGCGAGTTGTGGTGTGAAAATTTGGTCAAATAGCGGTCGATTGTTCTGGGACACTCTTTGAGCCGCAAGAATAGAATCCTCGTTAATTTTTCTAACTAAGGAGGTCATTTGTCTATTAACAATATCAACCTCGTTTGCACTAGTTATATTTGCGTATGCGCCTACACGGATATCCAAAAGCTCGTGTAGAGATTTTTTAAGTTGCTGCTGGTCTTCTGGGTCTAAGTACTTAGCCGAGATATAAAGCTCTTGTATAACGCTAGACTCGGTTCGGATTTCTTCTAATCTAGAGTTGAAGCTTGTTGTAGCGCTTGCAAAAGTAAAACCCAAAACTAGTGCTGACAAACCAAAAATAGCTCCTACCAGATTATCAGGAACAGTTTGGATTTTTGAATTTGGTGGTTTCAAGTACGAAGTGCAACACGGTTTAAGGACTGGTGAAACACTTGGTACGGAGTTTTAAAATCTAATCGTTTTCGTGGTCGGTGATTAATACGATCTTGAATCATTTTAAGTTCTTCCGAGGTCACGGTCGATAAGGGT
>CANCRX010000082.1 GCA_947380655.1 Alcaligenaceae bacterium | reverse complement strand
TGGTTGGCGCGCCCCTTAAGGGCCGTGTCGTCATTATTGATGACGTCATTACTGCGGGTACTTCAGTACGCGAATCCGTAGATATCATTCGTGGAGCAGGGGCTGAGCCTGCCGCGGTATTGATTGCGATGGATCGTATGGAGCGAGCTGGTTCAGAGGGTGCGTTGTCGCCCCATTCTGCGGTGCAGGAGGTTGAGCAACGCTATGGTTTGCCGGTGGTGAGTATCGCGTCGCTTACAGATATTCTGACTTTGCTTGAAGGCAACGCAGAGTTCGCAGCCTACCAGGCAGATGTATTGGCTTACCGTAATCGTTACGGTATTGTTTAACGCATAATCTACGAACCAAGACTTAGCGTTAACTGTTTTTGTTGCTAGAGGATAAATCAAGAGATGCTGGAACATCTCCAAAGCTGTTGGTCGCCTCTTCTTTGATCCATTTTCGGAACGCGGCCAGTGGCGGGTACCAGGTCTTGGTGCCCTGAGACTCGAAAATAAAAATATGCTGGGTAGATACCAGTCTTTACCGTGCCGAGTTGTAGCGTCGGCTATGAACCTTAAGAAAGTCTCACATGTCACGTGACGAAATCTCGTTTGACTTGGCTGCGGTACTCCCTAAACTGGTCACATGTATCAGTTACCTCCAGCCCAACCCGGCATGTCAGAGTCCGAGGTCGAAACCCCTGCCTTGATTCTCGATCTCGACGCATTCGAATTTAATCTCGACACAATGGCGCGCCGGGTGGCAGGGCTTGGCACGAGGCTTCGTCCGCATGCGAAGACGCACAAGTCTCCCGTCGTGGCGAACCTGCAGATTCGACGCGGTGCCATCGGCCAGTGCGTGCAGAAAGTCGCGGAAGCGGAAGCCATGGCATGGGGTGGCGTGGAGGACATCCTAGTGACCAACCAGATTGTCGATCCGCGCAAGCTTGCCAGGCTCGCCGCCCTGTCAGGGATAGCGCGAGTTGCCCTGTGCGTTGACAGCCTGCAGCACGTTGCATTGCTGGAGGCTGCCGCTCGAACCGCTGGCGTCAGGATGTCCGTTCTTGTGGAAATCGACGTTGGCTCGCGGCGTTGCGGCGTGCCTGCGGGAGAGCCAGCTGTCGGGCTTGCGAAGCGTATCGCAAGCTCGCGCCACCTTGTTTTCGCGGGACTCCAGGCTTATCACGGCGCGGCGCAGCACTTGCGCAGTGCGGTCGAGCGGCGCGAGGCCATCGGCAAGGCTATTGCCGCTTGCGAACGAACGGTCGAAGGACTGAGTCGGGCGCGCATACCCTGCGGGATCGTTTCCGGCGCTGGGACCGGGACGTTCGAGTTGGAAGCCGCTTCTGGCGTCTATACCGAGCTTCAGGCTGGCAGCTATTGCTTCATGGACGGCGACTATGCGGCCAACCTCGAGGAAGATGGCAAGCCGTACCGCACTTTCAGGCATTCCTTGTTTGTCCTGAGTTCCATCATGAGCACCGCAAGGCCGGGTCAGGCCGTGTTGGACGCGGGGCACAAGGCCGTGGCCATCGACAGAGGCCTGCCAACGGTGTGGCAGCAGCCGGAACTGCGAATTATTTCGGCGGCTGACGAGCATGCGCGGATGGAGTATCCCGCGGGGCGCGCAACCCCGGAGATAGGGGAAAGGTTCAGGCTCATCCCGGGACATTGCGATCCCACTGTTGACCGTTTCGACTGGTATGTCTGCGTCAGGGCGGGCCGAGTGGAAAGCGTTTGGCCAATCACCGCCCGCGGAGGTATGCAATGAATACCGGCGGGATATAGATCGAATCAACTAAGAGAGCTACCAGATGAAAATTTCGCCTCATTTCCTCTTGGGTGTCGTTGCGGCGCTGCTGGTTCCGGGGTTCGTAAGCGCCCAATTGTCGATTTCGGCCGGGCCTACCAAACCCATCACCCTAGTCGTCGACGCGGCGCCAGGCAGTTCGAACGACGCATTCGCACGCACCATCGGAAAGCGACTGCATGAAACGCTGGGGCAGCCCGTCGTGATCGACAACAAGCCCTCAGCGGGAGGGATCATTGCGAACTCACTGGTGGCCAAGGCAACCCCCGATGGCTACACACTTGTTCTGCTGTCTACGACGTTCACGACGGTGGCGGCGACTCGAGCTAGCCTCCCGTATGACCCGATCAGGAGCTTCAGGCCGGTGGCGCGTCTCGCGACGGGGCCGATGCTTGTGGCGGTTGCAGCCGACTCACCCTACAAGACCATCCAGGATCTAGTGAACGCTGCCAAGGCGCAGCCTGGGAAGCTGAATTACGGCACATCAGGCGTTGGCGGCATCAATCACTTCGCCGCAGAACTACTCATGGGCGCCGCGGACATCAAGATGACGCAGGTGCCTTACAAAGACATCAGCCTGGCTATCAGGGACATGATCGGCGGACAAGTCCAAGTCGTTTTGTCAAGCGCTGCCACCGTGTTGCCCCATGTGGCAAACGGCAGGGTCCGAGCGCTGGCCGTCACGACCTCGCAGCGCTCGTCGGTGGTGCCCGCTCTGCCTTCGACCGAGCAAGCTGGCTACACGGGTAGCGCGTGTGAGCTCTGGTGGGGTGTGCTGGCTCCGGCAGGCACGCCGACTGCCGTGGTCGACCGCCTGAACACTGAGATTAATAAGATCCTCGATGAGGCTGAGATGAAGGCGTTCTTCCTGAAGGCGGGTGCAGAGGCCGCGCCGATGAAGGCAGTCGAGTTCGAACAGTTCATTGCGTCCGAGGTCAGCCGCTGGAAGAAGATCGCCGCGGCGGTCGATATCCGCGCCGAGTGAGTAGTCCAAGCTTCGGCCTAACGGATTAAATGGTCGCCCATAGAGATGGGCACTTGCCGCTGAGCCCCCCGCAGCATCCGCATTGCGCGCTCTCACGCCTCACGTGAAAACGTGCTCGACTTTTGCATGGCTCAATCCTCTCAGAGAATGGGGCCTGCTGAAATCTCGGGGCGATTCATGAGCGACCCTCACATCAGATGTTAGACAGACTTGGTTGCCTGATCTGTTCGTGTAGCCGAGAATCTGGTCATCGTTTTCACTTCCTCAAGGATCTATATGAAGTTTCTCCAGATATGCATCAGCAGGAGGATTTTTTCTGTATTGTGCGCTATCGCGTTGGCCTCGCTTGCGGGACAAGTGATGGCCGACAACTATCCAACCAAGACGATTCGATTAATTGCTCCCAGCCCGCCGGGCGGAGGCACCGACGCAATGTCGCGGTTGGTCGCCTCTAAGCTGACCGAGACGGCCAAGTGGCAGGTTTTTGTCGAGAACCTTCCGGGCGGCGGTAACAACATTGGCCTAAGGGCTGGGGCGAAAGCTGCGCCCGACGGTCACACCTTGGTGATGGGAGAAACTAGCAATCTTGCAGTCAACCCGTATCTCTACAAGAACCTCGATTTCAGTGCTGTGGACGATTTGGTACCAGTCGCGCTGATGGGCACGGGGCCGCTAGTGCTGGTGGTTCGCACGGAAAGCCGCTTCGACAGCCTTGCATCGATCATCGAGGCGGGTAAGAAGAGCGATCTTTTTTATGCTTCATCCGGAAGTGGAACCGTCGGTCACTTGATCTCAGAGAGCCTACGTAACGCGACTGGCGTCAAGCTGCAGCACATACCTTACAAAGGCGCCGGCCCTGCGATGACTGACCTTCTGGGTGGCCAGGTCGACTTGTACTTTGCCTCGCTGACTGCTTCCCTCCCGCAAATCGCTGCCGGGAAGCTGCGGCCACTGGCCGTTTCATCTGACAAGCGGCACAGCTCTTTGTCGCAGGTAGCGACCATGGCGGAGTTGGGTTTCCCAGCCTTGACCTTCACGGCATTTTACGGCGTTGTCGCGCCTGCTCGTACTCCCGAGGGCGTGCTGGACCTTCTGAATAAGCAGGTCAACAGTGCGTTGGACACGGACGAAGTGCGGGCAGTTTTTGCCAGGCAGGGCATCACGCCCTTGCCGATTTCGCGAACTCAGTTCGTCACCTTCCTGGCCGTGGAGCGCGCCAAGTGGTCGGCTGTCGTCAAGAGCACGGGAGCCGTCGTTGACTGATTACAAATCGTTTATCGAACTTCGCAGCGACACAGTGACGCATCCAACGCAGGCGATGTACCAGAGTATGCTGAAGGCACCTCTGGGCGATGACGGTTTGGACGGCGACCCGACGGCAGTGGAATTGGAGAGTGGCGTAGCCACTTTGTTGGGTAAGGAGGCCGCCCTCTTCGTACCCAGTGCGACCATGGGGAACCTCGTGGCCATCTTGGCGCAAACTGCCCGCCAGGAACTCGTGGTGACAGAGGCTTCCTCGCACATTTACACGGCGGAACGCGGCGCAGCAACGTTCACGGGTGCTTTCTATGAGCCGATCGCAGGCGCCTCTGGGGCGATGAACCTCGAACGGCTGGAGCAGGTATTAATGGAGCCACCGGGCAGACTCAAGGCAGCCCTAGTCTGCATGGAGACATCCCATAACAACGCTGGAGGTACGGCCTTGCCGTTGGAGCACATGCGCCAAGTGTATGACCTTTCCCGGCGCCATGGGGCCAGCATTCATTTGGACGGCGCTCGCCTCTTCAACGCAGCGGTGGCCTTGCGAGTGGCGCCGGCGGTCATCGCTGCTTGCGCGGACACCGTCACGATCTGCCTATCGAAAGGACTTTCGGCCCCCATGGGCGGTGTGGTCGCCGGCTCCAATGCCGTGATCGCGCGGGCGCGCGTGATTCGAAAGATGCTGGGCGGCACGCAACGTCAGGTTGGTATCGCCGCGGCGGCAGGACTGGTAGCCATCAACAACATGGTCGCCCGACTGGAAGAAGATCACAGAAGGGCGTCACTGCTTTCAGGTGGAGTTAACGCGATCTCGGGGCTAAGGGCGAACAGCCCACAGACCAACATCGTCCAGGTTGATGTCAGTGCTACGGGCATTGATGCCTCGCTTTGGGTTGCGAGCCTCCTTAGCATGGGTGTTCTCGTGCGACCATGGTCGCGATCCCTGCTTCGTTGCGTGACGCATAGGCATCTGAGCGATGTTGATGTGGAGATGGCTGTCCAGGCATTCGCATCCGTCAGTAAAAGCGCGGCCGCCACAGCACACCGTACGCCAAGCGCTGGGATGCAAAGTGCCGACAGCGGCTAGCCGCAGCGCTAGGTCAGGTTTGCCTGCCGACTTGCGATGATCGACAGAAACGCGTCGCGCGCTGCGTTCACGTTACGGCTGTCCTGGTCGGCCTTGCGCCGCACCAGCGACAGCTGCCGCGACGGAGGATTTCTTCCCAGCGTGACAACACGCAAGTCGTAAGCGCTAACGAGTCTGGCGCGCGGGAGCGGCACGACCGAGACGCCAAGGCCCTCGGACACCATGGCGACGATGGCGTCCACCGACCTTAAGTCCACGATCCCCCGCGAGCCTGGAGCCATCCTCTGGACATACTCTGCGGCCGTTCGGCCGCCACTCGTCTGGCGGTCATAGGCAATCCAAGGCAATTTACGCAACAGCTCCTGAGGTCTCGCCTCTTTCACGTCCGCCGCAGTCAGCATAACAAACGGCTGTCGGACCAAGTCTTCCCAAATCAGCCTTGAAGATCCGCCTGAGGGGGGGCGCACGAGTGCTGCCGCATCGAGTTTTCCTGCGGCGAGAGCATCGAGCAAATCTGGTGTGTCGTTCAACGGCGCGACGCAGACCTCCAGCGCCGGGTGCTCATTTCTCAGCCTTCTCAGCACGTAGGGAAGCAGGTCCGATTGGATGCTGGTGAGCGCACCGAGCCGCAAGGTGCCTGACACCGTGAATTTAGGCCGCACTCGCAGAGCTTGTATGCGGTCTGTCGTGTCTCTGGCAGCCTGCGCGACCTCCAGCGCGAAGGCTGTTGGCCGGCTCTGGCGCGAAGACCTGTCGAATAGAGGCTTGCCGAAATAGGTCTCCATTTGCTTGACTTGCAGGCTGACGGCACTGGGCGTGATGCCGATCACTTCGGCTGCGGCCGTGAAGGTTCCATTGTCAAGGATGGCTAACAGAGTCGCCAAGTTGGTGAGATTCAGCACGCCATTACTCCTTTATCAAGTTGGAATATTTCCAAAGCTGTTGGTCGCCTGTTCTTTGATCCATTTTCGGAACGCGGCCAGTGGCGGGTACCAGGTCTTGGTTGAGGAACATGCTAAGTAGTACTTCCCTTGGCTGCGACTCCTGACATCAATTGCCGCGACGAGTTCGCCCCTCTCCAGTTCTTTCAAAAAAAGAAATTCTGGTAGAAGCGCTACGCCAAGGCCGGCTGATGCGGCTTGTGTTGCTGTTGCAAATTGGTCGATCGTGATTCCACTCACCTCAGCTTTCTCTACGCCCTGGGATTCGAACCATTGCTCCCAGGCGTGCGGACGTGAGGCAAGATGCAGTAGTGGCGCTTTTAATAAATCCCGTGCGCATGTAAAGCCGTATTGCTCTTTTAATGCTTTGGAGCATGCAGGAAAAACCATCTCATCGAACAAAAAATCAATATTTGCGCGCGGATATTCAGGTGGTCCGAAATGGATCGCTGCATGCACGCCATCAGCATCCAGATTGATGGGCGCCAGACGAGTAACCAGATTGAGTGTTACACCTGGATTCTGTTGAACGAAGCCGGGAAGTAAAGGTGCCAGCCAACGCGAACCCATGGTTGGCAAAATTGCTACGGTCAGCATGCCTGAGCCTGGGTTGGCTCGAATTCGAAGTGTTGAGTTGTAGATACTGTTTAGCGCTTGACGAACTTCATCCGCATAAACCTCTCCCACTGGTGTCAAGCGTACGGCTTGTCGCTCGCGTACAAAAAGTTCTGCCCCTACGATTTCTTCTAAGGCGCGAATCTGCCGACTGACTGCGCTTTGGGTCAGGCTTAACTCATTGGCTGCCGCAGTGAATTTGTGCAAGCGGGAGCAAGACTCGAATGCTATGAGCAAGCTCATCGGGGGGAGGTATTTGCGCGAGTTCATGATTTTTTGGTCAGAAACATTGCTTATTATGGAGCTGGATATCGCATGGATTATCTAAAAGCCCCGATGCAATTGCCTCCTAAGATTCAATTTTGGACGGTTTGATATTAGCCTGAAGCACTCTTATATGGTTATTAAATTCTTACAAAATAGCCTCTTAAAGTGAAAAAATCTTCCAATTGCAGCGTTTGGTTGCATTGAATCGTCCTGTTCGCTGTGCGAATTTAGTCAGTTCAGTTTAGCCCTGAATGGTATCCGCGAGGGGCACTAGGGATCTTGCATATCAAAGGTTTGATTGATCTTTCTTGATTTAGGTATTCCATTTAAGAATGGGTATCTTCCGCAATATTGATTGACGTCAAATTTCCTTCCATCCATGATTCACCCAGTTCGAAGTGTTGCGTGTCAAAGTTTTGGGCAAGCATTATCCAAACGGCAGGAGTGGAGAAGCAATGAGTGGTGAAAATTTGGAAACGAAATCTGATCTGATCGCAACTTTGGTAGCTATTGTCGGGCCCCAAAACCTACTTACTGGCGATGACCTTGAAAGTTATGAGCAAGATTGGCGAAAACGTACGCAGGGAAAGTCACTTTGTGTTGTTCGCCCTGGTTCTACGGAAGAAGTTGCCCGTGTTATTCGAGTATGCGCTGCAGCGCGAGTGACCATTGTGCCCCAAGGGGGCAATACAGGTTTGGTGGATGGCTCCGTGCCGGACGCATCCGGTACTCAGGTGGTGTTGAGCTTGCGGCGGATGAATTCCTTGCGTGCATTAGATCCGCAGAACATGACCATCACCGTTGATGCAGGCTACGTGCTTCAGTTATTGCAAGAGAAAGCCGATGAGGCAGGGTTCCTGTTCCCGCTCAGTCTGGGTGCCGAGGGCAGCTGCACCATCGGTGGCAATCTGGCAACTAATGCTGGAGGCACGCAGGTCGTCCGTTATGGCAATGCACGTGAACTCTGTCTCGGCCTGGAAGTGGTGACTGCTCAAGGTGAGGTGTTGGATGGCCTATCAGGCCTACGCAAAGACAACACTGGTTACGACTTGCGTGACTTGTTCATTGGTAGTGAAGGGACGTTGGGGGTGATCACAGCCGCGACACTCAAGCTGTATCCCAAGCCGGTAGCAAAGCTGACTGCATGGGCTGGTGTTAATTCTCTTGAAGAAGCCTGTCAATTACTTTCTATGGCCCATCAGTTCATGTCATCAAGTCTCACAGGCTTTGAGGTAATGAATAAATTCTCTCTGAGTTTGGTAGATAAGCACTACCCCCATTTGCGCGTTCCGCTTTGGGAGCAAGTGCCGTGGTGTGTGCTGATCGAGGTCTCCGATTCAGAGTCTGAAGAGCATGCACGCGGTCTTTTTGAACGCTTACTAGAAAAAGCGTTTGAAGATGGCCTGATTGCCGATGCCATCATCGCTGAAAATATAAAGCAGGCGCAAGACCTTTGGCACATCCGTGAAAGCATAACGCTCGCGCAGGTGGAGGAAGGGTTTAACGTCAAGCATGACATCTCTATTCCATTATCACTGATGCCTGATTTTGTCCGCGAGGCTGATTCAGCGATCGCTGCCGCCGTAGATGGCGTGCGGTTCGTAAATTTTGGACATTTAGGTGATGGCAATTTGCACTACAACATTCAAGCCCCTGAGAGCATGCGTGGCAAAGACTTTGTTGAGCAGTATGAAGAACAGATTGGTCGCATCGTATATGACACGGTTGGAAAGTATCAGGGATCAATTTCGGCTGAGCATGGTATTGGATCGCTCAAGATTGAAAAACTGACGCGCCATAAGTCGCCTGTTGCAGTTTCACTGATGCACTCAATAAAAAAAGCACTTGATCCTATGAACATTCTTAATCCAGGCCGGGTTATTCAAGTTCAATCATTTTTTTGAGGCTATATGAATATCAATATGAATATCAATATGAATGTGAATGTGAATAAAAAAATACAATTTCTTAGTTCTGACGAAATCAGAAATTTGTTCTCTCAATCCATGTCAGCGATGTATCGGGAGGAGGTGCCTCAGTATGACACTTTGCTCAATTTAGTTGCGGATGTTAACTGCAATACTTTGGAGAAAACGCCAGAGTTAGGTCGCAAAATGCAGGATGACGGCGAAATGCAGCGCCTCGCTGTGGAGCGCCACGGTGCTATACGACTCGGTACAGCAGAGGAACTAGCTGGTATGCGGCGCATCTTCCGCGTCATGGGCATGTTCCCTGTAGGTTATTACGATCTTTCTGTCGCTGGTGTTCCTGTGCATGCCACGGCTTTTCGCCCCACAGATGATGAAGCGCTTCGTATCAACCCGTTTCGCGTTTTCACTTCATTATTGCGTATGGAGCTTATTGCTGATCCTGCTTTGCGCGCACAGGCTCAGGCCATTCTAGAGAAACGAAGTATCTTTACGCCTCGTGCCCTAGAGTTGACTCAGCAATGTGAAACTGAAGGTGGTCTCGACGCGATTCGGGCAGCTGAGTTCGTAAATGAGGTCATCCAGACTTTCCGTTGGCATAGTCAAGCTAAAGTTTCTTATGATACCTACCAACAACTACATGCAGCTCACAGACTGGTAGCCGATGTGGTGTCGTTTAGTGGTCCGCATATTAATCATCTGACGCCGCGTACGCTAGATATCGACGCCGCTCAAGCTGAGATGTCGAGAAGAGGATTGTCAGCTAAAGATTTGATTGAAGGGCCGCCACGACGTCGACATCCTATTTTGTTACGCCAAACCAGCTTCAAGGCGCTCGAAGAAAGCATAACGTTCGCGGAGGATGGTTCATTGGGAGCACACACTGCTCGCTTTGGAGAGATTGAGCAGCGCGGAGCAGCACTGACTGGTGCCGGCCGAGCGCTATACGATCGATTACTTTCTGACGTACGCTCCATGGAAAATTCAGGTAGTGCCGTCAACAGCTACGAAGCTCAGTTGAGCGCTGCCTTCACCAATTTTCCAGATGATCTTGATGTGATGCATGATCAGGGGTTAGCATTTTTTGAATACGTCATTCGTGACATGGATGCTTTCACTCATATTGCTGGCACAGGCGTTGAATTCGATTTGGCAATATTGCGCAGCCAGAAGATTGTTGAAGCCCTACCCATCATTTACGAGGACTTTCTCCCTGTTAGTGCGGCCGGAATCTTTCAGTCAAATCTTGGCGGGTGCGAGCAGAATAGTTACTCAGCATCGTCGGCTAAAGAGCAGTTCGAGGCAGCCTTACAGACACAGGTTATCGATGAAATTGAGCTATACAAGCAAAGTCAAGAGTCTTCATTAGATGCGGTGAGAAAAAAGTACTTTCAGATTCAAGCTAAAGCGCTTGAACTTTCTATAAATCCCGTTTGCTGTTAAGCGCGTTGTTGATTACAACGCTAAAGTTCGTGTGCAGTCAGAAAAGGAAAGCGGGCCTGTGTGATACACAGGCCCGCTTTTATTTGAAAGACTGCCTACTTAACCTTCGAGTTTGGCCTTTAGTAAATCATTGACCTGCTGTGGATTGGCTTTACCTCGTGCGGCCTTCATGATCTGACCGACCAGTGAATTAAAGCCTTTTTGTTTACCGGCGCGATATTCCTCAACAATAGTTGCATTGTCAGCCATGACCTTGTCGATCATCGCCTCAATCGCACCAGCGTCATTGATCTGGGTCAGTCCCTTGGCCTGAATGATGGCATCGGGCTGCCCACCGTTTTCTCCAAGCCACATGGCGGCAAACACATCGCGTGCGATCTTGTTGGAGATGGTGTTGTCCAGAATTTTGCTCAATAGCGCTGCAAGTGATGCAGCAGAGACAGGGCAGTCGACAATATCTTTTTCTTCGCGGTTAAGCGTGGCAGAGACCTCACCCATGACCCAGTTGGCAGCGAGTTTGGCCTGGCCTGCAGGGAGCGCGCGAACTGTTTCCTCGAAATAGGTGGCGAGCGCGCGACTACTGGTGAGCTGTGCGGCATCAACCGGCGCTAATCCATATTCGCTGACAAAGCGCGCACGCAATGAGGCGGGCAGCTCAGGCATCGAGGCACGGACCTCGTCAATCCAGCTCTGGGCGATGACCAGTGGTGGTAGATCAGGATCTGGGAAATAGCGGTAATCGTGTGCGTCTTCCTTGCTGCGCATGCTGCGGGTTTCGTCACGATCCGAATCATAGAGACGGGTTTCTTGCACCACACGTCCGCCGTCTTCGATGAGCTCGATCTGGCGACGTACTTCATATTGAATTGCGCGCTCCAGAAAGCGAAACGAGTTGACGTTTTTGATTTCGCAACGTGTGCCGAATTCTTTCTGACCAACGGGGCGCACCGAGACGTTGGCATCGATCCGGAAGGAACCTTCTTGCATATTGCCATCGCAGATGCCTAGCCACATAACAAGACTATGCAAGGTCTTTGCGTAAGCGACGGCCTCCGCTGCGGAACGCATTTCCGGTTCGGTGACGATCTCCAGCAGCGGTGTACCGCAGCGGTTCAAGTCAATGCCGGTCGATGATTCGCCATGCGGACCGACAAAATCGTCGTGCATGGATTTGCCGGCGTCTTCTTCGAGATGGGCGCGTGTCAGGTTAACGGTTTTTTCTTCGTCACCAACAAAAAATGACAGTGAACCGCCAATCACCACGGGGTGATCCATCTGACTGATCTGATAGTTTTTGGGCAGATCCGGATAGAAATAGTTTTTACGTGCGAAAACCGAGTATGGAGCGACAGTCGCATCGATAGCCAGTCCAAAGCGGATCGCGCGCTCGACTGCGCCTCTGTTCATGACAGGTAAAACACCAGGCAAAGCCATGTCCACTTCGTTGGCTTGTGTGTTGGGCTGTGCACCGTAACGTGTGCTGCTACCTGAAAATATTTTTGTCTGCGTCGAAAGCTGAGTGTGCGTTTCGAGGCCGATGACGATTTCCCATGCCATTATGCTTGCCCCGCGATGCGTTGATGCCAGTCTGTGACTTGTTGGTATTGATGGGCCACTGCCAGCAGGCGCCCCTCATCAAAATAGTTGCCGATGATTTGCAAACCGATTGGCAGCGCTGCGCCCGAGGCGCCCGGACCGAAACCGCAGGGAATCGACATGCCGGGCAGGCCAGCCAGGTTCAGGCTCAGTGTATAGATATCGGCCAGCCAGTCCGCAGTTGGGTCGTCGCTGTTTACCCCGATCGGTTTAGCAACCGTTGGCGTAACAGGGCCCATGATGACGTCGCATTGAGCACCCAGGACTGCACGGAAATCATCTGCAATCATGCGACGCAGCCGTTGTGCCTGCAAATAGTAGGCATCGTAATAGCCATGCGACAGTACGTAGGTGCCAATCAGAATGCGGCGTTGCACTTCCGGGCCAAAGCCTTCTGCACGTGAGCGTCCAGACATGTCTTCGAGGTCGGTGTACTGGTCTGCCCGGTGGCCATAGCGCACACCATCGTAACGGGACAAGTTGCTTGAGGCCTCCGCCGGTGCAATGACGTAATACGCTGGAATCGACAGACGGGTGCGTGGCAATGAAATGTCAACACGCGTGGCCCCGAGTTTTTCAAACTGTGTGAGAGCAGCCTCGACGGCGGTCGCGACGTCGTTGGACAGGCCCTCGCCGAAATACTCGCGTGGCACACCAATACGCAAACCTTTGAGTGGTTGCTCGGTAGTACCGGCCGCGTATTGCGAAACCGCACGGTCAAAGTCCGCACGAATACGTCCGGGGGCGTTTGCAACCCCATTGCAAAACTCCGCGCTGGTTGAATCACGTGGATCGAACCCGCTCATGGGGTCGAGCAGTTCAACCAGATCGGCTGCGCTCGGTGCGATGGGGCCTGCCTGATCCAGGCTCGAGCCATACGCGATCATGCCGTAGCGAGAGACGGTTCCGTAAGTCGGTTTGATACCACTTACGCCGCACAGCGCTGCCGGTTGACGCACTGAACCACCCGTGTCTGTACCCGTGCTCGCCATCACGAGTCTGGCGGCCACCGCTGCAGCTGAAGCGCCGGACGAGCCGCCTGGAACTGCCTGATGATCCCAGGGGTTGTGTGCCGGTCCAAAAGCAGAATGCTCATTGCCCGAACCCATCGCAAATTCATCGCAATTGAGCTTGCCAAGGGATACTGCACCCATATCAAGCAATCGATTGACCACGGTTGCGTCAAAAGGACTGACATAGTTTTTAAGGATGTTGCTGCCGGCCGTGCTGCGCCAGCCTTGTGTCACAAAGACATCCTTATGCCCGATCGGAATGCCGGTGAGTGCGGGAGCGTTCCCGGCAGCGAGCAAAACATCAGCCTGACGTGCCTGGCTGAGGGTCAACTCGGCATCCACATGCACAAAGGCATTGAGCGCTTTGGTGCGCTCGATCTCGGCCAGGCAGTCCTGGGCGAGTTCGGTGGCACTGATTTGTTTGCTTTGCAGCGCCTGACGCAGGGCGGCCAGGCTGGAAAATGTGTGTAGGACTTGGCTCATATCAGTCAATCACCTTGGGAACCAGGAACAACCCATCGCGTTTGCCAGGGGCATTAGCCATGAGGGCTTCGCGTCGTTCAGTCGAGGTGGTTTCTGTAACGATGTCGTCGCGCA
>CANCRX010000081.1 GCA_947380655.1 Alcaligenaceae bacterium | reverse complement strand
CTGGTTGCCAATCCAGGTCAGCCCTTCAAAACACTGAAAGAGATGGTGACCGTTTCCAAAGCCACGCCTCAAGGCCTCTCATTCGGCACGTCTGGCAATGGCAGCATTACGCATGTGGCTGGCGAGTTATTGAAAGAAAAATCTGGGGCTAATCTAGTCCATATCGCCTACAAAGGCGGTGGTCCCGCCGCAGCCGATGTCACGGCAGGACATACCCCCCTGGCCTTTAGTTCCGCCTCTTCGGTTAGCCAATACATACAATCTGGCAAGCTTGTCGCGCTCGGTGTTCCAAGTGCGACACGATCCATTGCCTTTCCCGAGATCCCTACCTTTGCAGAGTCTGGTGTGACAGGTGTCGAACTCAATTCCTGGGTCGGCATTCTCGCCCCAACTGGCACACCACTGTCAATTATTGAAAAACTTAACCGCGAAATCAACGCGGTCCTGGCAGATCCAGCAGTCAAAGAGCGTCTGCTTGTTTCCGGCATCATCGCAGCCCAGGGCACTGCACAACAGTTTGGTCAGGAAATCCAAAAAGACTTTACGCTGTACGGCAAAGTGATTCAACAAGCAGGGATCAAGGTAAATTAGCAGGAAGCTATTATTTGGCTCGCCTGTGAGTCGTTCATACAAAAGTCATGCGACAAGACATGATCATTGAAATTGAGGAAGACAAAATGTGGGCTCTACACACTGCAATCAAGCAGCACATCAGGTTCGTCTGTGCAACGTTTTTCGTCTGTGGCTTGTTTAGTTTAATCAATCCCGCATTGGCGCAAACCTCACAGGCAAACTGGCCAGCTCCTGGTAAATCCATTCGCGTAATCGTGCCCTTTCCAGCAGGTTCTGGCAGCGACATGCTGGCCAGAATGTTAGGTCAAAAAGTGACGGAACAAACTGGCGCGCCAGTCATCATCGAGAATAAACCCGGCGCAGGAACGATGATCGGTGCGCAAGCCGTATCACGTGCCGAAGCAGATGGCTACACCCTGCTCTACACGATTGTCGTGACGCATACACAAAATCCACATTTGTATAAAAAACTTCCCTACGATCCGTTCAAGGATTTCACCCCAATCCTGCAGCTGGTTCGCTCTGCCACCGTATTGATCGCCAATAAAAATGCGCCTTTCAACACTACAGCTGAGTTGATCTCCTACGCGCGTGCGAATCCAGGCAAACTCAATTTTGCCTCCTACAGTCCGGGATCGACCTCGCATCTGAATGGCGAAATTTTGAAAATGCAGGCCAATATCGATATCACACACGTCCCTTACAAAGGCACCTCGGAAGCATCGCGCGCGTTATTGGCGGGCGATGTTCAACTCTACTTTGACGGCACTGCCACCGCCGTCGAAAGCGGCCGCAATGGTCAAGTCAAGGTGCTAGGTCCCGCAACAGATCGCAGGCTAAGCGTGTTACCCGATGTACCAACCCTCGATGAACAAGGAATCAAGGGTTTGAACATTGTCGGATGGCAAGGCTTGTTTGCTCCCGGGAATATGGATCCCGTTCTGGCAGATCGCGTATCAGCAGTATTTCGTCACGCACTGATGTCGCCAGAAATCAAACAGACTGTTGCCACGCAAGGCAATGACATTAGTGGTGCGGGACCAAAGGAGTACGCTGAGATTGTTAAAAATGACTACCAGCGCTGGGGCGAAGTCATCAAACATATAGGTCTGTCGCTGGACTAACGCATACTATAAAAAAGGAAAATAAACATGCACGATCTCGTCATTCGCGGCGCCACCATTGTTGATGGCAGTGGCCAGGCATCTCAAACTGGAGATATCGCAGTCAAAGATGGACGCATCATGCAGGCAGGTGGCAAAGCCGGCGCTGGAACCAGAGAAATCCAGGCAGACGGTTGTATCGTCACGCCAGGCTGGATTGATGTCCACACGCACTACGATGGGCAAGCCACATGGGATCCGTATCTCAGCCCCTCAACCTGGCATGGCGTCACCACAGCGATTATGGGCAATTGCGGGATGGGTTTTGCTCCCGTGCAAACCGAGCGCCGAGACTGGCTGATCAAAGTCATGGAGGGCGTAGAAGACATACCTGGCAGCGTACTGCACGAAGGCCTGCAGTGGGATTGGGAAACGTTTCCAGAATATCTCGACGCACTGGAGCGCCGCCGCTTCGCCCTGGATGTGGGCGCCCAGATTCCTCATTCGGCGGTCCGCGCCTACGTCATGGGCGATCGGGGCATTCATCATGACGAGGCCAATCCTAAAGATATCGTCGCCATGCGAGAGATCGTGCGCGAAGGTATGCAGGCAGGAGCCATGGGCTTTTCAACCAGTCGCACCTTCATTCATAAATATGATGAACGTAAATACCCACCAGGGACTTTTGCAACGGCGGACGAGATTACAAGTCTGGGCAGCGTGCTGGGTGAAGTCGGACACGGCGTATTTCAAATGACCACTAACCATGCCGCGATGGCAGGTGAAATTCCATGGCTCTTGCAACTCGCCCGTCACAACAAATTACCGGTCATGTTCAACTTGCAGCAAACCGATCCGGCACCCGATCTGTGGAAAGACATTTTAAAAACTCTGGATGCGGCACACGCAGAAAATGCGCCCCTTTATGCCGGCATATGTGGACGTCCGGTCGGGATACTGTTCTCTTTCCAGAGTTCATTGCATCCCTTTATCGCACACCCGACCTATCAGTCGTTTGCGGATTTACCTTTTGAACAACGCGTCCAAAAACTAAGGGATCCTGCCATCCGTCAAAAAATCCTGACCGAACAACGCGATCTGGTTGATCGTCGCGCAGAAACTTTGTTCGGTAGTTTTCACAAAATGTATCGTATGGCCGAACGGCCAGATTATGAGCCCGCACCAGATCAAAGCGTTGCAGCGATGGCGGCCCGCAGCGGTATCGCACCACTCGAGATGGTCTATGACATGATGCTTGAGAATGATGGGCGCGCCATCATTTATTACCCGAGCTTTAACTATTCGTATGAAAATCTGGATCATATTCATGCGCTGATGCAACATCCACAAACGGTTAACAGCCTGTCGGATGGGGGTGCGCACTGCAACTATATTTGCGACGTCAGTCTGCCAACCTTTATGCTTACGCACTGGGTAAACGGCCGCACACGTGGCGAAAGACTGCCTCTGGAGCATATTGTGCGCAGACAAACGCAGGATACGGCACATATATACGGGCTCAAAGACCGCGGCCTGTTGGCGCCCGGACTCAAGGCAGATATCAATATCATCGACCCACAGGCTTTAGCGCTGCACCGCCCAGAGTTCGTGCATGATCTACCTGCTGGAGGCAGACGTCTGGTGCAACGTGCTGACGGCTACATTGCAACGATCGTCAGTGGCCAGGCGATTCTGGAGCATGGCATTGAAACAGACGCCTTACCCGGTCAGGTATTGCGTGGTCCTCAAATGCCTAGTTAACATTTCGGAACTAAACCAGCTGTTTAGTAATGATCAGCTTAGCTGCAAGATCTCCAAGGGCTGATTTCTGTATGCAACAGAAACCAGCCCTTGGGCGTTTTAGTTCGATTCGAGTTTGATGTGATTGGTTTTGATCACATCACTAAACATCTTGGTTGTCGCTTGCAGATAAGTCTTAAACTCTTCGGTTGGACGGTAATCGTTTTCAACGGCGATACGCATAAAGATTTCTGCAACATCGGGCGACTTCATGACCTGCTGCACCGCAGCGCTCAGTTGCGCCACAATTTCTTTAGGCGTACCTTTAGGAACCATAATGCCCATCCAGGCTCCCAGATCAAAACCTGGGATACCTGCAGCAGTCGCCAATGGTGGAATACCGGGCGTGACCACACTGCCTTTTAGCAAAGACACACCATAAGCCTTGGCGCGACCATCACGCACAAACGGCATGGTCGCCGCAGCAGTTTCTATGCAATAGGTGACACGACCTGTTATGACGTCGGTGAGTGCCGGGGCAGAGCCTTTGTAGGGCACATGCACAGCCTTTAATCCCAGTGCAGCGTTAAAAGATTCTGCGATCAGATGCGCCGTCGCACCGGTACCGGACGAAGCAAACGTGTACTTACCTGGATTATCTTTAATTAATTTAACCAGCGCGGCCGCGTCTTTCGCGGGAAAATCCGGTGCAGTGACCAGCACGTAGGGCGACAATCCCATCATCGCCACGGGCATCAGATCTCGCTCTACATCATAAGGTGGCGTCTGAAACAAGGGCAGGACGGTAACAGGTCCGCTTGAGCCAGCAAGAATCGTATATCCGTCGCCTGCGGCCTTGGCAGCCATATCGGTGCCAATCATGCCACCTGCGCCCGCTTTATTTTCAACGACGACTGACTGGCCAAGTACACGTGACAAACCCATAGCGACAGCACGCCCACCCAGATCAGTCGCCTGCCCCGGTGGCCAAGGGACAATCATCTTCAAATTTTTATTAGGATAGGCACCTTGCGCCCTCACAGCACCAGATAAACCAAGACCTGAAGTCAAAGCAAGTGCTGATCCAGCACTCAAAATTTTTCTGCGCGACGGATTGTGATTCAGCGTGGATAATTGCGTAACTTGTAATCGTGGATTTTTTTTCATGTATATCTCCTGGTCTTATTCTTTGTGCGTGCTCGCCGAGCGCTTTAGCGATCGACCTGCGGTCATCGATAGTCTTGGTCAGACGCTAAGTTTCAGTCAACTCAACGCAGCCGCGCATGCTGTCGGCATGCATCTGCTCTCGCTTGGCATTTCACCAGGCCAGGCCGTCGCATCGCTCTTACCCAATTCTATTGAAGCAGTATGGACATCTTACGGTATTCGACTAAGCGGTGCAGCTGAAACCCCCCTCAGCTGGGGGTATACCCTAGAGGAAATTTTGTGGTGTGCGCAACTCGCTAAGTTTGAATATGTCCTGACCACAGCGCAACGCGAACAAGAACTTCAGGCAGCAGGTTTACGTACGATCAATATTGATAAGATCCTTCATCGCGGTGACTCGACCAAACAAAAATTTTCATTAAAAAATCCACTATCGCCCATTGAAGCAAACGTCTTAGGTCGCATTCTGTTTACCTCAGGTACGACAGGCAAACCCAAGGGTGTACCGTACACGCACGGCGCTCGCTGGTCGGGTGAACAATTACTCAAGGCGTCGCTTCCTTTCTCACCCAGCCCAGGTGAAAAAATTCTGGTGATGACACCCTTTGTACATGGTGCGTCGCTGCTGACCTATGCCTGGTGCGATCAAGGCGGAACAGTCATCATCCACGACGGTGTAGAGATTGATCGCGTCGCCCCCCTCTTACAAACAAATCAACTTAGCGCAATTTTTGCTCCGCCTACGGTACTCGCAAAGATGACTGCGGCACTGGAAGGTCAAACCTTTCATTCCATTAAATGTGTATTTACTGGTACGCAGCCGCTCACTGCCGCGATCTATCAAAAAACAAGCAAACTATTCGGCCCACATATACGTATTACCTACGGAAAATCTGAGTGCGTCAATCCGATTACGGTATTGGATCGCCAAGAAACAAAAGATTATTTTGAACAACAAGCTATCCCCACAGGAGCCTGCGTAGGCTGGCCCGCTCCGGGAGTGGAAATAAAAATTGCTCAAGACGAGTCATCCAATCCAGCGACACACCACACCACAGATCCAGAACAAACAGACGGAGAAATATTTCTGCGCTCCCCGCACATGTCAAGTGGCCTGATTGATCAGAATGGCTTCAGACCACATCAACCAGAGGGATGGCATCAAACTGGAGATCTTGGACACTTCGATCAAAAAGGGCGCCTCATCCTGACCGGCCGGGTCGCCGACGTCATCAAGACCGGGGGCTACCGGGTTAACCCAGACGAAATAGAAGCCGTACTCGCACATAACCCCTATGCGACTCAAATTTGCATCACCTCGATTGCCTCGGATTACTGGGGGGAAATCATTATTGCTGTCGCTGAAAACGCCTCTGAAGGCTGGTCTGAGCACGCAGGCGTCCTGTTGAGTAACATGTCGCGTCACAAACAGCCACGCCACTATATTTCCGTGGATAACCTGCCACGCAATCCTCAGGGGAAAATCAGTCGTCGTCAGATCAGTAAACTGATACTTCAGACCCATCAACTAGTTGATGGCCCATATCCCGAATTAATAAAAATCGATCCCAGCATTTCACGGGATGATGTGCTTTAGGCTTTATGACTGTTTATACAAAAAATAAAATTATTAAAGAGACAAATCCCAACGCGGCCATCACTGGCTTGATTGCACTGCGCATTTTTCTAGCGTTCGCATCGGGATATTTTCTCTCTTACGCACTGCGTGCAGTCAATGCTGCGCTCGCGCCTGTGCTTGCGTCGGATCTCAATTTATCTGCGGGTGATTTAGGTTGGCTATCCTCCGGCTATTTCCTAGCCTTTGCTGCGATGCAAATCCCTGTCGGAATTTGGTTAGATCGCTATGGCGCGCGACGCACGGAATCAGCACTCCTCGTCGTTGCTGCGATTGGTGCAGCACTGGTCGGACTAGGTGACTCCTTATGGGTCAACTCACTTGGACGCATATTGATCGGTGCTGGGGTCGCTCCTTGCCTGATGGCTTCCTATTACTACTTTCGGCGCTGTTTTCCGGCTGCGCACCAGCCGCGCCTGGTCATGAGTATGCTACTCGTGGGGGCAACCGGTGCCCTTGTTGCGACACAGCCTGCGCTTGCAATGGCTAACTGGTTGGGCTGGCGACAGATTTATATCTTTTCCAGCGGACTGCTATTTTTAAGCGCGTTAGCCGTTTATTTTTTCACGACCGATGCCGATCGACAAAAACACGAGCAAATCGATCATAAAGATATAACCAGCCTATGGGGCCTGACCAGCCACCCGATTATGGTCAGAATCATACCGGCTTGTATTTTTACAATTGGTGGCTTTTCTGCAATGCAAACACTCTGGGCGGGGCCCTGGTTGACTCAAACGCTGGGAATGAGCCCTGAGCAGGCCAGCGTCGTTCTGCTTTATCTGAATGCCTCGCTGATGCTGAGTTATTTCTTGATGGGCACAGCGAGTCCATGGTTAATCAGGAAAGGTTTAAGCCTATCCATACAATCTTTGATCGCATTAATTTGGATACCGATCGTTTTTATGATCATGATTCTCTGGCAAAGCCCGGAATCATGGATATGCTGGTTACTTTTTTCACCCGTCATTCCAGCTATGTTTCTTTTACAAACTCAAGCTGCACTGGCATTTCCCGGGCACGTAGCCGGAAGAATTCTCACTACGTCCAACCTGATGATTTTTGTCGGTACGTTTGCCGTGCAGTGGGCGATCGGTGTGGCCATTGATATGTTTAATCAGCTAGGTCTGACGCAAACTGCAGCATTAAGAATGGCATTTACCTGTCTGGTTGGTTTGCAGGTATTGAGTCTGATTTGGTATGTGATGCGGGCACCCGCTCGCACCACACTATCCTGACTTTAGTCCTTACCTGCCATGCCTAGTCGTTCGATAGTTTTCTTTTCAGCATAGAAACTGTCTTTTGCATATTTTGTGTACTCAGCAGTATTCATATAAATGACCGGCTGATCGTATTGACTAAACGAGGCCAACACCGCAGGATCATCAAGCGTTTTCTTAAAGGCGTCGTGAATGATTTTTACAATCTTTGGATCCATACCTTTGGGGCCGCAAACACCGTAGGGTGAGTCTGAAACAGTCTCATAGCCCAGCTCATTTAAAGTCGGTACCTCCGGCCAACGCGTTGTACGTTTACTACCGTAAGTAGCAAGTAATCTCAATTTACCTGCATCGACCATCGGCCCCCAGCCAGTGGAATCACTCATCGCCATCACATGCCCACCCATCACAGCCTGCAAATTCTGCGCGCTGCCCTTGAAAGGAATTTGTGACAGCTTAATACCCGCGCGTTGCGCGAACTCCTCCACAGCAAGATGAGGACTCGTTCCTGTGCCAGGTGTGCCATAGGTAAACTTGTCAGGATTCGCTTTTGCAAAAGCGACAAGATCCTTAATGTTTTTAATCGGCGATTCACTGGGCACAACTAGACCAAAAGTATAGCCAGTCAGGCAAATAATCCAGGTGAAGTCTTTGAGCGTATCGAACTGAACCTTTTGCATGTGTGGAATACGAAATGCGCCCACCGGGATTTGGGCGAGCGTATAACCGTCAGGCTTTGCGTTGACGAGTTCAATGGCACCTAACGTACCGCCTGCGCCTGGCTTACTCTCGACAATCACGCTTTGACCCATGATTTTGCCAGCGCTCTCAGCAAGTGCTCGCATCACTACATCGGTTGATCCACCCGCGGGCCACGGACATAGATACTTGATTGTTCGCGTTGGATACGACTGGGCACTCGCTAACTCAGGAAACATGGCCGCAGCAGCCAGCGCGGAGGTTGAAACGAGAAAATCACGGCGATCGTACATTGTTGTCTCCTACCTTCTTTTATGAGGTGATCTGATGCATGGTAATTCCCGATTTGCGGCTTGGCAAGCACAGAAGTATTCTTCGGTCTGAGTTGTGGAGGCGAGATCAATCAAAGATCTGCTTACGCACAAATATACTGAAATGAGAATCAGATGAAAACGATGAAAAAACTTTTGGCTGGTTGCGCCATGGCATTGATTGCTGGCACGGCTTTAGCTCAGGCACAAAACTATCCCTCAAAGTCAATCCGCTGGATCGTGCCTTACACGCCTGGCGGATTCACTGATAACGTGACACGGATGGTCACCGCTCGCCTCCAGACGCTTCTAGGCCAGACAATTATTGTCGAGAACAAACCTGGCGCAAACTCCATCATCGGGGCGGACATGGTTGCTAAAGCAGCACCTGATGGCTACACGATCCTGACGGTTCTTACCGCGCATGCAGCGAACGCCACACTATATGAAGGCCGTCTGCCCTTTGATCATTTCAAATCCCTTTCACCAATTTCTGTCGTTGCGATCTCACCGCTGATCCTTACAGTTAGCAATGCATTTGCTCCCAAAACAGTTGGGGAGTTAATCGCCTACGCAAAAGCAAATCCTGGCAAAGTCTCCTTTGGATCCTCGGGCGTAGGCTCAGCGGCTCATCTAGCCTCAGAGTTACTGGCTCATACAGCGGGTATTGAAATAGTTCATATCCCTTACAAGGGAACGGCACCCGCTCTGGCAGATCTCGTAGCAAACAATATCCAGATGCTTGTGGATGTACCAAGTTCAATGATGCCGCACGTGAATAGCGGAAAAATTAATGGCATCGGAATGTTCGCTAAAGACCGCCTGCCGGTTGCGAAAGATGTGCCGACCCTGCCAGAGTCTGGTGGGCCGGCGATTGAAGCCTCCAGTTGGGTCATGTTTTTGGCTCCCGGCAATACACCACCAGAAATCGTAAACAAACTTTCCCAAGCGGTTCACGAAGTCGTGGAATCACCTGAGCTCAAGGCTCGCTTTATTGAACTCGGCATTATTCCTGTTGGTAACAGTCCTGCTCAGGCAACCGCGTTCCTCAAAGAAGAAATCCAGAAATGGGGTCAAGTCATCAAGACTGCGAATGTTAAAGCGGAATAAAACGGTGTGGATGAAAAGATAAAATCAACGATGGCGAGAAAAAAAATCGTCATCGTTACTCCTGCCAGAGAAGGCACATTACACGGAAACCGAACGACCGCGCTTCGATGGGCCAACCATCTCTGTGCTGCAGGACACACAGCTGCAGTTCAGACTGAATGGTCAGGGGGTGATCAGGACATCATGATCGCCTTACACGCCACCCGCAGTCATGACGCAATAGTTGCGTGGAAAAAAACTAATTGCTCAAAACCCCTGATTCTCATTATGACGGGGACAGATCTCTATCGTGATCTCGCCGCAAACGATATCAAAACTCTTGCATCGCTTGAGATGGCCGATCAAATTGTGCTGCTGCAACCCGAAGCACTGCAATGCATCCCTCAGCATATTCGTGAACGCTGCAGGGTGATTTATCAATCGATTGAACCTGGCAAAGCACTACCCAAACACTTGAACTGTTTCATGGTGACCGTAATCGGTCATTTGCGAGAGGAAAAAGATCCACTGCGCACGGCCTACGCTTTACGGCATATCCCCAAGAGCATTCCTATAAAAATTATGCATCTCGGCATGATCATGCAAGAAAATTTCAAGACTGAAGTGCAGCGTCTCTTTGAAGAAGATGGTCGATATCAATGGATTGGGCAACGAAATCACCGGAACACGTTACGTTGGTTAGCGAGCAGCCATTTGATGGTTATCACCAGCATCATGGAAGGCGGCGCACATGTTGTGTCAGAGGCCATCGCACTCGGCATCCCCGTTATAGCTTCCGATGTTGCTGGCAACCGTGGTTTATTGGGCAATGATTATCCCGGACTTTTCCCCGTGAGGGATGAGCAGACACTTGCAAAATTTCTCATGCGTGCTCAATCTGACCCCAGTTACATGCAGCAGTTAACCAAGGCATTAAGCAAACGCCAAGAACTCATCAAACCCGAAAGAGAATTCAACGCCATCAATCAGCTAGTCGAGAAATATAATTTGTAAAAGTCTTAAGCTTGGGCAAAAAAGACTGCAAACCATTTTTGCGGATCCGTCCAGAACTTAACCTCTGAATAGCCTGCTTCTAGCAGCATTTCCTTAAAAATTTCTATTTGATACTTATAGCTATTTTCAGTGTGTATGGACTCACCTGATTTGAAGTAGCGCTCACCCCCAGGCCACGACACGACAAGATCACGACGTGCATACACATGCATTTCGATGCGGGATAAAGCCTGATTAAAAAATGCGTCATGCCCCCAGTCTGCCAAGTTAAAGTCACTTGTTATCAAGGTATTAACATGCGTAAGCACATTCCTATTGAATGCAGCAGTTATACCTAGCTCATCGTTATAGGCAGCATGTAACACCTTATCGTCTTTGACTAAATCCACACCAATTAACAAGCCACCATTCACTGCAAGAGGCGGGTCAGAATCCAGAGAATTACTATTATCAACAAGATTTCTGAAATTTCGTAACAAACGAATTGCGTGATCGGGATCGAAGTTGCCAATCGAGGATCCGGGATAAAAGCAAATTTTTCGTTGAGTGAGCAGATCTTGGTCCATAGTGATCGGTTGAGTCAGATCAGCCGCCATTGCGCGCATCTGAATACCTGGAAAAGCCTCACGCATTTGAGCGAGAGATTCCTCTAAAAAATCTTCAGAAATATCTATAGCCAGATATTGTTTTGGCTTAATACTTGAAAAAAGCTCTCTGGCTTTATGGCAATTTCCAGCACCTAGATCGATCAGTGTATCGACTACGCCCACTGTCGTGACAATTGCCTCACGATGGGAAGCCATCAGGCCCTGCTCTGTTCTGGTGGGGTAATACTCAGGGATCATTGTGATCAATTCAAACAATCTACTGCCAATCGAATCATAGAAATATTTCGGTGAGATAAAAGCGTGCTCACATAACAAACCCTCTATGATCGATTGCTTTTGACCGTCTAGATGACCGACACTGCTATGGACAGAAACTTTCAGTCGAGCAGGATCGCTCATTCGCGCACCACCACACCATTACCCGTAACAACCTGACCGATCTTGCGAGCATCCTCAAAACCATGTTGTTTGAATAGCTCCAAAACGGCCTGCTCTGACTCAGGATCGCAGGCAAGTAATAAGCCGCCACTTGTCTGAGGATCCGTCAGTAAATTCTTTTGCCATTCTTCAATACTCGGATCAAGTTGAACCTCCGCGCCAAAGCCTGCCCAATTACGGGTCGAGGCCCCAGTGAAGACGTTTTGCCTGGAGAACTCTATCGCCTGTGGAATAACAGGAATGTCTTTCCAGTTGAGTTGGCCTTGAACCTTGGCACCTCGGCACATTTCCAGTAAGTGCCCGGCTAAACCAAAGCCAGTTACATCGGTCAAGGCATGGACGCCAGGCATATCTGCAAGGGCAACGCCAGGCGTATTAAGCTTAGTTGTATAGCGAATCATCGCCTGATAGCCAGCTTCATCGAGCTTTTGCTGTTTAAGCGCAGCGCTCAGGACACCCACACCTAAAGGTTTACCCAAAATCAAACTATCGCCCACGCGTGCACCGCTATTGCGCTTGAGCTTATCCGGATGAACGATACCCAGCACGACCAATCCGTAGATCGGCTCAACAGTATCGATAGAATGACCACCCGCAATCGGGATACCAGCCTCGGCGCAAACGGCCTCACCACCGGATGTGATTTTTTGGATCACCTCAACAGGTAAGACGTTGATCGGCATCCCCAGCAAAGCCAGTGCAAAAATTGGCTGCCCGCCCATCGCGTAAATATCCGAGATCGCGTTGGTCGCCGCGATGCGACCAAAATCGTACGGATTATCGACAATAGGTGTAAAAAAATCCGTGGTCGCGATAATCGCTTGACTAGGATTAAGAAGATAAACGGCTGCATCCTCATTATTTTCACTCCCCGCCAGCAAGGCAGCGGGTAAATTTCGGATCGGCGAAGCTTTAAGAATATCGCTCAATACTCCAGGTGCGATTTTGCAACCACACCCACCACCGTGCGCTAATGATGTGAGTCTAATTTCAGAGGTAGTCATATTTTTCATCCTGTCAGTTTTGATGGATCTGGTTTAATTATTTTGCGCACGTTCTAAATCCGCAAAAAATATCGGATCGGTTTCTCATGTAAAAATTTCTATAACCTGGTCGCTTTAGGCGATCCGGCGTCATCCAACTCGCACCACGTAAGACCTGATGAAATCCATCCATCCAGGGTGCGGAATAATCACGATACGGGTCAGTTGAAAAGCCTTCAAATGATGCGAACTCTGTCGCGGTCCATTCCCACACAAAAGAGTGTGTCACAAAACCTGCTTCGAAAGCTGGACTGCTTCGCAAGCAAAACCACTCGGCCTCAGTAGGCAGTCTTCTATTGGCCCACTCGCAATAGGCACTCGCCAGATCATAGCTGACATGGACAGCGATTGCTGCGGGATCGAGCGTCAACCACTGATCAAACTTACGCTCATACCAAACATCATCGATTAATGTCCAATACGCTGGCACTAAGACATTATTGGTCGACACTACAAAATTGAGTATGTCTTGATTTTTTACCATCTGTGGGGAGATTGAAAAAGCAGCGAGCTCAACACGATGAGACCATTTTTCGTTATCAAAGAAAAAACCCTCGCCTCTATGCGCTCCCATATTGAAGCTGTTTGCAGCAAAATGAAGATCCTCGGTTGATGTTAGGGATTGATTCAACGCCTCTGCTTCATTTTTCTTTTGATCAAATCTTTCTTTCACGTGCAATGGCAGGGCATAACCAACACTTTGACGGGTATATGCAAACGCCTCGTTATGCATATCCTGATGATAAATGGCGAGCTGAATAAAATAAGCCGTTTTGACGTCAAGGTCAGATTTCAATAAGGCCTGCGTTTTTTCAAACACATTCAACAGAAAATTGCGTGTCTGTTGACGATCCGGCAACTGAAGATTCCATCTCGTGGCATGTTCGACGTTCGAAGAGTCATAGAGCTCATCTGAGCCAGGGAGAATCGAAATATTTTTTGTATCGCCGTGGCGGTGGATCCATAACTC
>CANCRX010000080.1 GCA_947380655.1 Alcaligenaceae bacterium | reverse complement strand
CGCACTTCGGGAACTCGGATTTCACCGTTAATGCGATGGGGTTTTTCTGTTGCGATGTTGACGACTCCTGGAGATTAAGCGGCCTGAACAACAGGCGCGCTGGAATTGCGACGTAAGGATACGTCTTCTGATAATAATGCTGCGAACTCAGCAATAGGCATCACGCCCAGATCGAGTCCACCACGACCACGCACTGCGACAGCCCCTGATTGGCGTTCTTTATCGCCGACCACCAATATATAGGGGACCTTCTGCATGCTGTGTTCACGGATTTTATAGGTGATTTTCTCAGCACGTAAATCTGATTCTACTCTAAAGCCTTGTTTTTTCAGGGATTGTGCTATTTCTGTTGCGTAATCAGCAGTTGGCTCAGAAATACAGCAGACCACAGCCTGCACTGGAGCGAGCCAGGCTGGCAGCGCACCAGCATGGTTTTCAATCAACATGCCAATAAAACGCTCAAGCGAGCCAAGGATCGCACGGTGCAACATGACTGGTGCACGGCGTTGATCGTTCGCATCGACAAACTCGGCGCCAAGGCGCTCAGGCATCGAAAAGTCTACCTGGATCGTGCCGCACTGCCAGTGTCGACCGATTGCATCTTTCAAGGTGTACTCGACTTTAGGACCGTAAAAAGCCCCCTCGCCTGGAGAAACCTCAAAATCGCAACCTGTACGACGCAAGCTTTCCATCAGTGCAGTTTCGGCTTTATCCCAGACTTCGTCGCTACCGATGCGCTTTTCAGGACGCGTTGCGACTTTGTAGAGAATCTCGGTGAAACCAAAATCTGCATAAACTTTTTGCAAGAGAGACGTGTACTGCGCGCACTCGTCTTGAAGCTGATCTTCGGTACAGAAAATGTGACCATCATCCTGCGTAAAACCACGCACACGCATCATGCCGTGTAAAGAACCAGAAGGCTCGTTACGATGGCACTGACCAAACTCACCATAACGTAACGGCAGATCGCGGTAGGAGTGCAGTCCATGATTGAAAATCTGCACATGGCCCGGACAATTCATCGGCTTTAAACCGTAGGTACGGTTTTCAGACTCGGTTGTGAACATATTTTCACGATAGTTGTCCCAATGACCTGTCTTTTTCCAAAGAGACAGATCCAGAATCTGTGGCGCTTTGACTTCCTGATAGCCGTTGTCTCGATAAACAGCACGCATGTATTGCTCAACCTGTTGCCAGATTGTCCAACCTTTGGGGTGCCAGAAAATCAGACCAGGGCCTTCTTCCTGAAAATGAAACAGGTCCAGATCACGACCAATTTTTCTGTGATCACGCAACTCTGCCTGCTCAAGCATGTGGATATAAGCGTCCTGCTCTTCTTTGGTGCCCCAGGCCGTGCCATAAATGCGCTGCAACATTTCATTGTTGCTATCGCCTCGCCAATAAGCACCAGCGAGCTTCATTAATTTGAATACTTTTAGTTTGCCTGTTGAGGGTACATGTGGGCCGCGGCACAGATCAAGAAAATCACCTTCGCGATACAGGCTGATAATTTCATTGCCCGGTATAGACGCAATAATCTCTGCCTTGTATTTCTCACCGATGCTGTTGAAGTATTTCACGGCATCGTCACGCAGCCATTCCTCGCGTGTCACAACCTCGTCTTTTTTGGCGAGCTCAGCCATTTTCTTTTCGATCGCAACCAAGTCCTCAGGCGTAAAAGGACGCTTGTAGGAAAAGTCATAAAAGAAACCATTTTCAATGACTGGACCAATCGTCACCTGGGCATCAGGGAAAAGCGATTTCACAGCGTAAGCCAGCAAGTGGGCCGTTGAGTGACGAATCAGATCCAGACCATCCGCGTCTTTGGCGGTAATGATCGAAAGTTCAGTGTCGTGTTTAATCAGATGCGTGGCATCAACCAGACGCGACTCCCCATCCTCAGTCAGACGACCACCTAGCGTTGCGCGGGCGAGACCCGTACCGATAGACTGCGCGACTTCTGCGACCGTAAGGGGTGCGGGATACTGGCGTTGCGAGCCGTCTGGCAATGTAATAGCGATCATTCTTGGGGCTTTGGTCACAAAAAGCGCGGCAATGCCGCGCAGAGTCATAGGGTAAACACGTGTGATTTTAGCATTAGCAGGCTAGCGAAAGCTTGTTAGCCGTACTTTTTGCGAGTAATCCAATCGAGTAGCCGCTAAATAGACTATTAATCATTCAAGGCTGCTTTGGCAGCTTCCTCAGGAGTCAATCCATCATAGAACTGGTCAGTAAACCATTCGGCTTGCTCATCGATATGATCCTGAGCTTCTTTCAAGCTCGCCCCAGCGGCCACCAGAAAACCCTCTACCTCAGTACACCACTGAATCAATTCCAAGGTTTCCGGATCGATATCTTCTTTTTTGGCCATGTTTTTTCTACTTTGAATTAAATATGAATAACTATGCCATTATTCTAGTGAATTCACACGCCAGATACCAACGCGGCCCCGCGGCCCTAATTACGATGACTCAACAATCAAATCACTCCAACGCCCTTCCCCCCTTGAACTCTGCTCACGAGGTAAACAAAATCGTACGAAAGTTCGCTTCTGACGTTATTAAGAATACGTTTGCAGGGGATATGTCGCGCGATCAGTTTGTGACCTGGATTACGGAGCGCGTCCAGTCTCTGAGCAGACTCTTTTTAGGTGAGTTCACTATGGAAGCCTCCCAGTTTCACAGAGGCGTATGGAATACCCCCGATAATTTAGGTCACTATCTGCGCGATCACCTAAGCCAAGCGACTAATAACTCCGATTCTGTCACCCTCTTGTTCAACAAGCTAGGCAGTGATGTGATGAAAATTGTTAAAAATACGCAGTTGTCAGAGCAAGCGAGTAAACAACAGCTCGAGGCGACTTGTGCGACCGCTCGCGATCTATTGTTAGGTCTCGGGCTTCAAAATCACCAGTAACACTTTGTTTCAATAAATAGCGACAACCAATCTCAAACGAGAATAATTATCATTTAATATTTATGCCTTGAACAACAGCATTGGCGATTGCAACGCCCAATGTTCAAGACAGGTAGATATTCTCGTGCACCCCACATCACAGTTCTCACTGATTCATTTCTGGAATCAGAGCGATAGCGTCAGCCAATGCGTCGCAACCATACTTCTCGGCATGTCGATCACGACTTGGGTAGTGATTCTGCTGAAATCAATTGATCAGTATTTTCAACGCAGGCGCTCTAAAAATGTCGATGTCTTCTGGCATTGCGTCAATCTGGATCTGGGCATGCAGGCGCTGGGAGCCTCACCGCGCAATCACTTTTATCTGCTGGCGCGTCGTGGTTATGAGGCACTCCATCACATCAAACTCAGCAGGAGTACGAACGCAAAGGACTCCCCGCCACAGCTACATGACAGGCTGAATATTAGTGACTGGGTCACAAGGGGTTTACAACAATCCATCGATATCAGTGCGGCTTCCATGCAAACAGGACTAGCGCTCTTAGGTTCGATCGGCTCAACAGCTCCTTTTATAGGATTGTTTGGCACGGTTTGGGGCATCTATCATGCGTTAATTGGATTAAGTCAACCTGCTGGGGCTCAGGCACAAACGACTATCGGTCTTGTCGCCGGTCCGATCGGTGAGGCGCTCATCATGACGGCACTCGGATTGGTCGTCGCCATACCTGCGGTGCTAGGCTACAACACCCTCACGCGGTGTAACAAAGTGACCGTATCTCAGCTCAACAGATTTGCACATGATCTCCATGCATATTTGGTGACAGGCACACGTGTCGATCAAGGGATCCGCTGATGTCGTTTTCACATGCATCTGAACATGATGACGGGATCAATGAAATCAACATGACACCACTGGTCGATGTAATGTTGGTTTTGTTGATCATATTTATCGTCACCATTCCCATCGTCAAGCAAGCGATAGAAATTGATCTTCCTGAAGTGAGTGCTGGAATCGTTCAACAGAAACCAGAAACAATTGAAATTTCAGTCAGCGCCAGTGGTGATTATTATTTAAATGGGCAACTGACAAGCGACAAGGAACTTCAAATAAAATTTTCCACTGTCGCCAACTCTAACGTCTCATCTGAGCAAACAGAAAAACCGTCGCTGCAGATACATGGCGATAAAGAAGTGAAATACTCCAGAATCGCTCAACTCATGTCTATGGCGCAACGTAGTGGATTAAATAAAATTGGGTTCGTGATGGAGGGTGAAACTAATTAAACTCACATCTATGCTGCTTTAGCCATGGGACGTATCTCAGCCTTAATTTTTCGACCATCTTCCAGTTCGGCAATCTTTAAATCAAATGCGCTCTGTAAATTCAACCAGAACAATGCAGAAGTATCAAAATACCTAGCTAGTCGAAGTGCAGTATCTGGACTAATAGACCTGCGTTCGCGAACGATATCATTTACTCTGGGCGCAGGTACATGTAAAGCCATCGCTAAAGCATGCGGGGTCATATTTAAAGGAATTAAATATTCCTCTTTTAAAATCTCCCCCGGATGAATGGGGCGCATCCTATTAGTAGCCATATATTTTCAATTAATGATAATCAACGATTTCAACATTCTCAGGTCCCAAAAAACTCCAAACAAAACAAACTCGCCATTGTTCGTTAATTCGTATACTGAACTGACCTAATCGATCGCCCTTTAGTGCCTCAAATCGGTTTCCCGGAGGTGACTTCAGATCACGCAACTCTGCGGCCTCATCCAACATTTGTAATTTACGATGAGCGACGCGCTCAATGTTTCTAAATTTTTTAACGTGTTTGCCTTCGTACAAGCATTTTGTATCACTACAATTAAAAGAACGTATTGTCATAGTATATAACGCAATACGTTAAACGTGAATAGATAAATTCAAGACAATCATAATTTTTTGAGCATAAAATTAAAAGGTAAATCTGCCTGAGAAATATGCGGAACTCCATCCTGCAAATATGGATAAAACTGTGCACGAAGTGCTGCTTGTTTAGCGGCGATATCTAACAACTCAGAACCAGAGGATTGATGGATCGACGCCTCAATCACCTCCCCTTGTTTACTGATTAAAATTCGTATGATGACTACGCCCTCCTGACGTAAAGTGAGTGCATGCTGGGGATACTCAGGCGTGGGACGAGCGCCTTTAAAACTAGGTTGAGTAAGGTGAATCGGTTTAGCATCCTGCGCAGTGCTATTGCTCACCTTATCACTCGAAACATCCTGTGCAGAGTTTGATTTTTCTTTTACCGCGATGCGTGTATTTTTTATAGCTGACCTTGGCTTCGTCTTTAAAACGGCTGCGGAGGCAGTATCAGTTAAAGCGGATGACTCACTCTGAAACACTGTTACTGAGTCAGCCGCAGTTTCTCTGACTGATTCTGATTCCTTTGCCATGGGACGTGAAACCATGGAAACCATTAATACATCACGCGCAGAATGTTTAGGTATGTGTACGTTTGAAAGACCTGATGCGTGCAAAAGCACACCTGCATGCAAGGCCACCACACACGATAGTGCCAATAACAATCGGAATCGGAATCGGATACAGCATCCTGTAATGCGTGTAAAAACAGTTCTCATTGATCCGCTACAACAATCAATTTATTAGGATTGATTGGATGCGTCATCACCTGCATGGGCATATCGAAACAATTCGATAAATTTTCAGCAGTCAATCCTTTGGCTGGACAGTCATCTGCGATTAATACACCATCTTTCATTAACATGACCCGATCACACCAATAAGCAGCGAGATTGAGGTCGTGCATAATGATCATCACACCGAAATTTAAAGTTTTTACGAGTGAATGAATTTTTGCCATCAACAGTTGTTGATGCCGGGGATCAAGACTGGAGGTAGGTTCATCGAGAAAAATCCAGGCATGCCCCTGAAAATAAGCAATCGCTCTGGCCTGGACTAATACCCTGGCAAACTGAACGCGCTGTTGTTCGCCACCCGACAATTCAGAATATTTAGAACAACGTAAACCAGCCAGATCAGCATCTAATAACGAAGCGCCAATCCATTGACTGACTTGTTCAGGTTTGGCCTCTGAAAAAGGATAGGCTCCCATCTGAACCACCTCCTCCACAACAAGATTAAAAGTCAAGGTAGAGTGCTGAGGTAATACAGCTCTGAGTCTTGCTCGCTGATTCGGGCTCATTGCCAACAAAGGTGCTCCATTCATAATGACCGCACCTTTCATGAAGGCAGCACGATTAAGCGCAGCATTGAACAAGCTAATCCTTGCCTTTGAATACTCACCCGATAGTGCAGTGAGAAGACTGGATTTACCCGCACCGTTTGCACCCAGTACGGCTATACATTCACCGATTCTCATTTCAAATGAAAAATCTTTCACAACAGACTGAGCGCCATGATTAACACTTAAATCTAAAGCTGAAATGCGCAAATGCGTCTGTGCCCTACTCATCTCGCATGCCCTTTTAGCAATAGCCAAATAAAAAATGGCCCTCCGATAAGGCTCGTCAACAAACCAATAGGCAACTCGGCTGGTGATATTAAAACGCGAGCCAACCAATCAGCCAGTGTTAGCCCAAACGCTCCTGCAAGCGCAGATGCAGGTAAAACCCAGCGATGATCCGCACCCAGCCACATCCTCACCAAATGTGGCATCACTAAACCAACAAAACCTATCCCACCCGTTACCGCAGTTAAAGGACCGACACACAGTGCAACGAGGATAATTAATTGAGTACGCACTTTATTAATCTCGAATCCAAGGTGCTGCGCCTCACGCTCACCTAATAACAATGCGTTAAGCACCCTCCAGCGACGCACAAGTAAACACATTGCTCCAGACATAAATGGGCAAAGCAATCCCAGCACATCCCAATTCGCAGTCGCAAGGCTACCCATATTCCAAAAGGTCAGATCGCGTAATTGCGCATCATTGGCATTGATCATGGCAAGGCCAACAAGACTAAACACCACAGCATTGACAGCAATGCCTGCTAACAGCAGCCCAGAGGAAGTATTGGATATGCGCCCCAACAGATAGGTTGCATAGGTCGTCACTACACTGCAGATAAACGCTGAAGAAGTAATAACCAAAAAACTGCCCGCACTCAAAACGATTGCTCCGACAGCGCCAAGACTCGCACCCGCTGAAAGTCCAACCAGTCCTGGTTCGGCTAAAGGATTTCGAAAAATAGCCTGCATCACTGCACCACTGAGGCCCAGCGCAGCGCCTGCCAAGATCCCAAGCAATACTCTGGGGATCCTGATATTGAACAAAACATTTCTAGAAATTTCATCTAAGACGTCAGCTTGACCAAACGAATAGCGAAATAGTGAGTCCAGACTAATAGGAAACGCACCGTTCACTATTGCACCCACTGTCGTCACAACCAACAAAGCAACTAATATCGCTAGACCAGCGTTTCGTGAGGTAGGTTCTGCAGCCATTAGTCTCTTAAACCAGCACGAACTGTTTCTATCGCGAGCGGTAATCTCGGGCCTAGGGCCTGCGCTAACAAATCGTCCAACTCAATCACCCGACCGTTTTTGACTGCAGGTGCGTGCCGTAAAGCTGGATCTTCGCGTACCGCATTTATACCGCCCATTGACTGGATAGAAAATTTAGTCGCGATTAATGCGGACGGCAGACGTGCACTCACGATTTCTGCAGAAATAGGCTGATACCCTTTGAGATCATTTAAAACATTATCAAGCGATGACAACTCCATTATTTTTGCGGCGGCGGTAGCTCGACCTGCACCGAACAGTTTTCCTGATCGCATCACAACCATCATGGCGCTCGGTTGGTGGGCGGAATAACGATAGGAATGAGCAAGTTTGTGTTCCAGTTCATCACGCATCAACTGGCCTCTCTGCGACACACCTAATAAATCAGCGATCTGTTGAATACGCCTATACAGCGAATCGAGATCTGGTTCATCAGAAACACTCTCAATCCTGAGTCCTAGTGAACGCAGTTGGTCCAGAGCATGACGGGGTCCAGCTTGTTCAGAAGCAATCACTAAATCTGGTTTTAAACGCAATACGCCTTCGACAGGCACGCTTCGGTAGTAGCCAACAGAAGGGAGCGCTTGAGCCTCACTTGGGTAAATACTGGATTGATCTAGCCCGATCAATCTGTCTTGCTGCCCAAGTGCATAGATGATCTCCGTTACACCACCACCAAGCGAAATAATCCGCTGTGCAGAGGGGGGCTGATCTGCGACTGATTGATTTAAAAGATCCTGCGCCTGCACCACAGCTGGGAGCAATGCTCCAAGCACGGTCAATAGCGCTGAGTAAAAATTGATAAGCGTAATTTTCATTATGCGATGGTCTCAACACATAGGCCCAGCATGAGTTCACGCCAAACCGATAATTCAGAAGATCCCGGTTTGCGCGCGCCAAAGAATTGAACGATTAATTCGCCAGTTTCAGTAAAGACCTCCATCGAAGTCACCCAACCATCGGTAGTTGGCTTACTAACAATCCAAACAGAATCAATCTTGGTCGTATCAAGATGAAGATTGAATCTTTCATCTAATACATTGAGCCACGGTCCACGACGGACGATATTTTTAACCGCCCCAGTATGGATCTGTATCATGCCGCGGTTAGCGACAAAACACATGATGGGCAAGCCTGACCTGGAGACCGACTCAAGCATCTCCTCAACGACTTCAGGCGTCACCCGCTGCGCGAGGTCCTCACCAGCAGCCTGCAATGCTGCGAGTCGGGTAATGTTGAAACGTCGTATCAGAGGATAAAAATCATGTGTATCCTTCATCGCCAGCCATGCTTGACGGAACTGCGTCCGCTCATCCATTGATGCACGTGTTGCTGCACATGGCAGATAGGATCTCGCAAGCTCAACAGGATACGCGCGAGGAGTGGGCCAAACAGATTCGGACGAATACTCACCGATAATCGCCACATATTCCGCGGTACTCGTTTCATTTGTGCAATAAACCTTATGCACAGCATCACCGGCCCGGTCGAAAAACTGAAGACTACTATGCCCCTTCTCCTCAACAGCCCAAACATCTGACCAATTTGAATAAAACATACGCAGATCTATCTCAGGCCCCAGAACCAACCCAACAGGTTGATCACACTGAACATTCAGATAGCGTCCGTAACGCTCGTGGACGCAATGATCATTACGTGTAAGCGCCATCACGGGCCCCAATCTAGGAATCTCTTTAAAAATATCAATTGGATTTCCAGACAGCCTAATTGAGCGCAAGGCTCCGCATTGCGCAGCAACCCATTGCGCTTCAGTCAAACCTAAAATCCTGGCGATCTCACGCGCACGTTTATGAGAGATATCAGATTCAAGTTTTGTGAATCTGCCATGCACAATTGCAACCTGTTGATCAAAATCTTCAGTACTTGTGTGATTAATCTGAATTTCATTGAATGTGTTCATATATATTTCTCCGGGACCCTGGTTAATACTGATAAGTCAGCGTTAATTGCACGTTGCGACCAGGTGCGGTAAACAAATCCACATTACGAGGAATGGCGACGGCTCCAGCAGTGGGTATGCTTAAGGCATTCCAGTAGGTCTGATTAAAAATGTTGTAGAGACCCGCTTGCAATCTGAGGCCTTTAATATCCTGCGGTGACCAGTAAGCACTTAAATCCGTTACGCCAAAGCCTGGTGCCTGGAAATCTGCATACTGTACGGTTGCGTTAGTTTCTGGATATGCAACCTGATTACGCGCCGCCGTTGCGGTCACTTGAGCCTGAACACCCCACTGCTCCCGGTTGTACGCCAAGCCTGCAATGGCAGTCAGCGGGGCGATAGAGTTCAGTGCTTGGTTTGTCTGTTGATTTTTGCCGACTGACCAGGCTAGTGAACCAAACAATCGCCATGATTTTGCAAAGTGCCACGCGCCCTTTGCCTCTAAACCATAAATATGAACCTGAGCGAGATTTTCAAAACTCTGTATGTAGTACGGATACATCGCTGTACCCGGACGATTAACAGCCTCAATGAAGTTTTGATAGCGGTTATCAAAATAAGTGAGTGAACCATTCAGGTTTTTGTCACCGAGTCTTGTACCCAATTCCCAGCCACGACTTGTTTCTGGTTTTAACTCTGGATTACCCGCGATCAGATAAGTACCTGGTGCTCCATAACTGCTATAGAGTTGTGTAGGGCTGGGGGCATTAAAACCAAAAGCATATTGTGCGAAAAAACTTAATTGGGAATGAGGTGACCACTCTGCGAGGAGTTTGGGAGAAACCGCTGAACCCGAAGAGGCCTGTGGCAATCCGCTCTGAGAAATAGCTCCTGACCAGTTAGCATTAAAACTTTCCGTCTCCTGCGGGCGCTGTTGATAATAGTCATAGCGGACACCTGGCGTAAGACTAAATTGATTACCAGCAAACCCTAGTTTGTTCTGCGCCCATAAGCCAAATTGATTGCCTTTTACCTGCGGCATATCTGCTTGATTAGTACGTAAAAAACGGCATGGAGAATAGCGGCTGAAATTTACTGGGCAATTATCCTCGCCTGTAGACGACTGCTCGGTGGAGTTGCCATACCATTCGCCACCCAGCTTCCACAATTGCGAAACATCACCAGCTAGAGCTTTGGAAACCGAAAGATTCAGCCCTGAGGTTGTGTCTTTCAGTTCATTATTTCTTGAAAAATCTCCAACTGGAGTAATACGGCGAACGGACTCAAAACTATTCGAAAGCTTGACACGCTGCGAGTAAAGCTTTGCGTCAACCGTATCCAGGATAGCTTTTGAATGTGACGTTTTCCATCCATACTCGAGTGCAACGCTTTCTCGCCGCGTGGTGGTGCCAAGCTGACTCGAGTCTTTTGAATAGATTAGCGGTGAAGCAGAGAGATTTTGGATATTATCCTGACGATTAAAGAATGATCCGGATAAACCGAGAGCGTGTCCGTCTTCAAATTTTTGTAAAAGTTTTAATTGATAGTTTTGTTGCAGATATTGATCTGGATCCGGCTGGGTACGACTCAATCCGTATCCATCGTTTTGACCCATATTGCTTGTCTCATGACCGTTTTGCACCCCTGCCTGGAGCATTAACTGCGTACGTGAAGCAATCTGGCTTGCGATCGCTGCGCTAGTGAGCCAGCTGCGATCAACTGAGCTATACCCCCCCTTAAGCAAGCTGCCAAAATTATGTCCATCAGTCAGCAACTCTGCTGGGCCGAGCGTTTTAACATCCACCACACCACCGAGCGCGCCAGCGCCTGCAGTACTTGAGTCAGCTCCACGCACAATATCGATCGCCGAGAGCGTATTGAAATCTACGGTATTTAATCCACCCCTGACGCCTCGTGCGGCATCATTGAGCCACGTCTGCCTGATGCCATCAATACGTGTCAGGATCCGATTTTTATCCAGCCCACGAACACTAATACTTTGGGTGCTTTCATTGAAATTCACCCCAGGCTCTAAACGGCGTCCCAGATCGTTCCAGTTCTGGATTTGCAGTGCGTCGAGATCCTTACGGGTTATTTCTGACTGCCATGGTACGGATGCCTGAGTACTCTCCCCCTCGATCGTGATGGCATCAAAGCTAGTGGGGGTTTGAGCTGAGGATGGTAGATGGAGGCTTACCAAAGCTACTGCAGAGACTAGTTTTACTGATTGAATCAATCTTGTGCTGGCTAAAGCTCCAGCAGGCTGAGCAACTAAAAACACTAACGACATCATTCACATCCTAGAAAAATCCTAGATGAGAATTGTACGCATTTGCATTTAGAAAAATCGGGTTTCAAAGCCACTTTTACAACTGCGACAGTTGGTTAGCAGTTGTAATTTTGGCGTTCCGAAAACACGAATTGTCAGTAAAAATTGAGTCCTGAAAAATCAAATTAAATATTCAGAAGCCACAAATTTTATGGGTGCTAAAATTCAATTTATTCAAATGACAAATGGGCAATTACAAAAACATATCCGCTCAATTTCTAAAAAAAGCGATAGGGTATTCATTACTGATCATGCTCGCATACGAATGCTACAAAGAAAAATTAGTGATTATCAGGTTTTAGACTGTTTAAGAAATGGCTCAATACAAAGACCTTCATGTACTGATAAAAAAACTGGCGATATTAAATGTCGAATGGAGCATTTTGGATCATCAAGAAATATTTCTGTAGTTGTTGCGCTAACACCAATAGACCCTGATGTCATTATCATTACTGTTATGTATCAATCGAGGTAAAAAATGAAAAACTGGTTGCACTATACGAGCTGTGGTTTAGATAATGTCTGGCTCGCAAACGGTTACAGAATAAAGGAAACTAAATACGGAAGAGCTGTTGCGATTACAGATGTTGACGGTCTGCACAAGCTCCTCTCTCTAAATTTAGTTGAAAAGAAAGGCATTCTGACTGGCAGTGAGTTTAAATTTTTACGCGTTCAATTAGGTCTCACACAGAAAGGCTTGGGATCATTGCTTGGAGGATCATCTGAAAATGCAATCAGCTTATGGGAAAGAAAGGATACCGTACCAGCGATACAGGATCACTGGCTCAGAATGCTAGTCATTGCAAAGCTTTCAGGAGATACCAAGGTTTCTGTTGCAATCGCCCGCTTGAAAACAGTAGAAAAACTTATTTATCAAAAATATGTTGTCAGAGGCGTTGAAAATAGAAGAATCGAGATTGTTGAGGATTCTGAAATCTCACTTCATCAATAATTGCCCTTAAATATCAAATTTAACTCCTTGCGCCAAGGGCAAAGTTGTTCCGTAATTCACAGTATTTGTCGCGCGGCGCATATAGGATTTCCAGGCATCAGAGCCTGACTCGCGCCCTCCTCCGGTTTCTTTTTCCCCTCCAAAAGCTCCACCGATTTCAGCACCACTCGTGCCAATGTTCACATTGGCAATCCCGCAGTCTGAGCCACGGGCGGAAGTAAACAACTCCGCCTCGCGAAGGTCCTGGGTGAACACTGCAGAAGACAACCCATGGCTCACCGCGTTATTCATCTCGATTGCCTGGTCAAACTCATCATAGGGTGTGACATAAAGAATCGGTGCAAAGGTTTCATTGAGCATCGGTCCAGACTGCTGAGCCATTTCAACCAAAGCAGGACGAACATAAAACCCGGACTCACCATGGACGAACTCTCGAGCACCGAAATGTGCCGTCGCACCCACATCCTGAGCTTGGCTGAGCGCAGATTGCATATTTTCAAAGGCGCGCGCATCGATCAACGGTCCGACGAGTGAACCTTCAGTACGAGGATCCCCAACAGGTAATCGCTCATATGCACGCACCAGAGCAGGAACTAATTTTGAATAGATAGAGCGATGTACCAGGAGCCTGCGTAAACTCGTGCATCGTTGACCCGCAGTACCTGCTGCAGCAAATACGACACCTCTGACTACAAGATCAAGATTTGCGGATGGCGCCACAATCGCACAGTTATTTCCGCCCAACTCAAGCAAGGCACGTTTGAAATGCGTTGCACAGCGAACACCCACAGCACGCCCCATCGCACTTGAACCCGTCGCGCTGACTAATCTCACAGCAGGATGATCGACCAGAGCTTCACCCACCTCACGTCCGCCCGTCAGTAGCTCACTGAGTCCAAGCGCTTCGAGACCTTCGTCTGCACAAGCTTTTAGTAACAATCCATTTAGTGCGATCGCACTGAACGGCGTTTTTTCAGAAGGCTTCCATACTAGCGAATTGCCACAGACCAATGCCAGAGCAGCGTTCCAGGCGAAGACAGCCATTGGAAAAT
>CANCRX010000079.1 GCA_947380655.1 Alcaligenaceae bacterium | reverse complement strand
TTCTCGAATTTCTTTTTGTAACGAGACAAAGATACAGTCCTGATTTAGCAAAGCACTCCATTGCGCGAGTCGCATTGAGCGATGCTGATCGTTCAGATGATAGGTGCTGCCAGACCAGCAGAGACCTACTTTGAGTTTTCTTTTCTCAGACGAGGTGTGCGTTGCAGGTTTGCGATTCAACTCAGCTGACAGCCACGCCGACCACTGCGCAACCTTTGCTGGGTTTGCTTTTAAATAGTGATGCGAGGCAGGGATAGCAGGGTGGCGTGTGTAAAGTTGATGGGGCAAACTCAACAGTGGCATGTGAAAATCAAAGGCCGGCAGGGGTGCTTGGCTATCAATGACCAAGTCTGCGCCTGAATAGTCAGAAAGAAGACCCAATAGTGGTGGCTGTACACGCAGGATAATGGTGGCGCCCAAGTCTTTGAGCTGCTCCAGGTACCGTACAAACTGAATCGTATCGCCTAAGCCTTGTTCCGCATGGACCAGTAACCGTTTGCCTTTGAGCGAGGCCTTTCCATTCCAGCGTGGTCCTTTGATCTCGTGCTGTTGATGACCGTCCTGCCAGCGCCACTCATACTCGCGCCAGCCGTGTTCAAAATTCCCCAGTATCAGATTGGTTTGCGCGCGATTCGTGCGAGCTCCTGGGTGGTCGGGATTGAGTCGGAGAGCTTGTTTAAAGGCCTCAAAGGCTTCGTCAAACAGCTGCATGTCACGAAGGGCCACGCCCATATTGACGTAGGCTTCTACAAAATCCGGTTTGAGTGCGATTGCCTGTTGATAGGCTTTGATCTCATCCTCATAGCGCCCAGCACTGCCATGCACCTGGCCGAGGTTGTAATGCAGTAAAGGATGATTCGGTGCGAGTTTGAGTGCTGCAGAAATATGGACCAGCGCATCGTCATGCTGACCAGCTGAGGCCTTAAGCATGGCGAGCTGATTGAGTGAAGCAATATCTGTAGGGTCGCGCGCAATGTTGGTTTCATATTGTGCGATTGCTTCAGTTGAGTTGCTCATCGCTGTAGGGCGTTACTTAATGACTTCGAGCGTGATCTGATATTCGGTCACGATGTTGTTTCGTTCACTGATCATTTTGACTAACTCGCGCTCGGAGATTTTCTTTTGCTGGAAAAGCATCAGATATTCTTCTTCTAGCATTTGTTTGACATGTTTGATTTCGAAATCGATATCGAGATAGATGCCCAGAGGCGTGTTCGGCACGCCTTCTGTGGCTAACTGTTGGTTTAATTTTTTACTGAAGAGTGAAAGTACTTGAGGAGAAATAATTCTGACGTGAGTCGGATCCCCTAGGTAGCTGTCGTGTCGCGGATGTGGAACATTAATCTGGATTTTCGCACCTGGCTTGCATACCCGGTAGAGTTCTTTCATTATGTTCAGAAATACTTCGGTATCCGCACCCATGTGCTCAAGCGAGTGATTAAACAGTACTTCGTCGATTTGATCTGATTCAAATGGCCAGGGTGTAATTTCAGCATCTATCACCTGATCGGGATTGGATGCTGCATATTTATCAATATTGATAAAACCTTTAACTTTGTTCAGACCACAGCCAATGTTTAACTTCATATTGTTGTTTTTTAATCGTTTAAGTATTGGTGGTTTATTCAGAATTTGACGTGATCAGTAATAGTCATAGGGTGTATCAAAGCCATCTGGCGTGTAGTGCACGGTCGGGATGTTCGTCATGTTTGGGAGGATCGCATAGCCCTCCCAGTTAGGCGCTGTGCCATCGTTTGCGCAGCCCGTCACGACAATCGCCAGTGAAACGATAGTAAGAAATTTAGCGAATGACATAACGGCTCCTTATTGTTTGTTTCTTAGTGCAGTGACAATACGTATTATGACTGAGAGATGGCATGTATGTGTCTATGTCAACCGCTGTCGCCAGTTAGTATCGTGCTACTTTTTGGCGCTGGCGTCAGCGTTGTATTGGTAGTTGCCCTCAAGCTGGTCGAGAACGATGGTGTTAGGCGGGTTGGAATCAGCGGTGGACGTCAGCGTCATGTCCTTGTCCAACTTGCGCGATCTGAAGTTCCATCCCTCCGGTAAGGTTAGGCGCTTGCCAAGGGTGGGCAGGCTTTCGATGGTGTTCTTGGGGTCAAACTTCAGTGACAAACTGAACATGGTGTATACGGCGCCCTCGGGGGTGATCAGCTCATACACTGTTTCACCTGCATTGAAGGTAAAGGTATTGCTACGTTTAGAGATCAGCACCTTATAGGTAGGCAGCGTTCCGGAGACCGCCTTGCTGAGGTCAGGGGTTTCGAAGAGGCCAAGCACACGCAAGGGAATCGTGGCAATCACTCTCTCCTTGCAACTATCCCAGGCCATCCCCGTTATGCTGTTTGCCACGAGACGGCGCGGACCATTGAAGAGGACGCCATCGCTCCCGTATTGCTTTTTCAAGGTTTCTGCATCCAGTGCGCGGAAGCGGGCGTCCATTACGTCGTTGGGCGCCTCAAGGTCCTTGCCAAGAGAATTGTAGTAGTAGCCGCTCCCGCTGCCGTTGGCCTCGCGGTTCATGAAAAGAATTTCGTAGAATGCCTTGCCGCGCCAGTTCTCAATCTTGATCGGACACGGATCCTTCAGGCCAACATTCTGCTCGGCCAGGGCCGGCGTGATGCCAACCAGCAACATAAGCATCAGTGCTGCTGCTTTCACAATCATATCTGTCATTTTTTTCATGTCCATCTCCTAATATTTACCGCCTTGTTGCGGTAGTTAGTTTGCTCTTTGACTCAACAACACCGGGAGTTTTCCACGTTCCTTCACCAGGAGGCAAAATAGAAGGCGCTTCTGTTTTTGGCCAATACAGTCTCATCACTAAATAGATTGGACCGTCTGGGGCGGGCAACCAGTTTGCTTCTTTTGCTTTTCCAGGTGATGCATTCTGGATATAAATAGTAAGCGAACCATCCTTATTCTTTTTCATCTTCGACAACATGGGCGAATTAATTAAATATCGACTAATTGGATTTTCAATTAATAACTGCGTTTTGCCGTCGTACATTGTCAAAGACCAGAATGCATTAACTGGTGGTAACTGCTTAGCTGCAAAAGTCAGCGTGTAATTATGTTTACTGCCATCTAGATCGTTTCCGTTCACATCTTTGCGCGTCATGGGATACATCGCTTCATCAGCCGAATTCCCATAGATGCCAGCCTTAGCCGCGGCAGCCCTCAAGAGCCAGTTACCCTGATAAAAATCCCGATCCCCGTATGCAGACCCGACATTCCAGCCGTTGATATTTTTTCCAATCTGGGCAACCTTCTCCTCCACCTTCTTTTCACCTTCTTTCATCCCCAGCACGATTTCAGCCTTGTGCTCTACTGAGAGATCCTTGAAATTAAAGGTCTTTCCTGGTCCGACACCGATGCGGGCGAGCTTTGCGCGAATATCTTTCTCTTCGGGTCCTGAGGGAGCAAACTGAAGCACGAAGTCCAGATACTCAAAAAAATTGGTCTTTACCAATTCTTTATCAATTTTGGGGTAATCAATTGATGGACCGACAATAGGTGCAGGCTGATTTAAGAAGGCAGATAGTGGTTGAGACCTATACCCCAATTGCACTTTTTTGACATTGGGCATATCCGTTGGCCCAAATAATTGAGTTCTAAAAATAGCTAATGCAAATTGTGTGGAGGAACGAAAGACTTTCTTAATGCCGGCAGGCGTCTCTCCTTGCCAGTCAGGACCGACCACCATATAGCTTCCCGCTTCATTCCCCGTTGGGCGACTACCCATGTATCCAAAATTAAAGGTATTCCCATCGACTAATTGCACTGAAAAGTAGCGTTTTTTATCAACAGCAGGAATAGAAATGACTAACGGCTCGACTCGTAAGTCCATGCCAAGCATTGAATAGGGTGTATCACTGTTCGGCGCAACAACCGCTGTATCTTTGTAAGTAAAAACACGATTCTCATTGAAAATCTTGTTGAAAGGGGCCTTCCATTGTCCAGAATTACGATTCAAGAAGAAATCGTAATTGATCGCATAATTCGTCACGAGAGGAAGTCCATAGATAAATCCTTCCTCAGCAATAGCCTTGACCTCGGCAATGCTTGGCGTTTGGATTCCTGTAGCCGCATCCCTCTTGTCGGCTTGCGCAACCGGATCAGCTTTCTCGGTACAACCACTAAAAAGAAAGGTAACGGAGAATAAAAAAGCAATCCATATCAATGGCTTTACTTTGCAAGTGTTCATTCAAGTATTCCCCTAGCACGAACAATTTATCTCTGTAAGCACCAAAATTTGTAAAAATTACATTTAATAATACCTACAAATTAAGTTGGTTATGACAATTCAACCATCAAAATCTTGCGCTGCATGAATGGCTTGCTTAATGTCCTCTTTGGCCGAATAAGGGACGCAAAGCAGAATTTATCAAGAGTCTGAACGTGGCAGATAGCGGACGATGGGCGCCAAATAAAAAGCCACCCCGTAGGATGGCTTTGGCAAAGATTCTGGCGGAAGCGGTGAGATTCGAACTCACGGAGGGCGTGAACCCTCGCCGGTTTTCAAGACCGGTGCCTTAAACCACTCGGCCACGCTTCCTGGAAATATTTGTATATCCTGAGGGCTGTTTTCACAGGCTCGATCAGCTAAAAGACTGAAAGATATTTACGAATTATTTCGCGAAGACCGTCATAATAAACGATTTACGAAAACTGTTCTGGAGTTGTCATGCGCGCAATTGAAATTTCCTGCCCAGGTGGTCCTGAAGTACTGGTTCCAACTACGCGTCCGGAGCCCGTCGCGGGTCAGGGAGAAGTCCTGATCAAAGTGGCTGCCGCAGGGATTAACCGCCCTGATGTCTTTCAACGCATGGGTAGCTATGCCCCACCGCCAGGCACCACGGATCTGCCTGGACTGGAGATTTCAGGTGAAGTCGTAGGTGGAGACTTGGCTGCGGGTGGATTTAAAGTCGGTGACAAGGTCTGTGCACTGGTCGCAGGAGGTGGCTATGCTGAGTATTGTGTAGCGCCTATTGAACAATGCCTGCCCATTCCTGCGGGACTCTCAATGATCGAGGCTGCAGGATTGCCAGAAACCTATTTCACGGTCTGGAGCAATGTCTTTGATCGCGGCGCACTGAGCGGTGACGAGACCTTTCTGGTGCATGGCGGGGCGAGTGGGATCGGCACGACGGCCATTCAGCTGGCAACCGCGATGGGTCATCAGGTCTATGCGACAGCAGGTAGCGACGAGCGCGTGCGTGCCGTTGAGGCGCTGGGCGCAGTCAAGGGCATCAATTACAAAACTCAGGATTACGTGGCTGAAATCAAGACCTTGACAGGTGGTAAGGGGGTGAATGTCATTCTGGATATGGTCGCAGGTGACTATATTGGCAGGGATATCAAATGTCTGGCTGATGACGGGCGGATTGTTGTAATCGCCACCTTGGGCGGAAGCAAATCACTGTTTGATTCCAGCGAGTTGATGCGACGCCGCCTGACCATAACTGGTTCGACCTTGCGGCCACGTCCAGTGGCGTTTAAAGGCGAAATCGCTAAAAATCTCCAAAAACATGTCTGGCCTTTGCTTTCCGCGGGCAAGATCAAGCCGATTATTTATGCAACGCTCCCCCTGGAAGAGGCTGCAAAGGGACATGCCATGATGGAGGCGGGTGAGCCGATCGGCAAAATTATCTTGGTTCCATAAGCTACAATGCCGGGTTTATCCTGGTTTTGTAACGTTTTATCCGCTATGGCAATCGATATGACAACAGCTCACGAACAATCGCGTAACCGCTTGGTGATTGGTAATTGGAAAATGCACGGCAATCTGGCTGATAACGCCAAATTGCTCGCCGCTTTGCGCCCAGCCGTATCGACGACGCAAATTGCTGTCTGTGTACCATTCCCCTACCTTGCACAAGCCAGCGAGGCGCTCAAAGGCTCCTCGATCTCCTGGGGTGCGCAGGATATCAGCGTACAGAAGCAGGGCGCTTTCACGGGCGAGGTGTCGGGTTCGATGCTCAAGGACTTCGGCTCAACCTGGGTGCTGGTCGGTCATTCAGAGCGCCGCTCGATGCATGCCGAGACGGATCAGCTGGTTGCGGATAAAGCCCAGGCTGCTTTGACTGCGGGTCTGATTCCAGTTGTTTGTGTCGGTGAGTCCTTGGCCGAGCGTGATGCAGGTCAGGCTGTCGCTGTGATTGAACGTCAACTCGCGCCTGTGCTTGCCCTGGGCGCTGAGTCGGTCAATAAATTAGTCGTTGCCTACGAACCCGTTTGGGCAATCGGGACAGGACGAACAGCCTCTCCCGAGCAAGCTCAGGAAGTCCATGCTGCGATTCGCGCTGCGTTGCAGGCGATTGGTGCGGGTAATGTGCAGATTTTGTATGGTGGCAGTGTGAAGGCTTCTAACGCCGCCAGTTTGTTTTCCATGCCAGACATCGACGGAGCGTTGGTGGGTGGTGCCGCTTTAGTTGCTGACGAGTTTTTGGCTATTGCTGCGTGATTTCAATTACGCAGACTTAACCTGTTACTCGTTGTTTGTTTAGTTTTCGGAGTATTTCAATGTCCTGGATGTTTACTGTTCTGTTAGTTGTACAGATCCTTTCTTCGCTTTCCATTATCTCTCTTGTGTTGTTGCAACAGGGCAAGGGTGCAGACATGGGTTCAGCCTTTGGTAGTGGCTCAGCGGGTAGCTTGTTTGGTGCCACAGGCGCTGCTAATTTCTTGTCGCGCGCAACCAAATGGGCAGCCGTTGTGTTTTTTATCTCGACAATTGGTTTGGCATACGTCTCCAACCGCGGCACGAAAGGCCAGGACACAGGCATTATGTCTAACTTTACACAGTCAGCTCCTGCACCTGCTCCAGCTGGTTCAGCGGTTCCAGGCTTGGCTCCAGCAGCAGTTCCTGCTGCAGTTCCCGGCGCGGTGCCGAATGCCGTACCTGGCGCTGCCTCAGCGGTTCCTGGTGCTGCCGCGCCTGTTGTGCCAGCGGTCCCAGCAGCACCTGCAACGAAGTAATCTTCGTTTAGTCATTGCCTGAGATGAGTTTGCTTTGCGTGCTACAATCTTGGGCTTGTTAAAGATAAATGCCGACGTGGTGAAATTGGTAGACACGCTATCTTGAGGGGGTAGTGGCGAAAGCTGTGCGAGTTCGAGTCTCGCCGTCGGCACCAGAATTAAATGCTTTAAACGACTACCTCAAACCCGAATCTCTTTTTAGATATTCGGGTTTTTTGTTGGATATTGAAATTGCTCCATACAAAATTTATGAAATAATAAAAATGAAATAATTGATAAATAGTTGTGATTAATCAGTGTGTTGTAAATAGCGGTCAAAACAACAATAAAAATAATAATAGTGCCTATGTACTACTCTTTAATGTAAACTATTCTCATTACTCAATAGCAATTTAAGTTGGCTAGTAAGCCAATGAACAATCTGTGCCGAACAATAGCAAACCCATCCTCGTCCATCTGATCGACAATCAAAGAATGACGCTTTGGGGTTTGACACGCCTGGTTGAAAGCGATAAAAAATATAAAGTTTGTTGCTCATCCACATCGCGCGTTGAAGCTCTTAAAAATATAAAAAAATGCAAGCCTGATGTCGTAGTGATGGAAATCGATTTAGGGGAGGATAATGCCCGTAATTTGATCCCTGAGATTTTGACGGGTAGTAACGCCAAAGTGCTCGTGTTGACTGGTGTGCGTGACATTGAGCAGCATGACATGGCTGTCATGCTGGGTGCGCGGGGTGTAGTGAGTAAAGAAGAAGAACCTGAACTATTACTCAAGGCAATCGAAAAAATTCATCACGGTGATCTCTGGATCAACCGCAATGCGACTACCAGAATCCTGATGAATATTGCGCGTGCGAGCGCACCTAAAGAACTCTCTCCGATCGAGCTCAAGCTCAAATCTTTGACCGTCAAAGAGAAAAAAGTTTTACAGGCCGTGCTCGGTGCCTCTGAACGCAAACTCAGAGCAATTGCAGATGACTTAGCAATCAGCGAGTACACGCTGCGCAATCACCTTGCGGCGATTTACCAAAAGCTCGGCGTGGGATCACGCCTGGAGCTTTATGTGATTTGTAACGACGTTGATACGACTCAGATTTGAATATTTAAAAGCGCTACGTTTAAATCTTCAACGCTCCCTCAGTGCCTGAGAGACAGACTGCAGTGGTCTGAACAAATATTCCAATACCGTTTTCTGACCCGTACGGATTTCGACTGTTGCGGTCATCCCTGGTGTCAAGATCAGCGTTCTGCCGTGGCGTTCACGGTTTTTATCGGTAATCTTAATCAGAATACGGTAGTAGCCTTCGTCAAGATCGACAGGACTTGAGCCAGGCTTTTTCGGCTTGGTCTCGTCTTTCATCGTATCTGGGCTGATGTGCTCCAGTACACCTGTCAATCCGCCATATTTGTTGAATTCGTAGGACGTGAGTTTGACGATTGCGGGCTGTCCGATTTGCAGGAACGCCACCTCAGCGGGTTTGATGTAGGCCTCGACCAACATTTCATCCTGAGTCGGTACGATTTCAAGGATGCTCTGACCAGCTTGAATCACACCACCTACGGTAGTGACGGTGACATTTTTAACAATACCTTTCATAGGTGAGCGGATGACGCTGCGTTTGAGTGCATCTTCGCGACCCAGAGCATTTTCCTTTGTTTGCGCGAGATCTGACTCCACGCGAACCAGTTCGTTATTGGCATCCGTCAGGTAGCGATTGCGGCGCTCAGCGATTTGAGCCTGCAGGTCGGACTGTTGGCGTCTGAGCCTGAGGATTTCCACCTCTGATACCACACCCTGTGAGACTAAGGGGGACGTGATCGAAATCTCTTTCGATAGCGAGGATAGTGAGCGGTTCATGGCTGAGAGCTGCTCATCGAGTGCTACTTTACGTGCGTTATAGGCTTGCGTTTCTCTTTCGGCGAGCCACGGAAACTTTGCTACCTCTGGAGGGAAAACGAGTTTTGTACCGTAGGACTCTGCGCGAAGACGAGCAGCCTGAGCAACTAGCGCAAGCCATTTTTCCTGCGCCTCACGAAAAACAGGACCAGAGCGCGCATCATCGATCTTAAGCAGGACCTGGTCTTTCTGGACAACATCGCCTTCGCGAACAAACATTTCTGTCAGCACACCGGTATCCAGACTCTGGATGACCTGTTCGCGGCTGGCAGGAATGATTTTTCCCTGGCCACGGGTAATTTCATCGAGGGTGAAAAAGTAGGCCCAAGCCAGGGCTGTTATTAAGGTGATTAAGGTGGCCCAGATCAAAATACGACTGGCTCGACGCTCATCGTCCTCAATCGATGCCATTGTGAATACGGCGGTTTGCTCAGTAGCCTTATCTTTAGATTTGAAAATTGAAAAAATACTCATTTCTGCTCCACCTGTGGTGCATTGCCTGTCGTCGTAGCAGCTGAAGTCTGACCAGGAACTGAGCCTGGAGCGGAAGCAGGTGCAGGTGTACCGCTCGTCGCCGGTGTGGCGGCAATGCCTTTGGACAGCCTCTGCAATACCTCATCACGTGGGCCTTGAGTCAGAATCTGTTCGCGCTCGAGTACCGCAATGTGGGTAGCCCACACCAGCAGCTGTGGACGATGCGTAGCAACTAAAACGGTACGACCTTTCAGCCATTCGCCTAGAACCTGAATCACACGTGTTTCAGTATTCTGATCCATGTGAGAGGTTGGTTCATCCATAAAGACAAAAATCGGATCTCGCACCATCATGCGAGCGATACCCAGCAGTTGTTTTTGACCGCCAGACAAACCACCACCTGCTTCAGTCAGCGGCATATCCAGGCCCAGAGGGTGATTGGCGACAATGTTGTACAGATCGAGTTTTTTGAGGACCTCAGTCAATTTTGCATCAGTAATCCAACTGTCAGAGAGCACAAGATTATCGCGCAGCGATCCCATAAAGAGCTGAGCATCTTGCCCGATATAACTGATACGCGTGCGCAACTCTGCAGGTTCAATTTGCTGAGTATCGATCCCGTCGACTTTAATACTGCCACCCAAGGGCGTGTAGAGACCAGCCATGAGCCGGACCAGCGTACTTTTCCCACTACCGACCTTGCCAAGCAATGCAGTGCGTTGTCCAGCGTCGATCTTCAGTGAAACGCGTCGCAGCACCGGGATTTTGTGTTCAGCAGGGTAGGCAAACTCAACGTCGTCGGCTTGCAGATCGCCCTTGATAGTTTCAGGCACGATGTAGCGGCGCGTGGCATCGCGGTCGCGTGGGCGTTTCATCAGTCCATCAAGCGTAGCCAGAGAAGACATCGCTTGCTGGAAACGTGAGGCGAGAGACATGATGCTGCCGATAGGAGCTATCGCGCGGCCAGAAAGAATGACGCACGCAATCAGTGAGCCTAGCGTCAGTTGATTTTCATGAATCAGGTAGACGCCTAGCACCACCATACCGACAGTGACGAGCTGTTGAGCTGAAGCAGTCATACCCATCATTAAGTTTGTCAGCGCCCGTGTTTTTTTATAGGAGTCCGACCCTGCCATGTTGGCGCTTTCCCATCGACGCTGAAGATAGCTTTCGGCATTGTGCGCTTTAAGTTGCTCCAGGTTGAGCATGGACTCCACCAGAACGCTTTGACGATCGCCTGATTGCTTCATGCTTGAACGCATGGCTGTGGTCATCGGCTTTTGTGCCAAAATTCCAACGATTGAGATCAGTAAAACGGCTAAGCCTGGTATCAAGGCAATCGGTCCGCCGATCACACCGATCAGAAACAAAAAGAGCAAAACAAATGGTAAATCTGCGACCAATACTAGCGACGCAGAGGAAAAGAAATCTCTCAGCGCTTCGAAATCGCGCATGGAGCTTGAAAATATACCGATGGACTGAGGACGATGTTCAAGTCGGATAGACATGATTTCTCGCAGCAGCGTTGCGTTGATCGCGACATCTGCTTTTTTTCCTCCCAAATCAACCAGTCTGGCTTTTAGCCAGCGCATAACGAATTCGAGAAAAACAGCCACTACCGTTCCGATCGCGAGGGTCCACAGCGAGTTATAGGCTTGCGTGGGAACCACGCGGTCGTAGACGTTCATCGTAAAAAATACTGAGGCCAGAGTCAGAATGTTTGCCACCACCGTAGCAAGCATCGATTCGACATAAAATTTTCTGAATCGCCAGAGAGTTCCCCAAAACCAGTTGAAAGCCTCGCCTTTAAAAGGCACGATCTGCTGAGCACCTTTGAGTTCTGAGGCTTTTACAACCATGATTTCACCAGTCGAGAGCGCTTCGAGCTCCTTGGTGTCCATGGTGACCTCAGTCATGCCAGAGTCTGGCAGCAAGATCTTCGCCGAATCACTAGTCAGTAAGCGAATCACGCACGCCCTGCCGTCTATAAAAGGCGCTATGACAGGCAATACATAGTTTGGCAATGCAGTCGGACGATTTCTAGTCCACGCAGCGATCATTCCGTGTTGTCTAGCAACATCCGGAAACGCATCAATAGGTATGCGACCGTTGTCATCGACTGCGAAACCCGTTCTCAATGCAGAGATGTGGACAGGCCGATCGATCAGCGTAGCAATCAGCGCCAGACATACCAGCAAAGGGTCGTGCTCTTTGTGCTCAATTGATTTCGTTTGAGGCTGATTCGATTGAGGTTGAATGGTTTCAGGTTGATTCATTTTTTAGTATTTTTATTTTGGAGGTTCGGTCAGATTGATAGGTGAGGTTTGAACCATTCCACCTTCTGTCAGGATGTTTGTGGTGGTAACCGAAACGACAGGTTTAGGCACACTGGCTGGTTTGACTGCCGTATCTGAGACATTAATCGTGCTGACGGTGGTGACTTTAGGCGGCACCCCAGCGCTTTGATAAGCGTTAGCAAGTTTGCCTGTCAGAGACATAATCCTGGCTCTTGAAATTAACGCATCAAATTTAGCACCAGTGTTAGCTGTTTCGTAAGAATACAAATCGCCCAGTACGTTCAGCAAGTCAAGTAATGAGCGACGACCGACCAGAAACTGTTTCCAGTATCCCTCAACGATGTCCTGCCCAATCTTGATCTGTTTGGCACTCATAGTTTTACGTTCTTTGGCGCTCACCCACTCTGCCCAGGTTGATACGAGTCGTTCCCGCAGGATCAAGCGGGTTTCCTGGACGTTGAATTCTGCGGCCTCCAGATTGGATTGTGCAGAACTCACACCACCATAACTTGCTCCGCCAGAAAAAATAGGAATGCTGACTACCAACTGCGCCAGGTAGTCTCCTTGTCCAGTGCCCTGGTACGTTTGCTTGGTGTAGGTGACGTTCACGTTCGGGGAAAATTCGGAGCGGGCGCTGCGAACAGCGGCCCGAGCTGCATCGACCAGAGCGATTTGCTGTGAAATAACCGGATGTGAGTCATCTAACAAATTGACAGCTATTTTGGATGAAGCGGGTGCGACCCCTGGTTCGAAATCGACACCAGTAGGGTGGCTAGGCATCTGTCCGAGCAGCATGCGGTTGAGTCTTTGCGTGGCTGCAGTCAGATCAGATTCTCGCTGTTCTACTGAAAGTTTCGCGTTTTCAAAACGTACCTGTGCCTGATCCAGGTCAATGCGACGACCTTGATCGACATCCACAATTTTTTTGATGTCATCGCGGATTCGCGCGTGGGCAAGCATATTGTCTCGAGCGAGTTTGAGCAGATCTAGTGCGCGGGCCCAGTTTAGGTAACCCTCAGTGGCTAGTAATGCTACGTCATCGCGCGTGATACGTTGTTGACTCCTGCCTGCCTCGGCTAAGGCCTGGGTGCGCTCAACATCCGCCTGGATTTTCCAGCCCGACCAGACATTCAGACTGATAGAGGGGGATTGAATCCAGTTGTTCGTGACATTACCGGAGTTGTAGGCATTTTGGGTACCGACCCAGGCAACCTGAGGCCAATGTGCCCCTTGTGCGCGGGTAATGTCAGAGCCTGCCGCATCGAGTTTAGATTGTGCAGCAAGGATGGTTGGGTACTGATTCAGTGCAATCAAGACTGCCTGTCTCAAGTCCTGAGCACTCACTACGCTGCTTGAGAAGGCAAGGGCGGCGGCGATGCAATACGGACTGATTGGGCGTACCAAAATATTCATTTTTAAGAAACCAAAATGGTCACGGAATACTAAAGCCATCTGAAAAAGTCCTTGCCCTACCGGTGAATGAAATGCTCGAGGGCAATAGCAGTTAAACGACAACCGATCATAGTCTACTTAAGCTACAAAAACCAACCCGGCACATGGCCGGGTTGGTTAACTTTCCCTACAGACTGCTGTGATTAGACATGCAGGACGTCCGCAACAGGGATCGGCTCAACTGGAATCGCGACCGTGTCGTGGATCAGACTGGTGTCTGTTACTGCGGCAGCACTTGCCGGTGCCGAACTTGCCGGCTGCAGATAGTCTGGAGCTGGTGTTGTATCGGTTGGTACCGTGCCTGTGGTGACGCTAGCAACCAAGTCTGCAGCCGGTGTATTGGCTGGGACTTGCAGCAGATCAGCGAGCACCACTGTGTCGGAGTGGGTCGAGCTGGTGGTGCTGGTCGAGGTATCCGTCGCAGGGGTAGTTGTGGTGCTGTCTGTCGTATGGGCGGTAGTCGCTGCATGGACATCTGCTGCTGCAACAACGGTGTGATCCGTTGCGGTTGCGGTCGTGCCGGCTGCTGCCACGGCAACTGTTGCTTCAGTTGTTGTGGTAGCGGCTGC
>CANCRX010000078.1 GCA_947380655.1 Alcaligenaceae bacterium | reverse complement strand
GTTTGATTGAGTCGTTGAAAGTAGCCCCCCGTAATGATCTTGAGCAGATGGTGCATTTCATCAAGCGCGATGTGGAGAACTATGCGGCCGATGCGCCGCAGTCCGATGACATCACGATGCTTGCAATGACTTTCAGACATCTCGCCCGTAAGTAATTTGAATAACAGTTAACAGGAAAAATCATCATGGATTTTCAATCCCAGCGTCATCCCAATGCCACAGTGATCGTCTTAAGTGGCCGTATGGATGCAGTGACGACGCCTATGTACGAAACGCAGATGCGTGCACTACTCGACGAGCAGGTGAGCCATCTGGTGATCGATCTGGGTGGGATTGATTACATCAGCAGCGCTGGATTGCGTGGCTTATTGATTACTGCAAAATTAATCAAAGGCCAGGGACGTGATTTACGCGTTGTCAATGTTGTCGGGAATGTATTGTCCGTGTTTCAGATATCAGGCTTTCATGCGATGTTCAAGATCGATGATAGTCTCGAAGCCGCCTTAGCTTCATTGACTTGATTTAAATACGTCTGCGCAAGGTAATGCGATTACCAGGGTTGAGTGCAACGGCATTGACCTCAGACATCAGTGTTTTGACAAAATGAATACCCAACCCGCCAACCGGACGTTCATCGACACTAAGGTCTAGGTCTGGCTCAACGGCATGAAAAAAAGGATCGTAACTCGGTCCATCATCCTCAATGGTGATTTCAAGTTCATGTGGATGTTTAATAATCATTACATGAATGCGATGCGTTGGATCGCCTTTCAAACCATAAGAAATGGTATTGAAGATTAATTCTTCGAGACACAGATTGATCGGAAATACGTGCTCCTGTAAATCTATAAGAGCAGTCTGCACCGCATTGGAGAGCTCCTCGATCGCCTCTGCCTGGCTGGGCATCCAGTAATCAAGCAAGGTGTTGGCCGATACCATGAAGCGTTGTTTACTTAACTACGGGCGTTAAATCCTCAGTCACCATCTCACGTGACATCGGAACATATTGAATGTTCTTCCCGGAAAAATCGACCTTGTTTAAGTCGATCTGACGAATATTCAGGTTGCCATAGGTACGAAAGAATGCCTTCTTGTTTTTTAGGTCGTAAACCGTCACCCATTGAGTTTGTTCGTAGGCGAGTGAGTCTTTGGTTGCTTCTTTTCCAGGAATTTTTTCAGCGACGGCTCCAGTCGGGATATCTACGGCATTCAAAATGTGAAAGGCGAGATTCGCAGCTTCTTTAGCGGTAGGGACAGGGGCTGCTGAAAATGCTAGTGCCGTTGCACGTAAAAATCTTGATGGTGGTGTGTAGTCACCAGGTAAACCAATCAAGCCTGTTCCTTGACCGATGGGAGGGAGCGTCATGGAACCAAGTTTTAAACCATCTACATTCACGTTCGTCAGATTGATATGGTTTCGCAGATTCGTCATGTGCCAATCGAAGTTGGGCGAGTTAGTCAGCACACTAATAGGGTTGTCGTAAATAACGAGTTGACCTTTGACGTACTCGATCACGATGGAGCCACCCTTCGCATCGCGAATTGCCCAGTGCAGAGGCTGCACACCGATTTTTGGGACATCCAGACCATAGACAGTTATCTGGCTGATCGCTTCACGTACCTGATCGACAGTTTCAAACTGGCTCAGCGCCCAGTTCACGACATCGGTGTTGGCGATGGTATTTTTGTTATCGCTAGAGTAGGGCTGATATTCATAAAAGCCTGGGATATATAAAGCATGTGCTGTTAGGCCAACCTCGTTCATCCCATCGGTCGCGACATTCAAGTCAAAGGTATTGATCCCCAGAAAGCCGTATTTGGCATTCCAGCCCATGCCGGCTTTCATACCAGGCTGCATTGCGGTCAACGCAAACTGGCGAGGTACCAGCATCACATTGCTTTTGAGATCCAGTCCGAGTTCCATGGAACGGCCTGTGATCCATGCTCCGTCCTGAGACTGCAGACGAAAGGTTGTGCATGCGAGCGCGGGGACGGAAATGATAGCGCAAAGGCTCAAGCAGATCATTTTGATCAGAGTGGCTTGGATTACTTGTGTACATTTGCTGGAAGCCATGATTTCCCCTTATGGAACAAGATTTAGCTCATTTATACCGCGTTTTAAGTTTCACTACATAAACGCACAAAACAGCTATAGTTATCTTCATATAAAAAATAAAAGATGGAGACATATTTTGAAAAAAGTCTTAATAGCTAATCGAGGCGAGATCGCTGTACGTGTTATACGTGCAGTCGCTGATCTGGGGATGCAGTCAGTCGCTGTTTATGCTCAAGATGACGCAACGAGTTCCCATCTACGATTGGCTGAGGAGGCGATAGCGCTTTCAAAAAGTGGTCCATCTGCTTATTTGGATATCGAAGAAATTATCTTACAAGCTTTACACATTGGCGCTGACGCCATTCATCCTGGTTATGGCTTTTTAAGTGAACGTGCAGATTTTGCCGACGCCTGTGCTGCTGCAGGGCTCATCTTTATTGGACCGACTTCACAACACCTCCGCCAGTTTGGTGATAAAGGTCAGGCCATAGCCTTGGCATCAGCATGTGGTGTGCCGACAATGCCCTCGACACGGGGTGGTGCTTGCTTGGAGGAAGTTCTGACATTTTTTGATGCGCAAGATGGTCAAGGCATTGTGATCAAGGCCGTTGGGGGAGGAGGTGGACGCGGCATGCGTGTAGTCACGCAGCGAGATGAGGTGCAGCCGGCTTACTTAAGATGCCGCTCTGAGGCTCAATCGGCCTTTGGTATAGATGAAGTCTACGGCGAACGACTCGTCACGCGTGCTCGTCATATTGAAATTCAGATTGTTGGCGATGGCAGTGAAGTCATTGCGTTAGGGGAGAGAGATTGCACACTGCAACGCAGATTTCAGAAATTAATTGAAATTGCCCCGAGTCCTGTATTGAAGCCTGCATTACGCAAAAAAATGACTCAAGCTGCTTTGGACATGGCGCGAAGTGTTGGTTATCTCAGCCTTGGCACCTTTGAATTTCTTGTCGAAGAGGATGACGCTGGCAATCAAATAGGATTTGTCTTTATTGAGGCGAATCCTCGACTGCAAGTTGAACATACCGTGACTGAGCAGGTGACCGGAATAGATTTAGTCTCAACACAAATTCAAATCGCACAAGGACGATCGTTCGCACAGCTTGGCTTGCTTCCCGATGCGCCACCTGAAGTAAAGGGTTATGCGATTCAAGTGCGCATCAATTGCGAGAGTACCGATGACAACGGGATGTCTCACACATCACAAGGGCGATTGTTGCAATTCGAGGCGCCAAATGGTTTGGGTGTTCGTGTCGATTCACATGGATATAGTGGCTATGTACCATCACCAACCTATGACACGTTATTAGCAAAATTAATTGTCACAAGCTCTGGCAATCACTTTCCAGATGTAGTGAGACGCCTGAGTCGTGCGATGGCGGAGTTTCGCATCGATGGGATTCAGACAAATTTGTCGCTATTGCGTGCTGTTGTAGAGAGCAAAGATTTTGAAAACCAGAATATCCACACACGATATTGGGCAGAAAACTTAGATCGCTTTTTACTTCGTATGAGACAGCTTGATGATCAGCAAGCCCAGCGCAAACAGTTAGAAAATCCGTCTGTTGTATTTGAAAATATAAAAACAGTCCAAGATGTCCAGGAAGAACTTGAAGACAAAAGCTTAAGTGCTTTTCGTGCGGTCACCAATGGTGTTTTGGTTGAAATTGCTGTTTTGTTGAATGATTTGGTTTTGCCTGGGGACACATTAGCGGTTATCGAATCGATGAAAATGCAGCATCTTGTGACTGCAGATATTGCCGGACGCGTCACTGACATACGCGGCAAAGTTGGTGACGTGGTTAGCTTAGGTCATATTCTCGGTGTTTTGGCCCCAACCGAGGTCACTCAAAATGAGTATGAGCCGATTGCACTCGCACAAGATCCAAATGCAGTACGTGAGGATTTGCAAAAAGTAATAGATCGTCATGCGTATTTATGGGATGAAAATCGCCCTGAGGCTGTTGCCCGCAGGCGTTCTCGCCAGCAAAGGACTGCGCGAGAAAACGTTGCCGATTTATGTGATCAGGACACCTTTAATGAATACGGTGGCTTGGCATTAGCCGCACAGGCGACACGACGAACGCGAGAGGATTTAATCGTTAATACGCCTGCTGATGGCCTTGTGACGGGTATAGGAGAGATTAACGGTGCGTTAGTGGGTAAAGAGCGAGCCTTGAGCGCTGTGATGGCCTATGACGCGACAGTACTTGCAGGGACGCAGGGTAAACGTAACCATGTCAAGACGGATCGCATCGTCGAGGTTGCCTTGCGTAATAAGCATCCTTTCGTATTGTTTGCCGAAGGTGGTGGTGGTCGTCCAGGCGATGTAGATGTGCCTTCTATATCGGGATTGCATCAGCCCTCGTTTGCCGCTTTTGCCGATCTCAGTGGTGAAGTGCCTGTTGTGGGTATTGTTTCTGGACGATGTTTCGCAGGTAACGCAGCCTTTTTAGGCTGTTGTGACGTAATTATTGCAGACCGGTCAGCCAATATCGGCATGGCGGGGCCTGCCATGATTGAGGGTGGGGGACTTGGGGTATTTCGCCCTGAGGATGTCGGGCCGGCAAGTGTTCAGTTTGCTAATGGCGTGATTGATGTGCTGGTTGAAAATGAGGCCCAGGCAGTCAGTGTGGCCAAACACTATCTTTCCATGTTTCAAGGTCCCGTTGCACAATGGAGCGAGCATGATGCACGCCTGTTGCGCAATGTTATTCCTGAAAATAGACTGCTCGCGTATGACACGCTTAAAGCAATTCAAGGGATTGCAGATATCGCGAGCGTTTTGGAGTTGCGTGCAGGGTTTGGGGTGGGTATCCATACTGCTTTAGCCAGAATTGAAGGTCGCTCCGTTGGCATTATGGCTAATAATCCTAAATATCTAGGCGGAGCGATTGATGCGGATGCGGGAGATAAAGCTGCGCGTTTCATGCAACTCTGTGACGCACACGGCTTACCCATTATTTCTTTGATCGATACCCCAGGATTTATGGTGGGACCTGAGGTCGAGGCGCAGGCCCAAGTCCGGCATGTCTCGCGCATGTTTCTTGTTGGGGCTAAGTTACGTGTCCCTTTGCTCGCGATTGCTTTGCGCAAGGCCTACGGTCTGGGTGCGATGGCCATGGCGGGAGGAGGCTTTCGCAGCGCAGACTTTACGATTTCCTGGCCGACAGGTGAGTTTGGTCCAATGGGCCTTGAGGGTGCGATCAGACTGGGTTTCAAAAAAGAACTCGAAGCTGTTGCTGAAGGATCAGAGCGGCGTGCGCTCTACGACAAACTTGTGGCGCAGATGTATGAGCGTGGTCATGCCTTGAATGTCGCGACTGCGGTCGAAATTGATGCCGTGATTGATCCCGCTCAAACACGACACTGGATCACAAAGGGGATCGCCTCAGCAGACTATCGTGCCAGTCAACCTCGTCGTAGTTTCGTAGATGCCTGGTGATGGCTACATGCTGAATGATCCTCAATTAGAGAGTCTCGCACTAAAAGGCTTACGCGTGCTGGAACTGGGCGAAGGCCCGGGTATCGCCTATGCAGGTAAGTTGTTCGCTGATTTTGGTGCAGAGGTGATTAAAGTTGAAGCCTTAGCAGGTGATCCATGGCGAAAAATCCCCCCACTTGTTAAACCTACTCCAGATTCAGAATCTGAGAGTGCCTTATTTGCCTGGATGAATACGAATAAATCCAGTGTTGCTGCAGATGTTTTGGATCCAGAGGCGCGTTTATGGTTAGGAGATCTGGCCCGTACATGCGATGTCATACTAGATGCTCGGGCTTTGACGCAAGGCGTTGAAGTGTTGGCGAGACCAATTTGGGCTGAGGGCAGCAAAAAGGATCCTCTGTCTGTAACGGTGGCAATAGATTTAACCTGGTTTGGAGAGTTAGGGCCATACCGGGAATATGTCGGTGCAGAGTCAGTATGCAGAGCGATGGCAGGTGCTGTGCATGGCAGTGGTCCCGTATTGGGGCCTCCTCATATGCCGCATGATGTGCAAACGGGTATCGCAGTTGGCCTGGCTACATTTTCTGTTGGACTCGCTGCCTGGTTTGGTCGCAGTGACGGTAGCCGTCGATATGTACTCAGTGTTCACGAGACGATTTTTAGTGTCGTAGAAATGGAGGCTGGTATGGTGCAGGACAAGCGCCATACTCCACGACTGGGTGTGAACCGATTTGGTAGTACCCATCCGGCCAGTATTTATGCAACCCAGGATGGCTGGATCGGAATTTTTACGAATACGCTGGCCCAGTGGGTGGGACTGTGCGAGGCGATCGGACGACCTGAGCTTGGAGGTGATCCGAGATTTTCTAACGGTCCAGATCGGATGAAACATGCAGATCTGATTGATGAGATCCTGGTGGCAGCTTTCCCTAGTCGTTCGACTCTGGAATGGTTTGAATTGTTGACCGAGCAAAAGCATCCGGCAGTGATCGTGCCGACCATGGCACAACTTTTAAAGCAAACCGTACACCGAGAGCGCAAGGCGTTTGTGCCTGTCAGTCTGGGACGAGTGCAGTTTGAGGCACCGATTTTGCCTCAGCGTTTGGAGGAGGCCGGTCCTCTGCTAGGCGGGAACGCGCCATTACTGGGCACGGATACCGAGCGTTATAAAAATGAATTCCTGCAAAGACCATTCGCTACGGAAGCTTCGATTGCATCAAACGAAAAACGGCCTTTAGAAGGCCTAAGGATATTAGATCTGTCGATGGGGTGGGCCGGTCCATTTGCGGCCCGCAAATTAGCCGATCTGGGTGCCGAAGTCATCAAGATCGAAAGTCCCACCTATCCGGACTGGTGGCGCGGGACGAACTATACCGAACAGTTTTATCAGGAAAAATTGTATGAAAAAAATTCAAACTTCAATCTGATGAATCGCAATAAGTACGGTATCGCCGTTGATTTAACAAAACCGGAAGGTAAAAATATATTCCTTGAGCTTGTCAAACACGCTGATGCCGTCATTGAAAATTACTCCGCTGAAGTATTACCGAAACTTGGTTTGACCTATGATGTACTCAGTCAAGTCAATCCTGGACTGTTGATGCTATCAATGCCTGCTTTTGGGCTAGGAAACGCCTGGAGTAATACGCGGGCTTACGGTGGGACGCTTGAGCAAGCGAGTGGTTTGCCCTTGTATACCGGACACCCGGATGGCTCGCCCGCCATGACCTCTTATGCATATGGTGATCCGAATGGAGGACTCAATGCCTCTGCGGCCATGATGATAGGCTTTTTGGTACAGCGCTCAACGGGCAGGGGACGCCATATCAATATGTCACAGGTCGAAGGGATGCTGACACTGACGGCTCCTTTCATGATTGAGCAGTCAGCAATAGGTACCGAACCACGGCGCATGGGCAATCATCATCCTATGTACTCGCCACATGGTTGTTACCCCTGTCAGACTCACGACACGTGGGTCGTATTGAGTATTACGCAAGATACTCAATGGGCGTCGTTGTGCCGCTTGATCGCGCGAGAGGATTGGTTAGTTAATCCGCTGTTTGCGACTGCGCAGGCAAGATTATTGAATCAGAATGAAATCGATGCGGCGATTACTTCCTGGACAGAGCAATTCAATGTTGCTGATATCGTATCGTTATTGCAGGCATCGGGGATCGCTGCCGGGCCTGTACAGACGCTTTCACAAGTGATGGGGGACGTGCATTTGCTGGATCGTAATTTCTGGCAAACACTCGAGCGTGAGCATGTAGGGCACTATATATCTAGTTCTACCTATTTTCGCCTGAATGGAAAATCCATGCCAATCAATTGTCCGGCACCAACTTTGGGTCAGCATACAAATATGGTTTTAAAGAACTTGTTATCTTTTACGGAAGCTGAATTGCAGATTTTAGAAAGTAATGGAGTGATCGGTACCGTAGCTCGACCTAAAAAATGATTTTAAAAATCATCGTACTTAAGGAGACAAAAACATGAAATTTCTTCCACGTAGTCTCATTGCCGTATTGTTATCTGGTTTGATTGGATTGACCTCTTCTTATGCTCAGGACACGACAAAGCCCTGGCCAAATAAGCATATCCGTATGGTTGTTGGTTTTCCTGCAGGCTCTGTCACGGATACCGTAGCAAGACTGATTGCCGAGCAGTTATCCAAGTCGCTTGGGCAACCTGTCGTTGTAGAAAATAAACCAGGTGCGAACGGTGCAATTGGCGTGGCGGAGGTTGCACGAGCTGCACCCGATGGTTATACGCTCTTAGTGACGAATTCCAGCAGCATCACTATCAATCCTCAGTTGTATAAGCAGATTAATTACAAAGCTTCAGATTTCTCACCAATATCAATGATTCTGGATGCTCCTTTTATTCTGACTGTGAATCCGGATTGGGCTAAAAAGAACGGCGTTACAAGTCCTAAAGACGTGATTAGCTATGCCAAGAGACAGCCTGATAAATTGAGTTATGGTTCTGCAGGACAAGGAAATATCGCGCATTTGAGCTTTGTTTCCTGGAGCAATCGCACGAATGTAAAGATGACGCACGTTCCTTACAAGAGCGCTTCTCAGGCAGAACTCGCTCTAATCAGTGGCGATCTAGACGCGATTTTTGATACGCTGAGTGCCATGCCGCACATCACGTCAGGCAAACTTAAAGCATTAGCCGTGACTGCCTCAGCACGCATTGAACAACTGCCAAATGTGCCGACCATGGCAGAGGCAGGTTATGAAAATTTTGAAGTTACATTCTGGATGGGTTTGCTTGCACCAGCTGGCACGCCTGAACCGATTATTCAAAAGATTTATGAAGCAGCTAAGCAAATCAACAATGATGCAAAAGCACTTGCAGCATTAAGAAATAATGGTCAAGTCGTGATGATGGATCCTGCGAGTTTTGCTCAGCGGATTAAAACCGAAGTACCACAATGGGGCGATGTGATTCGTCGGGAAGGCTTGGTTCTGGAATAAAGTATTTTTTTTGATGAGCTATATCATCCTTTTTTCGCTCGTCCAAGGCGAGTCGCAAGATGCAGTATCCGAAGAATATCAAACCCATCCACATCTGCAAATTCCAAATGTTTATATTCAGGTGATGGAAGTCAAACCTATGGGGGTGTTTAAATAATTTTGAGATACTCTATTTAGTTGGGGGGTAATTAATCAATCGTTGGCGCATAGCCAAAGGGTTGTGCGGGATTGGCGGCTGTCTCCACCCAGACACTCTTGACTTGGGTGTATTCGGTCAGTGCATCAATGCCGCTCGATCTGCCGTAACCGCTCGCATCGTAGCCGCCAAAAGGAGAGGCCACGTTAATGACTTTATACATGTTGATCCAGAAAGTCCCTGCTTTGACTCGAGATGAGACCCTGAATGCGCGTCCGATATCTTTAGTCCATACGGCTCCGGCAAGCCCAAATTCGCTATCGTTTGCAATCTTGATGGCATCTTCTTCTGTATCGAAGGGAATGGCTACAACGACTGGCCCGAAGATTTCTGTCCGAGCCACTTCCATATCATTTGTGACATTTTTCAATACCGTTGGACGTACAAAATATCCATCTTTCTGATCCACAGCGACTTGGGTATCGCCAACGATCTGCGCACCTTCTTTCAGACCAAGCTGAATCATGCTGTTGATGTGCTTGAATTGCGTGGCGTTTTGAATCGGACCAATTTCCGTGTCAGCCGTGGTCGGTTCACCCAAACGAATTTTGTTCGCGCCATCCGCGACCATTTGAACAAAATGATCGTAGATACTGCGCTGAACAAGCAGGCGCGAGCCGGCTACGCAGCTTTGTCCGGCGCTTCCGAAAATCGCTGCCTGTGCCCCCACGCAAGCACGATCAAGATCAGCGTCTTCAAAGACAATATTGGCAGACTTTCCACCCAGCTCAAGCACGCAAGGTATGCCGCGCAATGCTGCAGCCGATGCAATCTTTCTGCCTGTTGCAGGTGAGCCAACAAACACTACTTTTTTGATTGCCATCTGGCTTAATGCTGCCTGACCTATCGTGTGACCATATCCCGCCAGAACGTTAACGACACCTTTAGGGATGCCTGCTTTTTCAATCAGGCTGGCTACTACGAGAGAACTCAAAGGCGTTAATTCTGAAGGCTTGAGTAATACGGCATTACCCATGCAGATCGCTGGTGCAATTTGCCAGCCGCAGGTAAACAAGGGCGCATTCCATGGCGTGATCTGCAACACAACACCCATCGGTTCGCGACGTGTGTAATTTAAATGACCGCTCGGAACAGGGATCACGTTACCGTAGAGTTTATCGGTCCAGCCGGCGTAGTATTCAAACATTTCGGCAACACGCAGGGCCTCACCGCGACAATCTCGAATTGGTTTTCCTGCAGAGATGGATTCGAGCTGAGCGATCGGCTCGATATTGGCACGCAACACTCTGCCAGCCTCTTGCATCAGTCGTCCGCGTTCAGCGTGACTCAAGGCCCCCCAGAGTTGTTGACCTGCGAGAGCCGCCTGACAGGCATTCCCAGCGAGATCAGGGCCTGCATCTTTATAGGTTAAAAATAATTCCCCTGTTGCTGGATTGACGAGTGATATTTCGGAGCCAGTGCCAGACTGCAACTCGCCGTTGATGTAGGAGCCAATTACTCCTGTCGGGAAAAAATTTTTATAGGCGTCTAGTAATGCTTTAGTTTGATGTGTGCTCATGTTCGGTGCTCCGATTAAATCGGTAATGATTTATTAACGTGTGCCGAGTTCGACAACGCGATTGAAATCTTCGCCGCCCTCAATGGTGTCAGCGCTTTTGGCCCAAAGTTCAGCAACTTTGCTGGCTAATGGCAAGTCCAGTTCGAGTGCCTGAATTAATTCCTGCGACAGTCGTACATCTTTGCGCATCAGTTTCATCGTAAAACCGGAATCAAATTTTCCGTTCAAGATCCATGTCGGATAACTATGCTCAGTCACAAAGCTGCGACCCGATCCGGCGTTAATTCCTTGTAAAAGTTGATCGGTCGGAACACCTGCTTTCTCAGCCATTCTGGTGACTTCACCTGCGATCAGCAGATGCGATGCGGTAAATAAATTATTGGCAATTTTTGCGACGTGTCCGGCACCTACATCACCAACGTGAACACGTTTGCCTGTCATCGCGCTCAGGATTGGTTCGGCGCGTTCAAAGTTTTTAGCCGACGCGCCAATGACCATCGCCATGGTGCCGGTGATGGCTCCTTTAGGACCACCACTCACGGGCGCATCCATTAATTCCATGCTAACGGCATTGAGCTTCACCAACATGCGACGCGTCGTATCAGGATGGGATGTAGACGTGTCGACAATGAGTACACCTGCGCGTGCGTTTTCAATAATTCCGCCAGAACCCGCAATGACATCCTCAACAATTGCAGCGGTTGGTAACGACAGAAAGACCATTTCACACTCTTTGATGACTTCACCAATGCTTGCTCGTATGGATATGCCTTCCTTAGTTAGTGCCTCGCGGGTCGCTGCGATGGCATCTGTTCCAACTACCTCAAAGCCCCCGCGTTTGAGCGTCAAGGCCATACCTCGCCCCATGTTGCCCAAACCGATTACGCCAATTTTTTTCATTACCTGTTACTCCATTTGCAAGAATGCCCGTCCGATATGAACAAGAATCCCATAGTCGTTTAGGGTGAGCAATGTCAACGGCAGTAAATTTTCGTTGCTTTTAAGTCAACACTAAAGTTATTCTGCTGGATCATGTAGATGACGAGGATGTCCATGAATGTGCCTATCGATGATCGTCGTGTGCGCTATCTCTACGAAGCACTGACAAGCGGTTCAGTCAGGGCAGCGGCGGATAAGTTGGATATGAATCCGTCCGTCGTTAGTAGACAAATCGCCCAGCTGGAGTCGGAAATGGCGGTGCCGTTGATGGAGCGTCTCGGGCGCGGGGTGCGGGCGACCGATGCGGGCGAGGTACTAATTGATTATTTCCGCCAGCATCGTGCGCATCAGGACGATGTCGTAACCAAGATCCGTGAAATGCGCGGTCTTGAGCGTGGCCATATCACTCTGGTGTTGGGTGAGGGGTTTGTCAGTGATCTGATGGGTAAGCCGATTCAGGATTTCTGGAAAAACTACCCGGCGCTCACTATCACGATGAATCTTGCTGGTACAAACGATGTGATCCGACAGGTCAGTGAGGACGTCGCTCATATCGGACTCGTCTATAACCCGTCCCCCTCCACAACCATTCGTTCGCGTGCAGCAGTATGCCAGCCGCTTTGCGCGATTGTTCAGCCTGATCACCCTCTGGTCAGACTGCCTACGCAGCCAAGACTCGCGGATATTACTCAATATCCACTTGCTCTGATGCATAGTTCTTATGGTACGCGTCAGCTGATTGCTTTAGCGGAACAAATGGATCAGGTCCGGTTAATGCCTAAGATGGTGACTGATTCTATTTCTACAGTGAAACACTTTGTTCGTGCAGGATTGGGAATAAGTTTATTGCCTGAATTTTCTGTTGCACAAGAAATTGAATCTGGTGAGCTAGTGGCTGTCACAATCGATCAGCAAATACTTGCCTCGGCGCAAGCTCACATCATCACTCGACTTGGCAGACAAATGCCAATCGCCGCAAACCAGTTATTGCTGCAGCTAATGTCGGCTATGCGTGCGTTTAACTGAGTTTAGATTAGTATCTGTACGAGATTGATGTCACTATAATTCTTAAAATTTAAATATAAAAAGAGGCAAGAGATATGCGTTCAAAAAATAATAAAAATTTTCTGTTCAAACTGCTTTCTGTGGTTTCAATATGTCTCTTTTTAAATGCCGCACATGCGCAAGGTTCGGATGGAAACTGGCCTTCCAGGCCCATTAAATATGTTGTCCCCTTTGGTACTGGCGGGGTTTCGGATAACGTCGCAAGATTACTTGCACAACATCTTTCTACAAAGCTCAAACAATCAGTGATCGTTGAAAATAAACCAGGCGTTTCAGGCATAGTGGGTACGCAGTTAGTTGCTAAATCCATGCCAGATGGCTATACCATCATGGGAGGCACGATTACAACGCACGCTGTGAATCCCTTTTTTGCAAAAAATTTAGGCTACAACCCCGTGACCGATTTTGTACCCCTGACAATGGTGGGGACTGTGAGCAATGTTCTGGTGGTACCGGCTAATAGCAAGTTCGATAATGTCCAGGCTTTGATTCAAGAGCTGAAACGCAATCCAGATGGATTGACCTACGGCTCATCAGGAGCAGGAACATCCCAGCACCTTTCTGGCCAACTTTTTCAGAGTTTGACCAATACCAAAATGCGGCAAATTATTTATAAAGGCGGATCGCAGGCAATGATTGATCTCGCTGGAGGCCAGCTTGATATGGTCTTTGAGACATACGCGGCGGCGCGCCCCATGATTGAAACCAAAAAAGTTAAAGTGTTGGGAGTGACCTCAAGTAAAAGATTGCCCGAGCTTCCGGGTGTCCCGACGATAGCTCAAGCGGGTGTGCCTGGATTTGAAATGCAGTCATGGCAGGGAGTTTTCGCACCGGTTGGAGTCCCAGTGCAAATAGTTGAAAAACTTTCAAAAGACTTATCTGAAATCATCAATCTTCCAGAAGTTCAGGAAAAGTTGCGCGCGATGGGCGTTGAGCCTGACGGACGTGGCTCAGCAAAGTTTGCCGAATTCCAGCGATCAGAAATTTCAAAATGGGAAAAAGTCGTTTCGGATGCAGGAATTACCGCTGAATAAACGTGGCTTTTGTCATTTCACATCAGATAAGTGTGCTGTCGCCTGCAGTAGGGTAT
>CANCRX010000077.1 GCA_947380655.1 Alcaligenaceae bacterium | reverse complement strand
ACAGGCATTTTTGGGCCTGTTGGTATTCCACCAGCCGTGATGGACAAACTGACCGAGGCCTTGAAACAAACCTTAACGCGTCCTGACGTGAAAGAACGCTTTGCAGGATTAGGCGTTGATATCATTACTCTGGATCGTGGCGACTTTCAGAAATATGTCAATGCGGACTTCGCGAATTCAATGGCGATTGGCAAGGCTGCCAACATCGTCATCAACGAATAATCCCAATCCTCCAAACGATCAATACTTATCTAGCCCAAGAGAAACATGAGCCAAACAAACGATCCCGTCAAGCAACAGGAATCAATTGATTCACTCGAGCAAAATTACAAAGAAATCCTGGGCTTTGTACCCGATCGTATTCATGCCCGGATTTCGCTTGGCATCAAAACAGCCCCAGAGATGACCGAGGGGGTGGAGCGCCTGCGTGCGCAGTTGCTCGAGCCTGAAGCACTGGATTTGAAAACCAGTCAGTTGATGGCCTTCGGGATGTTGCTGATGAACCTTTCGCAGGCCGCTGAAAATCATGCCGTCGCCGCGTTACGGGCGGGCGCAACCGTTCAAGAGTTACAGGCCGTAGCGGGGATCGCTTTTGTATTCAGAGGAATACCGGCGATCAATCTTTCAGGTGATGCGATCACCGGAGCATTAAAAAAAATCGAAACGCTTAAGGGTTAACGGGTTATTCAAACGTCCACTTAGTCCAGGCAAACAACACATTGCCATACCCACTGCCGCCAGGCACATAAGCGGCCTGAACGCTAAATTTCGCAATACTCAAGGATGCAACGGGCAAAATCCCTGGAAAAGGGGTGTAGTTGGCCGTGTCGGCACGTGCCGTAATAAAGCCAACAAGCCCGACTCCGACCTTCAGATCCGTGTCCTTGATCGGCCAGGTTGGGATCCACGCATAGCCAATCATGTACTCAGGCTGGCCGTGGGAGTCCTGAAAGACCATTCCATACATGCCTTCGTAGTTGCCGCTACTGTTGTAGTGCCCCTTACCTAAGCCAAACCCCTTTGGCGTCTGGTTGTAACTACTGATTTGCTCAGAGGTATAGGCAAAAGGCATATGCCAGGAAAGAAAAGGGACGTAAGCCTCGACCTGCCCCTCTTTCCAAGTCTCGGAGAAGCGACGGCTCGCCTCTTCATACCAGGCCTCGTCAGCCTGGGCACTCAATGGGCACAAACAAGCTAACCCAAATAAAAATAATATTTTTTTGAACCGAATCATACGTAAACCAATACCTAATCACTAACAGAACGGACCCAACCAACCCTGTTTTCAATTTGACTAGTATTTTATATCTGGGGTATTGCGCTGCATCAAACTATATGTAAACAATGACGTTGCATGTGCAGCTAAAACAAAGGCTCCAGATCCAAGAGTCGTGTAAGCTGAAACGGTCTGCGAAAAGCCCAAAACAATCGCTCCATCCATGTCTAGATATATCCATGTCCATTAGCCACTATCTCAAACAAATCGGTCGCGGCAGCAAAGGGGCGAGCAGCCTCAACCGCGACGATGCACAAACATTGATGTCTCAGGTTTTGTCGCGCTCCGTGACAGACCTGGAAATTGGTGCCTTTTGCATGGCGATGCGTATTAAAGGTGAAACAAGCGATGAACTAGCGGGTTTCTATGATGCGCTGAAGTCCCATTTACCCACGCTGAACTTCAATCAACCCGTCCTGCTGCTGCCATCCTATAACGGCGCGAGAAAAACCCATTTAATGACACCATTGCTTGCTAAATGGATGTCTGAACTGGGTTATCTGGTGTTGGTACATGGCACACACGAAGATCCCCAGAGAACCAGTTCTGAACAAGTGTTTCGTGAGATGGGATGGCCCGTTGTCCCCCATCGCGATGAACTTCAGTCGTATCTGTCTCAACATAAATTTGCCTACTGTCCACTCGGGATCCTCAGTCCCGCGCTCAATCATTTACTGTCGGTTCGTCAGATTGTCGGCGTCCGCAATTCCGGTCACATTCTGGCCAAGCTCATCAATCCAGTGCTCTCTGAATCTTTTCAGATCAGTAACTATACCCATCCAGCCTACCCCGTCATCATTGAAGAATTTTTTAATTTGCACCCTGCCAATGTGGTCTCCATGCGCGGCCACGAAGGCGAACCCGTCGCCAGCCCTCGTCGACTCCCGGAATTAAGTTTTCAGCTGAAACGAGAGGATCAAAGCGGGTCAAGCGAAGCAAGATATGACGAAACGCCCTTTGAATACCAACTTGCTATTGACGCATCATCCACACGCCAACTCTATGACAGTATTCTGAGTGGGGCAATCCCAAGGCCTCAAACACTTCTCTGGCAAACCGAGATGTTGCATAAGGCTTTCTCGCGCACACTGGTTTAGTTCGCTCACGCGTCAGCCCTACATTTTGCTCCGCAAGTCTACAATCACAGCATGAACACACTTCAGACAACCGGCATTATTCTTTTCGCCCACGGGTCTCGCGACCCTCAATGGCGCCTGCCCTTCGAGGCAATCCTCCAGTCCATGCGCGATCAACATACCGGACCCACAGCACTCGCATTTCTGGAGTGCATGGAACCCAGTTTGCCTGAAGCCATTGAGGCGATGGCACAAACCGGCCTTCACCACATCAACATCATCCCTGTTTTTTTAGCCGTTGGCAGTCACGTTCGAAAGGATCTGCCTTTACTGCTCGATGACGCACGGGCTAAACATCCAGGCTTAAAAATTACTTCGAGCGCAGCCATTGGTGAACAAGTTGAAATTCAGCAAGCGATTGCGCGCTTTGCTCTGAATACCTTGAGTACAGATACTTAATTCAGTGAGCCTGGGCCTGATCAGGCGAGTCACTCGCGATGGCGCATCACTTTGTTCCAGGCCTTTAACTCTGCCTCCAACATACTGGCAAACGCAGAGGGACTATCTGAGACGGGAGTTGCCCCTTCTCGAAGCAGGCGCTCCTTCAAAGCGGGACTCACTATGTTAATTGCTGCGTTGAGTGCGTTGACAATCTGCACTGGCACGCCAGCAGGAGCCGAGACGCCCCACCAGGTTGTCACCTCATAGTCAGCCACGCCGGACTCCATAACTGTCGAAATATCAGGATACATCGCCGATCGCGTGGTCGACGTGACCGCCAGGACATTGACTTTATCTTCCTGCACGTGACTACGGATCGTTGGAACGGTAGCGAAAAATATTTGCGTGCGTCCAGCCAGAAAATCGATCGTAGCGGGGCCACTGCCTTTATAGGGCACATGCGTCATGGAAATATCTGCCATCTGCATGAATAACTCCGCAGCCAGGTGATTGATACTGCCGGGACCGGCAGAGCAATACGTCAAGCCACCCGGATTCGCGCGGGCCTCTTTGACGAGCTGGGATATAGACTTGATCCCTGAGGCCTTTGAAGAAACAACAAGCAAAGGCCCTCTGCCAAGCATGGCAATCGGTGCAAAATCTTTTAAGGGGTTATAACTAGGAGAGGGGTCAGAGGCTACGTGGGTAATAAATGTTGAGGTAGTAAACAAGAGCGTTGTGCCATCCGGTACGGCTCGGGCGACACCAACAGCCGCAATCGCCCCCCCTGCGCCCCCTTTGTTATCAACAATCACAGACACGCCTAACTGAGCGGATAAGTACCTGGCCAGTTCACGGGCGATGCTGTCCGTCCCACCACCTGGCACGAAAGGGACAACCAGCGTAATCGCTTTACGCGAAAGCTCAACAGGCTGAGCCTGAACATGACGCATCAATAGAGGCGCGCCGAGTGCGACCGACGCCACTTGAGTCAAGAGTCTGCGACGTACGGCCAATCGTCTATTCATCTTATTCAATACCTGTTCGTGGCGTATTGCCCGCGTAGAACTGAAGCACTTCTAACTCAAGCGCGTCAAACTGAAGCACTTCAGTTTTTAAGCAAACGCGCAGACAACGCCTGGCCGGTCTCTTTAGTCCCCAGTCGTCCGCCGACATCTCGCGTTGCTTCCCCGGCTGCGATGGCTTGCGCCACGGCTTCGTTTAAGGCTTTGCTTGCCTCGATAAAGGCGGGTTTATTTTTGCGCTGACCATACCAGGCAAGCAACATGCTGGCAGAAATCACCTGTGAAAATGGATTAGCAATGTTCTGACCTGCGATGTCAGGTGCAGAACCATGTGCTGCCTGCGCCATACCGTAATGCGTGCCCGCATTGATTGATGCGGCCAAACCAAGGCTGCCAGCTAGTTCAGCTGTCAAATCCGAAAGAATATCGCCAAACATATTGGTTGTCACAATGACATCGTAGCGCTCAGGTGCACGTACAACATGTGCCATCATGGCATCAACAATGACATCATCGACGACCACTTCAGGAAATTCACGCGCGACTGCGTGGCAAGCATCGATAAACATGCCATCACCAATTCTGAGCACATTGGCTTTATGAACAATGGTCACATGTTTTTTGCGAGTCATGGCTAACTCAAATGCAGCACGGGCGATTCGCTCACAACAGGGACGTGTAATACGACGAAGCGAGACGACAACATCAGGTGTAATCAGCATTTCACTGCCACCAGACTCAACGTTGCGATCGGCATAAAAGCCTTCTGTGTTTTCGCGCACCACCACTAGATCAAGCGGTTTGTATTGTGTACCGCTACCAGGATAAGTTTTAGCGGGACGGATATTGGCGAAAAGATCCAGACTCTTTCTGAAAAATTTAGAGGGATTTATTTCCCCTTTCGACTCATCTTTAAAATCATAAGTTGCCATCGGGCCCAGGATCAGGCCATCAGCACTTTTAACTGACTCAAGTAGTCCCTCATGAATCGTCGTACCGTATTTTTTCAAACTATCGTGGCCGGCAATATCATGTTGCAGATCCAGGCCAAGATTAAATTTTTTGTCTACGATCTCTAACGCATCGATTGCAACCGACATGGTTTCCGGACCAATACCATCACCAGGAATGACAATAATTTTCATGAGAGCTGTCTCGAGTATGTAATGTTTTCAAAAGGATTGTTAACTTGTAGCAAAGATGAGGAGTATTGCCAACTCATTTGCGGCTACTCAAACTTCAGTTGATCACCGGCAGCCTGGTTTGACCGCATTTTTTGCTGGAAGCTCAACATCCCATTCGTATCTGACTGATTTGCATCGGATAGGTAATAGCGCCAAAATTCTTTACTTAACTCAGCGACACGCTCCCACTGCATCCGCTGTTGCGCTGGGGTGGTGTTGACATCCCGACTATAACGAGCAGGATCAACAGGCTCACCCGCGAACGTCATATGGTCCGCATCAGACAAAATCAACAATTGTTTTTTTCCCGCAGGCAACTGTTGATAGATCATTAAGCGTTTATCTAAAGAGGTTCCAAGACGCATCGTGCTCTTGCCGTCTTTAAATGTCACAAACTGATCGTGATCACCGGTGATGGAAAAAAAAGGGATCTTCACCGTCGACATCAGACGTGCACGCTCCAAGGAACTCGCACCGGGTGATAAAGCGATTGCGGCACGGATCCGCTCATCTCTGAGTGACTGCCCACCGACCGACTGTCCTGAAATCGCTTGAACAGTTAAGGCGCCATACGAATGCCCTGCTATACCGATTCTTTGCAGATCAATATATTTGGATAAAACCGCATCATTCATGCAGTAGGTCAAGACACTGGAGCAGTCTTTTACACGAAAAGCATACTGGTCTGGTGATAAAGCTTTTTTAAGATTTTCCTGAAAACTCGCGCGCGCCGTATCCCATAAAGACTCATTGGTGACAGGGTGAGAGAGGTTGACCACGACATAGCCTGCGGCTTGCCATGCGTCACACCAAACCGCTCCATTCGATAAACCACTTCCCAGTCCGGGGCTATAAAGAATCAGCCCAGTAGGTTTTTCTTCAAGGGGAATACGCACCCGCACACCGATCGACCGGCCCGTTGAGTGATCTGAGATAGAAAAATCAATCGGTGGCAATGCCAATAATCCCTCGGACAACATCTGACCATTTTTACTCAACGCAACATTACTCCGGGCTGCAGGGGTGAGGGCTAACGCCCCAACCAAACGTCGCCTCAGCACGCTGCGTGGCATCGCCACATCAATCTGGCATGGCAATGGTTTCAAAGTTTCCTGGCAAAACGATTTCTAGAATTTCAAGATCCTCTGAATGCGCAATCTCGCGGTGTCGAATGCCCGGGGGTTGATGCACGCAAGTACCCGCCTCCAGCTTATGTTCACCATGGCCTTCATATTCAAAAATAGCCCAGCCTTTCAATACGTATACCAACTGCATCTGGATCTCGTGGCGATGCCACTCACCTGTCGCATTGGTTCCCTCGTGCGCACGAATCACATGCATGACGGCTTTGCCATCTGTCGCATCCATGATTCCCAGATCACGATAATCAAAATACTGCCTTAAACCGTTATGAACGAAGGGGGCGTCTTTGGCATGTTGAACACTGAATTTCATTTTTGTCTCCACCTTTTAAAAAGGATTTTTTTGAGTGATTTCGCTTATTGTGCTCTGTTTTTTTTGTTCTGACCAGTTTGATTCACAGAAACCATTAGAGCGATTCGCTTAAGTTGCTAAGCGCTTACGTCCGGCGAGTTTACCCACCTCAAGTGTTGCAATCACCTGGTCATTCAGGGATTGCTGCATTTTAAGTAAGTCAGGCAAATCCTCTATCATCTCCCACACACCTGCGGGCACGGGTAATCCATGCAAAACCACAGGCATCGACTTTGTTTTCAAACGAATCACTGGCTGAGTGTGTGTATAGCCTGGATAGTCGATATTAAGTATCGCATGAGCAATCGCATTCGCTTGTTTGGAAATAGGCTCAATAAACCGACATGGCGCGCCCTCAATACTCACGCAATCACCTAGTGCGTAAACTTGAGCGGCACTCGTTTCCAAGGTTCTCTGATCGACGGCGATACCACGATCAAAAGCAAGTCCTGCACCTTTTGAAATACGGGAATCAGTGACTAATCCGGTCGCAGCAACGACTTCATCTGCCTCAAAACGTTGGCCACATTCAGTCGTGACAATTTTTGATTGATCGGCTGAGACTGTCACGCTCGCAACCTTGACTCCACCGGCAAAACGCACCCCCGCCTGCTCAAGTCCCGCACACATACGCTCCGAAGCTTGTATGGGTAATAAGCCTGCTAAAGGATGTGACTGAACATCGAGCAATACAACCTGATGACCTGCCCGAGCGAAATCATCCGCCAGCTCGCACCCGACCATCCCAGCACCCACTATCACGATACGTTTAGCACCCGAACTCAGCTTTTGATGAAGTCCCGTCCACGCAGTGAGTTCGTTGATCCTCCAGCACAGATTGGCAGGCATCACAGGCAGCAATGCTGGTTGAGCACCCATCGCCAACACCAGACTGCTGTAACGTAAGCTCCCTCTAGTGGTACGTAATTGATGCAGCGCCGGCGTTAACCCCACCACAAAAGTCTCACCAAGTAATCGAACCGATAATCTTTCGGCTGACGCACTGCCTGCCTCACGAACAATCGTCTCACGCGTATAGCCACGACTCATCGCAATAGACAATTCTGGTTTGAGGTATCGATCGCCATTACAACTCGTGACCATCGTAATGGGTAATACAGGATCCAGCGCACGCAACGCTTCAGCAACGGCCCAGCCCGCATGCCCAGCTCCAGCGATCACAACACCCAAGCCACGCGCAACGACCTTTGATGAAGGCAACACAGAGGTATTCGGCTCAGCATGCTCATAAGGCTCAAAGTCAGCCTTGACCACACCACACAGTGGACAGACCCAGTCATCCGGTATGTCCTGGAACTTTGTTCCCGGTGCGATACCACTATCCGGATCACCCGCCTGTTCGTCATAAATCAAGCCACAGGCGCGGCAAATAAACTGTTTCCACTGAGCCGTTGTCATGCAGGCATGACCTGTTTTGACAAACGTGCCATCTCCCAGCGTAAATGCTTGATTGCCGGCGTGACGATGGCGACAAAATGCGCTTCACGGATACGTCGTTGCGGAGCCGTATTCATCATGTAGCCACGCGCGCCCTGATGCAACAAAGCGGACTGAGAGGCCTTCAGCACGAACTCTGCGCCTTGCGCACGCGCATCCAGAACTTCTATCAGATAGTCTGTGCTCGTTTCATAGGGATTGACAGCCAGCTTTTGAATGCGCTGGCCCAGATCTGCAAGCTCGGCCTGCAGTTCGTCGGGTCTTTCGTGTAAGAACTGATTCACATGCCCCAGCAAAGGCTCGACTTCATGAATCGAATCAATGCTGCCTTGCGCCACGCCTACAGCCATTCCTGTTTGCAACAAGATAAATGCTGCACGAATTTTTGCAATGAAAGGTTTGGCCGGATCAGCGATCAGATTTTCTTCACCAACAAAGTAATCGTCCAGTCTGATACCCCAGGTGCTGGTGCCTTCCATGCCTGAAAACTCTGGGCACTGACGCAGAACAACATCTTCAGTGCAGCGCAAAAGAAACATGATTTCGTGCGAGGCGCTGCCATCATCCAGATAGACTCCGGCAATCGCTCCGCAATATTGGCCGGGTGCAATATGACTGACCCAGGGTAGCGCTCCGCTTACCAGATATCCGCCCGCTACTTTTTTTGCACGCAGCAACATTTTTTCAATCCCTGCGAAACTTTTCATGGGATTAGATAGCGCAGTACCACCGAATGTTTTTCCTGCCGCATGGCTGTCAAGGACACTGCCCATCAAAGCCGGATTACCGGACTGCTCCATGTACAAACCACACACATCGTGGCACCAGGTTAAAAAACCAGTGGATCCACAGTGACGGCTAATCGCGCTCATGGAGTCAATCGCCAACCCAAACTTCGCGCCGTGACGATCAAGATGAGCGGAGAATGCGCCCGCCTCGCCCAATGCCCCCATGATATCGAGCGGATAGTGACCAGCATGATCAATCCGGTAGGCTGCATCAGCAAGAGACGTATTTGAAATATCAGTGACTGCCTGCAGCACCTTGCGGTCTGTCGTGGCGCAACTTAAGGTCGGGGCGATTTCAACTGTATTCATCTCATACGCTCTGCTTGATTCACATTAACGAAAAATATAATTACTCAGCCAGCCCAATTTCGAAAGGAATGGGATTGCGCATTGAATTAGCGACAGGCGAGTACATGTTGGCGTGACGCACGATCTCATCGAGTTGCTCGCGGGTTGCATCACCCTCGACAACAACCTTGACGCGAATAGCCTGAAAACCCATCTGGGGAGGCAGCATCTCGGCACCACCCGCACCCCAGGCTGCTGGATTTCCAATATCCCCTTCGAGAAACAATTCAAGCTTGCTGAGCTTGACTTGTTTCCAGGTTGCGACAGCGGTGATACCGACAGCCAGGCAACCACCCAGCGCAGACAATACAATTTCACCTGGAGCAGGAGCCGTATCCTCACCAAACAAGTGTGGGGGCTCATCAACCACCACAGGGGCGTGATTACCTACGTAGCTTAATGAACGATACTGACCTTCCATGACGGTATGTACTTTATTGGTACCGCGACGCGTCGGGTCGGCACAACCCTTTTGAGCAAAACCAAGCAGACCATCCCGGTCAATCGGACGCAGGTAGGCTTTGACTGTTTCAGGGGTATCACTCATTATTTATGCTCCATTATTGATATTTCAAAAAGTTATTAGTTAACGATTAAAAGTAATAAGCAAATTTCATGCCATCTGCTCATACCCAACTGGTTGATTTTAAGGCATTCAGATCCAGGCTCTTTGACCTGCAACAACATCTAAAAAGATAAAAACTCTGCCACACCCGCCTCTTTTGCTACGCGCGCAACATCCTCGAGCGTATCTTCAGGGAGCAAAAGGCCTAACTTTCGATTTTCGAGGTCCGCCAGTTTTTCCATCTCACCTGGATAAAAAACCTGTTTATGCCCCGCGGCAAGCGGTACATCCTTGAGTGAGGTCAGGTACTCATCCATCCGGGCATTGAATTCTCCAATGGGTTGGAAAGCTGCCACATTCAGTGCCACCATGAAATGTCCTGCACCGCTGCGATTGACAGGATCATACGGGCCGTGCACACCATCTAGAAACTGACTGCCCGACAGGACGCCTGAGAGAATGTCAACCATCGTACCCATCACATAGCCTTTATGCCCAGCCATCGGCAGGATAAAGCCTTCTAGCGCCGCTTTAGGATCTGTCGTCGGCCGTCCCTGCGCATCAATCGCCCAGTGGTCTGGAATACTTTCACGACGTTTATTCGCCAGATAAATCTTGCCACGCGCCACGCCAGAATTCGCCATATCCATCACCACCGGGCCATGCGCGCCCCCTGGGACGGCAATAGACCAGGGATTAGTGCCAATTTTTTTCTTTAAGCCACCCCAAGGCGCCATGTTCGGCCCGGCATTACTCATCAGCACCATGACACACCCCTGCTCAGCACCTATACGGGTGTAATACATACAGGTACCGAAATGGTTGGAGTTACGCACCGAAACGACACCCACTCCATGTTGTTTGGCACGTGAGACCGCCTCATCGACTGCACGACGGGTAATCACCTGACCCACACCATCATGACCATCCATGACAGAGATCGCCCCAGCATCCACCACCATCGACGTTTCAGTCACCGCTTTCATCGCACCAGACTGCAATCGAGCGTAATACCAACCCAACCTGAGCAACCCATGCGACTGATGCCCCCACAAGTCTGCCTGAATCAACGTATCAGCGGCTAGCTTTGCGTCTTGCTCAGGCATACCGGCGCTGCGATAGACGGCCGCGGCAACCTCAAGCAATTTTTCCGGGGCGATACGCATACCTGTTGTACTTGGCTGCTCTGTCTGACTCATTTTTTTATTTCAACCTTAAATATTCAGCGTCTCAGTTTAACCAGTTCATTTTTCACACACTTGCAGTTAGCAATGTGTCAGTGATCAAGCTTTCGAGATCTTGATCAAAATTTCGAGATCTATTAAGACCGCAAAGCACCAACTAGGTGCATGCAAGAGGAGTCATGCACTTTTATATGTTTAAGAATGCATGAGGTTCCGTTCAATTACTCAATCGAATCAATTGGAAATTAAGTATTCATTAATTTTAGTCATCACAATTGTGATTGGCACGCTTTTTGCTCAAGTCATTGATCACTGTTCAGGAGAAACAAAATGACTGCAGCAACAATTGCCGCGAATACCCCGCCGGAGCAATCAAGCTTTCTGAAATCCAAATGGATTCAGTTACTACTAGGTGTGGTCTGCATGATGGCCATCTCAAGCCCTCAATACGTGTGGGCACTTTTTACCAAGCCTTTGCTAGGTGAACTCGGTGTCGAACTCGCCACCCTGCAAGTCACTTTTTCCATTCTGATTGTTCTGCAAACATTTTTTTCGCCTTTCCAAGGCTACCTGGTCGACCGATTTGGTCCCCGTCTGCTGCTGTCCATCGGCGCGATCCTGACGGGTTTGAGCTGGATTCTGTCAGCAAAAGTCCATAGCGTGGTGGGTATCTATCTGACTTACGGATTATTTGGTGGCCTGGGTACTGGTATCGTGTACGTAGGCATCGTCGGCCTGATGGTTCGCTGGTTCCCTGCGTCGCGTGGCTTTGCTGTAGGCATGGTCGCTGCGGGCTACGGTTTTGGCGCCATTCTCACTACCTTTCCAATTTCTTCAACGCTCGCCTCGTCAGGTTATCAGCACACACTCACCGTATTTGGCTACATCATCGGTGCAGTGGGATTGATCGCTGCACAAGGCTTAAGAATGCCTGATGCCGTGATCAGCGCAGTTAAAACCGCAGTCGCTCAGGCGAGTGTGGGAGTTGCTCCGAAAACGATGCTTAAAACACCTGTGTTTTGGCTGATGTTTGCCATGATGACCATGATGTCGACTTCTGGCCTGATGGTGATTTCGCAGATGGGTGCATTTGCCAAAGATTTTGGTGTGGCCAATGCCATGGTCTGGGGTATGGCTGCACTACCACTCGCGCTCACCATTGATCGCGTCACGAACGGTCTGACCCGACCATTATTCGGGTGGATTTCTGATCGCTACGGTCGCGAAAACACCATGTTTATTGCCTTTGGTCTGGAAGCCATCGCGATGACAGGCTGGCTATATTTCCGTAATGATCCACTAATGTTCGTGATTCTTTCTGGCATTGTATTTTTTGGCTGGGGTGAAATTTTCTCTCTGTTTCCTTCGACGCTGACAGATACCTTTGGTGAAAAATACGCAACCACCAATTACGGTTTTCTTTATATGGCACAAGGTGTTGGCTCAATTCTTGGCGGTCCGATCGCAGCGCTTGTCTACGCCTCGACGGGCAGTTGGTTGCCGGTATTCGGTCTGATGATTTTGCTTGATGCATCAGCCGCGCTACTCGCACTGTTTGTACTCAAACCGATGCGTGCGAATTATCTGAAAAAGGCTTGAAGGCTGGACGATAGGTCTACAAAACTAAGCGCATTTTTCTAAACAAAAGGACCTGATACAGGGTGTGTATCAGGTCCTGTTGCTTTGTTGATGAGGTTCTGTCTATCTCTGTGCGTCAAAGCTATGGATTACTTCATGAGTGAACCGTAGACCAGATTTTTATAGAGCATGCGCGTGTGGGTACGATTAGAAGGCCCTTGCGCCATGATGATGCCAACCAGCTTCTCTTTGGGGTCAATCCAGAAACTTGTGCCCCAGGCACCGGCCCACATCGCATCGCCCTTTGAACCAGGCACCCAGGCCATTCCCTCGTCCTGACGCACGGCAAAGCCCAGCCCAAAGCCATAGCCTGGACCCGTACTCGCAATGGTTGAACCTCCCATCCCAACCGTATGTTGAGAGAGCATGAACTCAACCGTTTTACGCGAGAGATAACGCTTACCATCCAGCTCTCCTCCATTGACCATCATCTGCGCAAATCTCAAATAATCCGCGGCAGTTCCGAGCAAGCCCGCCCCACCTTTGAAATAGCTTTTATCCAGCGGGTTATAGGTTTGACGATAAGACTTCAGCATCTCAACTTTGAGTGGATCCGAATCCAGTGTTTCTGCTATGCGTCCAGCCTGCTCGGGAGGCACCCACCACGTAGTATTTTTCATCCCTAAAGGCGTCAGCAGCAATTCATTAACAATGGCATCAAGAGGCTTATTGGCAACACGCTCAAGCAATAACCCCAGCACATCAACAGAAATGGAATACTCCCAGAAAGTACCTGGCTGATTCGCTAATGGAATCTTACCCAGATTAGTCAGCATCTGACTGGCAGTGATGTCCTCTACGCGAGCTTCGATATTGAGTTCGTCATACATTTTTTTGATACGCGGAGATTTTGTCGATCCAGAATAGACAAAACCCGTGGTGTGACGCATCACATCCTGCACCCAGATTGGACGGTTCAGGGGCACATCACCCTCTTTGGTTTCGACCGTGAGATCCTTGAGTTCTGGCAGCCACTTGGTAATCGGATCATTCAGATTTAATTTGCCTTGTTCAACCATCATCATGGCTGCGGTGGTGACAATCGGCTTAGTCATGGAAGCTAGTCTGAACAAAGCATCCTTAGTCATCGGCTTTGTCTTCGCCGCATCCAGAAACCCATGTGCTTCGAAATGCACAACCTGGCCGTTACGCGCCACAACCGTAACGGCCCCAGGAAACATGCCTAACTTGACCTGCTGATTCATTGACTCAGCGATATGTGCGAGTCTCGCTTTAGATAAGCCTTGCACCAGCTCCGTTGATGAAACAGGCGCTTTAGTTTGGGAGGGGGTTGGTGTTTGCGCCTGTGCGAAATGAGAGCCGACTAATGTCAGTGCTGCAAAAGCAAG
>CANCRX010000076.1 GCA_947380655.1 Alcaligenaceae bacterium | reverse complement strand
TTGGGTAATCCGCCTTCCACCCGATAGGCAACGATTATTAAGATCACGGCTGCAACCACGAACCGACCTGTCGCGATGGTCATGTGCGGCATACTTTGAGCTGTCATGCGTCCTGCAATAAATGTACCGCCCCAGAACAGCGCGCACAGAATCAGCTTGAGATACGCCCAGCGCGATTGCGTGGTCGGCGCAGTTCCCAACACTAACTCACCACGTTGATGGGTTGCTCTTGATGAAACGCATGCAGATTTGCGAGGATGCCTTGCATCAGGCGGTTCACCCCATCCTCGTTTGCCCAGGTGATGTGCGGCGTGATGATCAGATTAGGATGGGGTAACTCCAGCAGGGCTGGGGTGTTAATGGGAGGCTCGACAGACAGTACATCGAGCGCTGCACCACCCAAATGGCCACTTTGCAGTGCATCGAGCACCGCATCTTCATTGATTAAGGGCCCGCGTGCGGTATTAATCAGCATGGCACCCGGTTTCATTCGGGCGATTTCAGCATGTCCAATCATGCCGCGCGTGGCCTCAGTCAGGGGGCAATGCAAGGTGATGACGTCGCTTTGAGCCAGCAAGGTTTCAAAACGAACATAACCCGGTCTGATTTCATGGCGATTACGGTGTTCACCAAACAGCACGTTCATGCCTAGCGCTTGAGCCAGGGTTGCGACTTCATTACCAATCGCACCTCGCCCAAAAATCCCGAGCGTCGCACCGCGGACATTGAGTAAGGGGGTAGCATGCACACAAAAGTGTGGCGACTCAGGCCAGGCTTTGCGTGCAGTGGTCTGGTAATAAGGGAGTGCGCGGCGTAGTGAAAAAATGAAGGCGATCACGCCTTCTGCAACACTTTGTCGTGAGTAACCCGGGACATTAGAGACGATGACGCCGTGTTCACGACAGGCTTGCAGATCAACACAGTCGTAACCCGTGGCTGCCACACAGACGAATTTTAGTTTCGGTAGCTTTTGCAGAATCTGTGCGGTCAGTTTGACCTTGTTTGTGATGCAGATATCGGCCTCAGCGAGTGCCGCGATCACTTGTTCTGGGTCCGGCTCTGTGGCTGGACGATTGGTCCAGTTTGATACCCATTCTGGCTGGGTAAGCAGCTCAGGGATAGTATCGCTGTCAAGGAATACGATCTGCATAATTACACTTTGATCCAATTGATTGCTGTGGGGCAGGGATTACACCTATATTGTACTGATCTGCATTTAATCACGATGTGGCGGGTTCAACGCGTTAATCTGAGCAGTATTGGCTTAAATTATTGTGTTTGACAGGGTGTCGCTGGGTTCAAACGCTTGGCCTGAATGAATGGAGACTGTTTTGCCTGAAACTGAACAACCGAGTTTGCCGCTGATTCCTGAGGTGATCGCTTCAAGGGCCTATATCCGAGGCGGGGAGTCCAAAGCAGTGTTGCTTGACGATCTACGGCAAGCGATTGGCGAGCCACAAACGATGCTTTGGATCGGTTTAAAAGACCCCGATCAGGCGATGCTGGAATTAGTGGGCAAGCAGCTTGGTTTATCCGAGGAAGTCGTTGGGGATTTACATGCCAGACATCGCTTGCCTAAGGTCATGGATTATGACGAGGTAGTCCTGATCGTTGCAATGACTGTTGAGATACGGGCAACGGATGGCATGCCGAATTTTGGCGAGACACAGATTCTGATCGGCCCTAATTTTTTATTGACTACGCGACGTGGAGCAGTTGGCTCGCACACAGAGTTACGTAAGCGACTAGAAAAAATGCCGGGACGGATCGCGCGTGGCCCAGACTATATTGCGACTGAATTACTCGATTTGATGATAGATCGCTACAACATTGCGTATGACCAGTTTGAAAAAACAGTGGAAAACATTGAACAATCTATGCTGATGCGTGGGATTGAAGGATTCAAGGTCAAAAAGCTCTACCAGATCCGTCGTGATTTTCAGCGTATGCATTCGATGATCGCTCCTTTGGAGGAAGTATGCAGGCGTCTGTCCCGCGTTGAAATGATGCCCGTCAGTTCGGTGGAGCGGTTGCGTTTTGCCGACTTGTCAGATCGGGTGGGGCGGGTAGACCGATTGCTTGATAATTTGGGTGATGGTTTGGCGTTTGCTTTTGAAGCAGGCATGCTGATTGAACAATCCAAACAGACCGATACCACGCGTCGCTTGGCTGCCTGGGCGGCTATTTTGGCAGTGCCAACAGCGATCGCAGGTATCTATGGAATGAACTTTGACAACATTCCTGAACTCAAATGGAAATATGGGTTTTTGATGTCGGTTGCTTTAATGGCAACGGTGTGTAGTTTTATGTACTATAAATTTCGTCAGTCAAAATGGTTGTAGCCGGATATTTTTATATTATTAATAAATAAAATCAAATGGTTACAGAAAATTATCAAAATATATATTTATAGTCTGATGAGAAAATACGCAGCAATAATAGCCTTACGTCTGGCCAATGGCGTTAAAGGGGTAGGCGCGAGCAAAGGAGCTGCGATTGCCTTCGCGCTCGTCTTTACGGTCGGTGCGACGGTATTTTCTGAATTCGGCCTGAGTGACCGCAGTGCGGGTTCAGCCGTTGCCGCGTCTAGTTACACCTTAACCGGTCGGATCGTACAAGTATCAGATGGTGACACTGTCAATATTCTGGTTGAGCGGCAGACCCATCGTGTTCGCCTGGCTAGTATCGATGCTCCAGAAACCAGTCACGGGAGCGCGCGCCCAGGCCAGCCCTTTGGTGAGGCGTCGCGCAAACATTTAGCTGAACAGGTCGCGGGTAAAACGCTGACATTGATTTGCTACGAAAAAGATCATTATGGGCGCGATGTATGTGATATCCCCGTTGAAGATACGACTGCCAACCGCCTGCAAGTCAAAAGCGGGATGGCTTGGGCTAATCAGCAGGGGGGCGGTAAGTATTTACGTGATCGCACCCTGCCTGAGCTTGAAAAACAGGCCAAGGCGGCACGCCTCGGGCTCTGGGGAGAGTCTAGACCCGTCGCGCCTTGGATATGGCGTCAAATTTGCTGGCAAAAACATCAATGCGACTGAATAGATTGAACATTTATAAATATTCTTCATGCGCGCTTGCTCGGTTCACGAGCATGGCATTGCTTTTGTTGACCGTACTTTCACTGTGCGGTTGTGGACCTGAGTCGTCTGAGACACCGATCAATAGTCCCTATGCCCACGGCGCTGAAAAAAATAATGTTTTATATACCGCCTTTGCTCAGCGTTCACCGAAGTTTCTTGACCCTGCAAGGTCTTACTCAACGGATGAAACACCTTATACCTACAACATCTATGAGCCACTCTACGGATATCACTACCTTAAACGTCCTTATGAATTAATCCCGCGCGCAGCCAGTTCTGTGGCTGAGCCAAAATTTTTGGACAAGAATGGCGATACGCTTCCCTCTGATGTATCTGCTCAGTTTATCTCTGAAAGTGTCTATGACATACCGATCAGAAAGGGGATTTTGTTTCAACCTCACCCGGTGTTCGCGCGTGAGCCGGATGGGAAATTTAGTTACTGGCCGATCCGTGCTGAGGGTTTGAAAGATAAGTTTTCGATTACTGATTTTGGTCAAACAGGCACGCGTGAACTCACCGCGTACGATTTTGTCTATGCCATCAGACGTCTTGCCAGCCCTCGCGTGGCCTCGCCTATTTTCTCTACCCTGGCCGAGCATGTAGTGGGGATGGATGCATACGGTAAACGTTTGCGTGAAATTGATGCGGGCTTGCGTAAAGATTTACCTCCCGGCACGCGAGATCTTCCCTGGCTGGATTTGCGCGATATCGGCTTTGCGGGTGTCGAGGCGCTCGATGCCTACACTTTGCGCATACGCGTGAAAGGGCTTTACCCACAGTTTAAATATTGGCTGGCGATGACCTTTATCGCACCAATTCCGTGGGAGGCCGACAGGTTTTACAGCCAGCCAGGAATGGCGCAGCAAAATCTCTCTTTAAATAACTGGCCGGTCGGTACAGGGCCATACATGATGGGGGAATCGATACAGAATCGACGCCATGTACTGGAGCGTAATCCGAATTTCCGTGGAGAGCCTTACCCTTGTGAAGGAGAGCCAGGAGATCGTGCGGCAGGGTTATTGGCTGATTGTGGAAAGATGACGCCCTTTATCGATCGCGTTGTGTTCAATATGGAAAAGGAAAGTATCCCGCTGCAAGGAAAATTCATGCAGGGATACTACGATATTCCCCAGGTTGATCGAAGCGATACGGGTGTAGCGATGCTGGTAGCTGCCAGCGATTCGACTGAAAAGGCTGCGCTGTATGCTCAACATGGAATTCAACTGCCTACGACTGTAGAGGCGCAATCACGATATTTTGGTTTTAACTGGAAAGATCCCGTTGTAGGACTCGGCGATACGCCAGAACAACAGACTAAAAACCGTAAGTTACGTCAGGCCTTGAGCATTGCTTTTAATTGGGAAGAATACGTCGCAATATTTGAAAATGATCAGGCCCAGGTCGCTTATGGTCCGGTGCCTCCAGGCATCCTTGGGTATCAAGGTGGCGTAGAGGGTATCAATCGTGTTGTTTACGATATCAAGGATGGTAAGCCTGTCAGAAAATCGCTTGAACAAGCCAAGCGCTTATTGGCTGAGGCTGGCTATCCGGATGGACGTGACGAGAAAACAGGACAGCCACTCGTTTTGTACTTTGATTCAACCGGTGGAGCAGGTGGTTCGAGCCCGATGCTGGATTGGATGCGCCGACAGTTTGAAAGACTGGGCGTGCAAATGGACATCCGTGCGACCGACTACAACAGGTTTCAGGACAAGATGGCTCGAGGTGTCGCACAGATGTTTATGTGGGGTTGGGTGGCGGACTATCCTGATGCGGAAAACTTTTTGTTTTTATTGTATGGCCCTAATGTCAAGGCTGAGAAAGGCGGAGAAAACGCAGCAAACTATGTCAATGCTGAATATGACGCGCTATTTGAAAAGATGCGCGATCTGCCTGATGGCACCGAGAAAGAGCAAGTCATTGCACGCATGACAACCATTTTGCAGGAAGACTCACCCTGGATGTTTGGTGTCTTTCCTAAGTCGGGCGGCGCATTTCAGCAATGGGTTGGCAATGCTAAACCCACACAGATGGTTCGCAATGTTTTGCAGTTCATGAAAATCGACAGCAGTTTGCGCACGCAAAAAATCAATGAGTGGAATCCGCCAGTATGGTGGCCGCTGGGATTGTTGTGTGCCTTACTTGCGATCGTGATTGGGTTCGCTTGGCGCGCCTTGCGCAGACAGGATCACCAGACCGCTTTTGGTGACGTAGCCGCCGGAGAGAAAAAATGATTGGCTATGTATTGCGTCGCCTGCTCTATGGGGTGCTGATTTTAATCGGCGTCAATTTGTTTACGTTCATTTTGTTTTTCGCTGTCAATACGCCTGATGATATGGCGCGTCTTGCAATTGGTGGTCAGCGTGTGAGTACGGATGCAATTGAGAAGTGGAAAGTGGATCGAGGCTATGACAAACCGCTGTTTCTCAATACCCAGGCTGAAGGAACCAAAAAATATACCGATACGATTTTTTATCAACGCTCGGTGCCTTTGCTGAAGTTTGATTTCGGTTCTTCAGATGGGGGGCGTGATATCAGCCGTGAGATACGCGAACGGATGGGCCCTAGTCTGGCTTTAGCGCTACCTACCTTTGTGCTCGGCTTGATGGTGAGTGTGGCGTTTTCTTTGATGCTCGTTTTTTTTCGTACCACCCGACTCGATTTCTGGGGTGTAGTGTTGTGCGTCGTGATGCTGTCAATCTCAGGGCTTTTTTACATCATCGCTGGACAATGGTTGTTTTCAAAGTTATTGCGTCTGGTGCCGTATTCAGGCTTTTCGGGAGGCTGGGATATCGTGAAATTTTTAGCGCTACCGATCCTGGTTGCAATTATTTCCAGACTAGGACCTGAATCACGTTTTTACCGAAGTTTGTTTCTTGAAGAAATTGGTAAGGATTATGTGCGTACTGCACGCGCGAAGGGGTTGAGCGAGCGAATTGTATTGTTCAGGCATGTGTTGCGTAATGCCATGCTGCCTATCCTGACTGGCACTGTTTCAGCGTTACCCCTGCTGTTCATGGGTAGTCTGATTGCGGAGTCTTTTTTTGGCATTCCAGGCTTAGGCAGTTACACCATTGATGCGATCAGTGGTCAGGATTTTTCTGTGGTGAGGGCGATGGTATTCCTAGGCTCCGCGCTTTACATCGTCGGTCTGATCATGGCTGATATTTCATACACACTCGCCGATCCGCGCGTGCGCTTCGAGTAGCCGATATGCCAAAAATTATTTTTCTCTGGACTGATATCGCCTTATTTGCACTGGTATTGATGGTGCTGGCCTATGCCTGGCATGTAAGGCGGTCTCATGCCTTACGGGCGACTTGGGCAAGGGTTGCGCGCAGTGCACCTGCGATGTGCTCAGCGGTGGTGTTGCTAGCTTTTGTGGTGATTGGCTTGCTTGATTCGTTGCATTATCAGCCTCGACTGCCTGCGGTCCCGGGTGCTGTGGGGGGGAGCGTGCAGAATGCCGCGCCGATCTACGCACCTAAAGTTGTCTCGTGGTTAGATAGCTTGCTGGACGACACCGCCTTTGTAAAACCAGAAAAGACCTATTCCGCACCACTGGCTTTTCAACAATTTACTAAAGAATCCATCTTGCAAGAGGGTGGAGAGCCCACGCGAGATTTTCCGCGATTACGTTTCGGTGGCAAGCATCTTGAGCGACCAGATGACCACTGGGCGGGGGATGTTCTTAAGCGGGTGAGCCTGGGGTTGCTCGCGGGGGCGGTATTCGGTTGTGTGCTGATTGGATTGACCGTGCGTGCAGGCGTTGGAAGTTTGCGTCAAATCTGGCAGGGCGATACTGAACTGCCCTGGCGTGCCATGCTGATAACTGGGATGTTGATGTCGCTCAGTTTTGGTGCAGTCTTTGCGTTGGCCAGTGGTTACCATGTGCTCGGGACAGATCGTACGGGTAATGATGTGCTGTGGCAGGCCCTCAAGAGCATCCGGACAGCGTGGGTCATCGGTAGCCTCACCACGGTGGCGATGCTGCCCCCAGCAATGATCCTGGGCATCGCCTCCGGTTATTTCAAAGGCTGGATTGATGATGTGATTCAGTATGTGTATACGACCTTGACTTCAATACCAGGGGTATTGTTGATCGCAGCGTGCGTGTTGATGATGCAGGTTTATATCGATACCAATCCTGGTTTATTTCCGACTGCGGCGCAGCGTGCGGATCTGCGTTTGTTTTTGTTGTGCATGATTCTTGGCCTGACGGGTTGGGCGGGGCTGTGCCGTATGTTGCGTGCCGAGGCCTTGAAGTTACGCGAGCTTGAATATGTCCAGGCTGCACGCGCGTTTGGAATTTCGCACTGGCGCATTATGGTGCGTCATCTGGTACCCAATGTGATGCATATTGTGCTGATCACCGTTGTGCTGGAATTTTCTGGTTTGGTTTTGTACGAAGCTGTGCTTTCTTATCTGGGGATTGGTGTCGATCCGACGATGAATTCTTTCGGTTCGATGATCGAGAAAGCGCGTTTTGAAATGTCGCGCGACCCGATGATATGGTGGAACTTGCTGGCTGCCTTTGTTTTTATGCTCGCCCTGGTCCTTGCAGCGAACCTGTTTTCTGATGGTGTGCGTGATGCGTTTGATCCACGCAGTCGCAGTTTTAGGCCGCGGCGGTTCAAGCTGGCTGGTCGAGCGTCTGCGCAGTCAGTGAGCCAAGTCGACCCTGCTTCAGTCAGTGACACGGTATCGCAGTCCTCAGTGGGTCAGGTCGTCTTAAATGTCCGAGATCTCGATATTGCCATCGATGCTGAGGCGCAATGGCGCTTTGCGGTGAAAGCGTTGGCTTTGACCGTCAGCCGGGGTGAAACCTTCGCGCTGGTAGGAGAGTCAGGTTCCGGAAAGAGTATGACGGCGATGGCGTTGATGAGGTTGTTACCTGAAGCCCTGCGCGTGACGCGTGGCGAAATCAGGCTCGATGGGGAGGAGCTCAACCGCCTGTCCGAATCCTCAATGCGTGCGGTGCGCGGTGGACGGGCAGGGATGATTTTTCAGGAACCTGCGACGAGTTTGAATCCCGTGATGCGCATCGGGGAACAAATTCTTGAGCCGATTTATACGCATACTGAATTGCGCGGTAAAGAGGCACGTACGCGTGCGATTCAGTGGCTGTCTCGTGTTGGAATCCCCGATCCTGAGTTACGGATGGATGATTATCCATTTCAGTTCTCTGGCGGACAAAAACAGCGCATCATGATCGCCATCGCTTTGGCAGCAGAGCCTGAGTTGTTAATTGCTGATGAGCCCACCACAGCACTCGATGTGACCGTGCAGGCGCAAGTGCTCAAACTGCTGGCGGATATTCAGAAAGAGCTGGGTATGGCTGTGTTGCTGATTACGCATGATTTGGCGGTAGTGCGCGATGTGGCTGATACGGTTGCACTGATGCGTTACGGTGAGATTGTGGAAACTGCCTCGGCTGAGGAGTTTTTCAGAGCACCTAAACACGCCTACGCCAGAGAGTTATTTGATGCGATCCCGACTTTTGCCAAGCGGGGTAAGCCTTTGTCTCAGGCGGGCCGGGATCGTGCGAAAAGTCTCGCAGACGAAACCATACGTCAGATAGGTGAGCAACGTCTCCATGTCGAGAATCTCAATGTTCATTATCCTATTCGTAAAGGATTTTTGCGACGGATTGTTGGGTTCAATCAGGTTGTGCAAGGTGTCAGCTTTACCCTGCATGCCGGTGAAACGATGGCGCTTGTCGGCGCCTCAGGTTGTGGCAAGACCACCGTGGCTAAAACGTTGTTGCGTTTGATGGATCCAACTGTCGTTGTGACCGGACAGGCGCAAATTGCCGGGCAGGCGCTGCTGGAGGTGTCGGGTGCTGCGCTCATGGCAATCCGGCGTCAGATCCAGATTGTTTTTCAGGATCCCTATGCTTCATTAGATCCTCGTATGCGTGTGGGAGCTATTTTGCAAGAGGGTATCGTTGCCCTGCGTCCCGAGTGGTCTGCGATTGAGCAGTCGCGTCGAATTGCCTATCTGCTGGAGCGCGTAGGCTTACCAATCGATGCGGCAGATCGCTATCCCCATGAATTTTCAGGTGGTCAGCGGCAGCGGATCGCCATTGCACGTGCATTGGCTGTCGAACCTAAGGTCCTGATTCTGGATGAGCCGACTTCAGCGCTTGATGTGTCAGTACAGGCTCAAATTCTTGATTTGCTGAGCGATTTACAACGAGAGACGGGGATGGCGTATCTGCTGATTACACATAATTTTGGCGTCGTCGAATATATCGCTGATAGTGTGGCGGTGATGGATGCCGGGCATATTGTGGAGATCGGGCAAGCGAGTCAGGTGTTGCATCAACCACAGAGTCAGGTGACGCGGGATTTACTTGCATCGGTGCCGAGATTGAGTTTTGGAGCTTAGTATGCTTCTCCAGTGAGTTTGAAAGGTGAGGACTCGATCTGACGGGCTCCGTTATACTGAGCGACGCTTGATTTATACGTATTTGCCCTCATTACAGGTTGTATGGGACTTAAAGTTTTCGATTTGCAATGTAGTAATAGCCACGTGTTCGAGGGCTGGTTTGGCTCGCATGAAGACTATGACTCTCAACAGGCTCGCGGGCTAGTGACCTGTCCGGTGTGTCACAGCGATACGATTACTAAACGTTTATCTGCACCACGACTCAATGTCGGGCACTTTACAGAGTCACAGATTGCTGCGGAGTCAACAACCGCCTCTTCACAATCGTCATCACCCGAAGTGTCTGCTGCAATTCAACAAGCGCAAAGTGTTGTCGCGGCCTCCCCAGAGCTTGCGCAGATCCAGGCCGCTGTGATGATCCAGATGCGGGAATTTATTCGTAAAACAGAAAACGTAGGTGATCGTTTCGCCGACGAGGCTCGCAAAATCCACGAGGGTGAAACCGAAGTGCGTCCCATACGTGGGACCGCGACGCAGGAAGAACGCCAATCACTCGCGGAGGATGGTATTGCCGTAGTTGCGTTGCCAGACTTCCTGGATACGGACCGGATGCAATAAGTGGCGTCCTGTCGTTCTGATTGCGGTGCCTGCTGTATCGCTCCTTCTATCACGAGTCCTATTCCTGGCATGCCTCAGGGCAAGCCAGCTGGCGTGCGTTGTGTGCAGCTGATGTCTGATCATCGCTGTGCGATATTTGGAAAACCTGAACGGCCTGCCTTTTGCGGTGGGCTTGAGCCGTCTGAAGAAATGTGCGGGACGGATCGGGAATATGCAATACGGTGGTTGGACGCGTTAGAGCGTGCAACGCGTTGATGTTATAGAAACATGGCAAGTGGTTCACATATAAAAATGGGCAACATGTATTGTTGCCCATCTTTCGTGAATCGTTAACTGCGTTTCGTTACGGTGTCGTAACGAAAGTAGTTAACATTACATCACGCGACTACGGTATTCGCCTGTACGTGTATCGATCTCAATCTTGTCTCCGATCGCGCAGAACAAGGGCACGGGCAATTCGTGGCCGGTATTGATCTTGGCTGGCTTCATGACCTTACCTGAGGTGTCGCCACGAACGGCTGGCTCGGTATAGATGATCTCGCGAACCAGCATGGTTGGCAATTCGACTGAAATTGCGCGGCCGTCATAGAACACAACCTCAACAGGCATGCCTTCTTCGAGGTAGTTCATGGCATCACCCATGCTTTCTGCTTCGATCTCGTACTGGTTGAATTCGGTGTCCATGAACACATACATCGGGTCACCAAAGTATGAGTACGAACACTCTTTACGATCGAGTACGACTAAGTCGAATTTTTCGTCTGCTTTGCAAACGTTTTCTGCGCCCGAACCGGTCAGCAGGTTTTTGAATTTGAATTTGACAACAGAGGCGTTACGGCCTGATTTGCTGTACTCGGCGCGCTGAATGACCATTGGGTCTTTGCCGATCATGATCACGTTGCCGACGCGCAACTCTTGTGCGGTTTTCATTCGAATAAACTCCGGTAGCTTAAAGTCTCCGGGACTGAAATAGCCGGAGTTAGGGATAGAAAAGCCCTCTATTTTAGCCTTTCTGGGGCAAAATTGCTTTGTGTCGGACTTTGTTTGCTTAGGCTCTTAAATCTCAGGCTTTTGTTTGCTTCGGCAGAACGCGGTGAGTGCTCTCGCCAGGTCTGTCAATGCGCACTGTTCTTGACTAAAACGCGCTGCATGCTGCCGCCAGATTTGAAAGGTAGCAGGAGCCAGTTGAGCCTGTAGGCTAGCCGAAAAACTCTTACCTTTTTTATTTGTATATCCGGATTCTTTAATTCCAGTGGTGCTGTCAGAGCTATCAGGATTCCAGTCCCTGATTAATTGACAAATATCTTCTGGCATTGAGGTCAACGTAAGCCAGGCTTGTAATTTATCCTGATGCGTATTTTCCGTTTGAGGATAGATCTGCCAGATGAGTGGTTTGCCTGCCCATATTCCACGCACGATCGAGTCCTCTCCGCGAACAAAATTTAGATCGGCCGTCCAGAGGAGTTTGTCGTATTCCGTTTGAGGCAAAAAGGCGATGCGTTCGATTAGCAGTTGGCCGTGCTGACCGGTTTGATACACGCTGTGGATTCCCTCGGGAATCAATAGAACTGTCGGTATCGGGTTTGCTTGAAGCGTCTCGATGAGTGAGACGACAGGCGCATTGTCATAGCAAAATAGGGTGATCAGCGTTGCTTCAGATTTAGCGCCATGCTGATCCAGGGGAAATAGCGTGTGCATGGCGGTTTCAGTGAGGCCTAAATTTTTAAGGAAATTCTTTTGTGCCGCAAGATCTGCTTGCCAGATATTTCTTTCCCTCAGCAGGTCTGACTCGCGCAATAGTCCACCTGTTCTGGATGAAAACCCGGGAAAGAAGAAATGAGAAGACAACCCATCACTTCGTAACGCGGGTAAACCGTGACAGCCTTCGACCCAATTTTCAGCGCTCAGATACTCAAGATTGATCCACAGTGTTGAGCCTACCTGCTGCGAGCGCAGGTTTTCAAGGTACTGCGCAGGTAAGTCGCATGAAAAGGTTGCGAGCACGACCTCTGCGGGAGTGAAGTCTAGCGCCTTGGCCCAGTCGATTATTTCAATACCTTGGAGATCTTGCCTGTCTGTGAGTGCTACGCCAGGCTCAAGTCGCTGAAAGCTTTTCAGATCATCGACCCAGAGCCGTATCTGCCAGTCATGCTCGTTGTGCAGTTGACGGACTAATCGCCAGGCTATACCGATGTCACCGTAGTTATCTACTACCTTGCAAAAGACGTCAGCCCGCATCGTTAATGAAAATGCGCAGGTGCCGTTTCCGCATCCTCAGGTAGCTCGGCGTGAACCATTTCACCTGACGGATTGGGGAAGTAGGGGGCGCCACAATCCTCGCAGAACTCGGGCGGCAGGATTCCGGGCAGACGACGAATGTCGGTTACACCGCACTCTTTAAGCAATGCAGCGATTTCTTCAGTAGTCTCCAGTGGTGCGTCGTGCTCAGGGCGATCCTGTTCGTCCTCGGGTCCATATAACGGCCAGAGGCAGCCATAGATGACTTCTGTCTGATTTTTTTGGGTGAAGCCAATGCGATATTCGTCGATACGCTCTTCGCCGCAGCCTGCGATCACTGCACGCAGTTGATTGGCTTCGACGTTCAGGGCGCTGCCGAGCCAGGAAACGGCGGCTTTAACGGACAGCGGGCGCACACGTCGATCGGCCTCGCGATTGCTGACGTAGTAAGCATCGGGTACGAGAATCTCAAACCCACAACCTGCGAGTAAGCCATTAAATGCGGACTGAGTATGCTCAATCCAGTTGGCGAGACATTGTTTGCGCCCATCGCCCAGTTCGCCGGGTTCGTCTTGCCAGTGGAACATCGTTTCACCTTCTGGCACTGCAACGGCAGCAACCAGATAACGCGTATCGGCCAGCATGTTGAAGGCTTCTGTTTCAACGTTGAGCTTGGGCGTCTCTGACCCAGTATTCAATGTGATCGCCCCGAGCTTTTGCATCCAGTCCCAGGTCTCACAAAAGGTACGTGGCATCTGATCGAGACTCGCCAGATGCGGCATCAGCGCGACCTTTGCGTGCTTGGAAAGGACCTGAGCTTTGAGCTGATCCCCGAGTACTTTCAGGCTCGCTGCAGGAATGGTCGTGGCAGGGATGCTGTAACGGGTCCAGGCGACCAGTGGTGCGACCAATAGCAGTACATCGTAGCGTTTACCGTCCTGTACAAGCACGCAGGACTCTGAGAGCGTTTCAGCTTGCTCGATCAATACTTCGTAGCCTCCAGGATGGAGCTTTAACATGTGGTCAAGCGCAGCATCGATCGCAGGATCATTTTTATTACGCATGAGCTTGGTGAGCAGCGTGGCGAGTTCTTTTTCCCAATAGCGGTCTTCGACCCGGCTGCCAGAGTTGTGCAGTGCCAGAGACAAGGCCACCAGACGCGCGGATTCGCGCGACAGGCGGCTGGAAGGGGAAGATTGTGAACGAGGCATAAAAACCATTACCAACACTTGCAGAAAGAAGCCTAGTGTAACGAAGTTAAGCGGCGAGTAACTGTCTCAATACAAAGGGCAGAATGCCGCCATGCTGGTAGTAATCAACCTCAATAGGGGTGTCGATGCGCAACAGAACCTTGGCGCGGGTCGCAGGACCTTGATCGCGGTGAATCACCAGAGTGACTTCTTGCTGTGGGGTAAGGCCATGTTCGATACCCTCGATATCAAAGGTTTCTACGCCGGTGATCTTCAAACTCTCTGCACTATCGTTACCAAGGAATTGCAAGGGTAGGACGCCCATGCCGACCAGATTGCTGCGATGAATGCGCTCAAAACTCCGTGCAACCACGGCTTTCACACCTAATAGTTGCGTACCCTTTGCCGCCCAGTCCCGTGAGGATCCTGTGCCGTATTCCTCCCCGCCAAAAACAACGGTAGGGGTACCGGTTTTGATATAGCGCATCGCCGCGTCGTAAATAGATATTTGCTCATTGCCTGGCTGATAAAGCGTGTCGCCGCCCTCAAAACGGGTGCCATCCTTAGTTGCTGGAATCATCAGATTTTTAATGCGTACGTTTGCAAAGGTGCCACGCATCATGATTTCATGGTTACCGCGTCT
>CANCRX010000075.1 GCA_947380655.1 Alcaligenaceae bacterium | reverse complement strand
TCGTAAATAGATATTTGCTCATTGCCTGGCTGATAAAGCGTGTCGCCGCCCTCAAAACGGGTGCCATCCTTAGTTGCTGGAATCATCAGATTTTTAATGCGTACGTTTGCAAAGGTGCCACGCATCATGATTTCATGGTTACCGCGTCTCGAACCGTAACTGTTGAAATCCTCTTTTTTTACGCCGTGTTCGAGTAACCATAAGCCTGCGGGGGAACTATCCTTGATCGATCCTGCGGGCGAGATGTGATCGGTTGTGACGGAGTCACCAAAAATACCAAGTGCCCGTGCGCCTTTGACACCAGGCATCGGTTTGACCGCCATGGTGAACCGATCAAAGAAAGGCGGCTCAGCAATATAGGTCGAGCTTGGCCAATCGTACACGTCTCCCGATACCCATTCAATACGCTCCCAGAGCTTGCCAGGTTTGCTGTCGACCTTGTCATAATTTTTCCGGAATACTTTCGGGTCGAGCGCAAATTTCATTAGTTTCTGAACTTGCGAAGCACTCGGCCAGATATCACCCAGATAGACTTCGCCTTTTTTACCGATTCCAACCGGCTCGGTCATTAAGTCGCGCGTCATGTTGCCAGCCAGGGCGTAAGCTACGACGAGTGGAGGCGAAGCCAGGAAGTTTGCTTTGAGGTTCGGATGAATACGTGCCTCAAAATTTCGATTACCTGACAGCACTGCCGCGCAGATCAGGTCGTTGTCCACGATCGCACTGTTGTACTCGGATTTAATGTCGCCAGCATTACCAATACAGGTCGTGCAGCCATACGCTGCAACATTGAAACCTAGTTTGTCCAGATAGGGCAGCAAACCTGCTCGCTCGAGATATTCGGTCACAACACGGGACCCAGGCGCCAGCGAAGTTTTAACGTGCGGAGGGATTTTCAAGCCCGCGTTAACGGCGTTTTTAGCCAGCAGGCCCGCAGCAAGCATCACGCTTGGATTAGAGGTGTTGGTGCAAGAGGTGATGGCGGCAATCAGGATATCGCCGTTATGTAATATTTCAGATTTTTCACTCTTGCCTGTGGGGAATGCTTGATTGAGTTTTGCAGGCGACTGATTGAAACCGTTGTCTGTAATCGGTGCGGAAAACAGTTTTTTGAATGTGCTTTTAACGGCACCGATTTCAATCCGGTCCTGGGGACGTTTAGGACCTGCCAGCGAAGGCACAACGGAATTGAGATCAAGTTTGACGAGTTGAGAATAATTGATGTCTGCTGCATTCGGCACGCCATACATATTCTGCGCTTTGAAATAGGCTTTGAGCGCTTGCACCTCTTGCTTGCTGCGGCCGGTTCCTTCGAAATATTCGATCGTTCTGGCATCAACAGGAAAGAAACCCATGGTGGCACCATACTCGGGCGCCATATTGCCGATCGTCGCGCGATCCGTGGTCGAGAGACTGGCCGTACCAGGACCACAGAACTCAACAAATTTGCCAACGACTTTTTTGTCTCGTAGCAGTTCTGTGATGGTCAGTACCAGGTCTGTGGCCGTAACACCACCACGAAGTTCTCCAGTAAGTTCTACACCCACCACATCGGGCGTGAGGAAATAGACGGGTTGGCCCAACATGCCTGCTTCGGCTTCAATGCCTCCCACTCCCCAGCCGACCACGCCAATGCCATTGATCATCGTTGTGTGGCTGTCGGTGCCGACTAGCGTGTCGGGATAGTAGACGTCGTGTTTCTGGTCGTAATGCACCCCGCGTGCGAGATACTCCAGATTGACCTGATGGACGATCCCAAAACCTGGCGGGACCACCCCAAACGTATCAAACGCTTGCATTCCCCATTTAAGGAATTGATAACGCTCCTTGTTGCGTTGAAATTCGACCTTCATGTTGAGGTCAAGTGACTTGTTCGTTCCAAAATAATCAATCATCACAGAGTGGTCGACCACTAAGTCGACAGGCACAAGTGGTTCGATTGATTTGGGCTGTTTGCCCATTTTCTTGGCAACCGTTCGCATGACTGCGATATCGGCGAGCAAAGGGACCCCCGTGAAGTCCTGCAGCACAATCCTTGCCACAACAAAGGGGATTTCATTTTCGCGTTTTGTATTGGGTTTCCAGTTCGCCAACTCTCTGATGTGCTCTTGCGTGATTTTTTTGCCGTCGCAGTTGCGCAATACGGATTCCAGAACGATGCGAATAGAAAGTGGCAGGCGGTTGATCTCCACGCCCAGCTCTTTTCCTAGTGCAGGCAAGGAGTAGAACTGTGATTCTTTTTTACCTGCTTTAAATTTTTTAAGCGTGTTAAAGGTGTTGTGCGACATGGTGCTGTGCTCCTTTTTAACTGCTCGTTTAATACATTGACACGAAAAAAAGCGTACCTGTTTTTTCATCCTACTCCTGTATGCGCGTAATTGGCGAAAAAAAACCCGCTCATGGAGCGGGTTTCTTAACTACTGAGAAAGCTTAATTAATTAAGCATCCACTGTGTCAGCGACATCTTTGTAATCGGCGATCTTGTCAAAATTGAGGTACTGATAGATCTTGTCGCCGTTTTCGTTAATGACACCGATGTCAGCCATGTACTCAGCTTTGGTTGGCAGACGGCCCAGCTTCGAGGCGATCGCAGCCAGTTCGGCAGAGCCGAGGTACACGTTGGTGTTCTTGCCCAAACGGTTGGGGAAGTTACGTGTGCTGGTTGAAATCACGGTCGCGCCTTCGCGGACCTGTGCCTGGTTACCCATGCACAACGAGCAACCTGGCATTTCTGTCCGCGCACCCGCTGTGCCAAAGACGCCGTAGTGGCCTTCTTCGGTCAACTGTGCCGCATCCATTTTGGTGGGTGGTGCGACCCAGAGTTTGACAGGGATGTCGCGCTTGCCTTCGAGTAGCTTAGAGGCTGCACGGAAGTGACCAATGTTGGTCATGCAGCTGCCGATAAACACTTCGTCAATCTTGACACCGGCGACTTCTGACAGCGTTTTCACATCATCAGGGTCGTTCGGGCAGGCAACGATTGGCTCGTGAATGTCAGCCAGATCAATTTCAATGATCTCAGCGTATTCAGCATCTGCGTCAGGAGCGAGCAGTTGTGGGTTGGCAAGCCAGGCTTCCATGGCTTTGATCCGGCGAACCAGGCTGCGCTCATCTTCGTAACCATTGGCGATCATCCACTTCAACATGGTGATGTTGCTGTTGATGTACTCGATGATGGGCTCTTTGTTCAGGTGCACGGTGCAACCAGCGGCTGAGCGCTCGGCTGAGGCGTCTGACAATTCAAAGGCCTGCTCGACTTTCAGATCTGGCAAGCCTTCGATCTCGAGAATACGTCCTGAGAACGCATTGATCTTGCCCTGTTTTTCAACAGTCAGCAGACCTTGCTTGATGGCGTACAGTGGTATGGCGCTGACGAGGTCACGCAGTGTGACGCCAGGCTGCATTTTGCCTTTGAAACGCACCAGGATTGACTCAGGCATGTCCAGAGGCATTACGCCGGTGGCTGCAGCAAACGCAACCAGACCTGAACCCGCTGGGAAGCTGATGCCGATCGGGAAACGTGTGTGCGAGTCGCCGCCTGTACCGACTGTGTCGGGCAACAGCATACGGTTGAGCCATGAGTGAATCACGCCGTCACCAGGACGCAGTGAAATACCACCACGTGTGCTCATGAACTGAGGCAAGGTGTGATGTGTTTTGACGTCGACTGATTTTGGATAGGCTGCGGTATGGCAGAAAGATTGCATCACCAGATCCGCGGAGAATCCGAGGCAGGCGAGGTCTTTGAGTTCGTCGCGTGTCATCGGGCCGGTGGTGTCCTGGCTGCCGACTGAGGTCATCTTTGGTTCGCAGTATGAACCTGGGCGCACGCCTTGGCCTTCTGGCAAACCACATGCACGACCAACCATTTTTTGAGCCAGTGTAAAGCCCTTGGTCGATGCTGCAGGATTGTGTGGCAGACGGAACAGGGTTGAGGGTGGCAAGCCGAGTGCTTCGCGCGCTTTAGCTGTCAGGCCACGACCTACGATCAGGGGGATACGACCGCCAGCACGGACTTCGTCAAACAGTACGTCTGATTTGACTTCGAAAGTCGAGATGACTTTGCCGTCTTTCAGTGCCTGGCCATCGTAAGGGCGCAATTCAACCACATCGCCCATGTTCATGTTGGCAACATCGAGCTCGATTGGCAACGCGCCTGCATCTTCCATGGTGTTGTAGAAAATCGGAGCAATCTTGTTGCCCAGGCATACACCACCGAAACGCTTGTTAGGAACGAAAGGAATGTCTTCGCCAGTAAACCAGAGTACGGAGTTGGTTGCTGATTTGCGTGAGGAACCTGTACCGACCACATCACCAACGTAGGCAACCAGGTTGCCTTTCTTTTTCAGATCGTTGATGAAATTGATCGGGCCGATTTTGCCTGACTCTTGTGGCTCGATGCCGGGGCGTGGATTTTTGTGCATCGCCAGGGCATGCAGAGGAATATCAGGACGGCTCCAGGCATCAGGAGCAGGTGACAGATCATCCGTGTTGGTTTCGCCAGTGACTTTGAAAACTGTGACGGTCAAGCTCTCAGGAACCTCTGGGCGGCTGGTAAACCACTCGCCATCAGCCCAACTCTGCATCACGGATTTAGCGTTTGCGTTGCCTTTGTCAGCCTTGTCTTTGACGTCATGGAATGCGTCAAACATTAACAGGGTTTTCTTCAGACCATCCGCAGCGATGGTACCGACTTCTTTGTCGTCGAGCAGATCAACCAGAGGCCCGATGTTGTAGCCACCGAGCATGGTGCCCAGCAGTTCTGTCGCTTTGCCACGCGTGATGAGCGGGCACTTTTCTGTACCGAGCGCAACAGCAGCGAGGTAGGATGCTTTGACCATGGCCGCATCATCTACACCTGCGGGGACGCGATGGGTAATCAGCTCAACCAGGGTTGGGCCTTCGCCAGCTGGTGGCGACTTGAGCAACTCAATCAGATCAGCAGTTTGTTTGGCAGTCAGCGGCAGTGGTGGGATACCAAGTGCAGCACGTTCTGCAACGTGTTGGCGATAAGCTTCAAGCATGGGAGCGCCTTTGAAAAAGTGAGATTAGGGATACAACTCATTGTAGAGCGAAGATACGGTAGGAGCAAGTGTCTTATATCTTATATAAGACTTAAAAAATAACTAAATTTTATTAAGTATGTTGTTGTATTCAGGGTGTCGCCTGACATAGGCTGCGGTGTAACTACAGGCGGGGATCAGTTTCCAGCCTGCCTGAGTCGCGGCATCCAGTACAAACTTGGTGAGTTCGGCTGCGATTCCGCGTCCACCGACCGCTTCCGGTACACCGGTATAGGTCACCGTTATGACTCCATCACGCAAGATGTAGTCAACCACGCAACGATGGCCATCGACCATCGCCTCAAAACACTGACCTGCCTGGTTGTGCGAAACAGAGAGTGTCATTTAGCTGCGCCACTCAGAATGATTGCCCATAAAACCATCATCGCCAGCATGCCGATAAAGCAACCTGCCCACAGACCGGCAATCGGCCATTTGAGATTCCAGGGGATTTTCTTTGTATCGACATGGGCGAGCAATAAATTCGCATGCCCAGCAAGCCAGATGCGGGATTTGGGAAACATCATGTGCAGAAAATAATCCAGCAAAATCGCCATCCTGATGCCTAATGGATATTTACCAAACGGCTGCTCGGAGAGGTAGGGATGCTTGAATGCTTTGTTCACATCATTGATTTTGAACAAGAGCAGATACGCACCTGAGATAAAGAATACAAACGCGCAGGTTGTAAACAAACTGAACGAGAAAACTAAAGCGATGGAGAGGTAATGGTTCATGCTTTGATTGTATCGCCCGGAACACGTACCCAGCCTTCCATCAATACACGTGCACTGCGGCTCATGATGGCTTTGGTGACAGTCCATTCACCGTCGACTTTGGTTGCCTGTGCGCCGACGCGCAACGTACCCGAGGGGTGACCAAAGCGAACAGCCTCCAGGTTGCCACCACCGGCTGCGAGATTGACCAGTGTGCCCGGTACCGCTGCAGCGGTGCCGATCGCGACTGCGGCGGTACCCATCATAGCGTGATGCAGTTTGCCCATCGACATGGCGCGCACCAGCACGTTGACGTCTTTGGCTGCAACCGGTTTACCGCTTGAGGAAACGTAATCAACAGGTTTGGCGACAAACGCGACTTTTGGGGTGTGCTGGCGTTTGGCGGCTTCGTCGATATGTTTGATTAGACCCATGCGAACTGCACCGTAGGCGCGGATGGTTTCAAACATTTGCAGTGCCTTGGCGTCACTGTTGATGTCGTCCTGTAATTCAGTACCCTTGTAGCCAATGTCAGCCGCATTGACAAAAATAGTCGGGATGCCTGCGTTGATCATTGTGGCTTTGAATGTACCCACTCCAGGGACTTCGAGGTCGTCCACCAGATTGCCGGTCGGAAACATCGATCCGCCAGCGCCTTCTTCGTCGGCAGCTGGGTCCATGAATTCGAGTTGGACTTCAGCAGCGGGGAAGGTCACGCCGTCGAGTTCAAAATCACCAGTCTCTTGCACTAGACCGTTTGTGATCGGCACATGCGCAATGATCGTCTTGCTGATGTTGGCTTGCCAGATACGGATGACGGCGATGCCATTTTGTGGAATGCGGCTTGGATCGACCAGACCGTTGGTGATACCGAATGGCCCCACCGCGGCGGACAAGTTGCCGCAATTACCGCTCCAGTCCACGAAGGGCTTATCGATCGATACCTGACCAAACAGGTAGTCGATGTCGTGGTCAGGGCGTGTGCTTTTAGAGAGGATGACTGTTTTGCTCGTGCTGGAGGTTGCTGCACCCATGCCGTCGATCTGCTTGCCATAAGGATCGGGGCTGCCGATCACGCGCATCAGTAACGCATCACGTGCTGCACCAGGTACTTGCGCCGCAGCGGGCAAGTCCTGCAGTCGAAAGAACACGCCTTTGCTCGTGCCGCCACGCATGTAAGTGGCTGGTACTTTGATCTGGGCTGGGTGAGTCATAGGGTTGTCCTCAAAAAAATATATTTCGTCAATGCAATGGATCGCTACAAGCCTTAGTCGGTCAACAGAGCGGTCAACTTACTGGCCAACTTACGCCGCGGATGACTCAAGAAAATCCTGAGCAAAACGCTGCAATACGCCACCGGCATCGTAGATCGAGACTTCCTCTGCCGTGTCGAGACGGCAGGTGACAGGTACCTCCAGGCGCTCGCCGTTTCTGCGTGTGATGACCAGCGTAAGAGTGGCCAATGGCGTGCGCGCACCCAGCACGTCATAGGTTTCTGTGCCATCGAGATTGAGTGTCTTGCGATTAACGCCTGCCTTGAATTCCAGCGGCAGTACACCCATACCCACCAGGTTGGTGCGGTGGATGCGTTCAAAACCTTCGGCAACGATGGCTTCTACACCTGCCAGACGAACGCCCTTGGCTGCCCAGTCACGTGAGGAACCCTGACCGTAGTCGGCACCAGCCACGATGATGAGTGGCTGTTTGCGTTCCATATAGGTTTCGATGGCTTCCCACATGCGAGTGACTTTGCCTTCTGGTTCGATGCGTGCAAGGGAACCTTGCTTGATCTTGCCGTTTTCCATCACCATCTCGTTGAGCAGTTTAGGATTGGCAAAGGTTGCACGTTGTGCGGTCAGGTGATCACCACGATGCGTGGCGTAGGAATTGAAATCCTCTTCTGGTAAACCCATTTTGGCCAGATACTCACCCGCTGCGCTGTCGAGCATGATGGCGTTTGATGGAGACAGGTGATCAGTCGTGATGTTGTCACCTAGCACGGCCAGTGGCAGCATGCCTTTGAGTGTGCGCTCGCCGGCGAGTGCGCCTTCCCAGTAGGGAGGGCGGCGGATGTAGGTGCTCTGAGCGCGCCAGTCATACAGCGGGCTGAGTTTTTCACCTGTGTCTACCGTGGCCGCAAACATTGGCTCGTAGACTTTACGGAACTGTGCGGGCTTGACGCTTGATTTCACAATCGCATCGATCTCTGCATCGGTTGGCCAGATGTCTTTGAGCATCACAGGCTTGCCATCTTTATCGGTACCCAGCACGTCTTTTTCGATATCAAAACGGATGGTGCCTGCGATCGCGTAAGCGACCACTAATGGGGGCGAGGCCAGGAAAGCTTGTTTGGCGTAAGGATGAATGCGACCGTCAAAGTTTCGGTTGCCAGATAATACGGCGGTTGCATACAGGTCACGCTCGATGATTTCCTGCTGAATCACGGGGTCGAGTGCACCGGACATACCGTTACAGGTTGTGCAGGCAAACGCCACGATACCGAAACCGAGTCTTTCAAGTTCGGTTTTGAGCTTCGCTTCCTCGAGGTAGAGTTCAACGGTCTTGGAGCCAGGGGCGAGCGAGCTCTTGACCCAGGGCTTGCGTGTGAGGCCGCGCGCATTGGCGTTACGCGCGAGCAGACCTGCTGCGATCACATTGCGTGGGTTGCTGGTGTTGGTGCAGCTTGTAATGGCTGCGATGATGACTGCACCGTCAGGCATTTTGCCTGGCTCGTTTTCAACTACACCGGAAATACCTTTTGCAGCAAGGTCAGAGGTTGCAACGCGGCGATGTGGATTCGATGGGCCAGCAATGTTGCGCACTACTGTTGAGAGATCAAATTGCAGTACACGTTCGTACTCGGCAGTTTTGAGGCTGTCTGCCCACAAACCGGCCTGCTTGGCATAGGTCTCAACGAGTTTGACTTGATCTTCCTCACGGCCTGTCAGACGCAGGTAGTCGATGGTTTGCTGATCGATGTAGAACATCGCAGCGGTCGCTCCGTACTCAGGCGTCATGTTGGAGATGGTGGCGCGATCACCGAGCGTCAGGTGAGCAGCGCCTTCACCGAAGAACTCCAGATACGAGGAAACCACTTTTTGATTACGCAGGAATTCAGTCAGCGCCAGCACCAGGTCGGTCGCTGTGATGCCTGGCTGCAGTTTGCCTGTCAACTCAACACCAATGATGTCGGGCAGGCGCATCCATGAGGCACGTCCGAGCATCACACTTTCTGCTTCGAGTCCACCTACACCGATTGCGATCACGCCCAGCGCGTCAACGTGAGGAGTATGGCTATCTGTACCGACGAGTGTGTCAGGAAAAGCAATACCGTCCTGAGCGTGAATCACAGGCGACATACGCTCCAGATTAATCTGGTGCATGATGCCATTGCCTGGTGGAATGACATCGACATTCTTGAATGTCTTTTTGGTCCAGTTAATGAAGTGAAAACGGTCTTCGTTACGACGATCTTCGATCGCGCGGTTTTTTTCAAATGCATCTGGATCAAAACCACCACACTCCACAGCAAGTGAGTGATCAACAATTAATTGCGTTGGAACAACGGGATTAACCAGCGCGGGATCGCCACCTTGTGAAGCGATTGCATCACGCAAACCTGCGAGATCGACCAGTGCTGTTTGCCCAAGAATATCGTGACACACCACACGTGCGGGGAACCATGGGAAATCCAGGTCCTGCTTGCGCTCAATCAGTTGGCTCAATGAGGCATTGAGTGTGGCTGGATCGCAGCGGCGCACCAGATTTTCTGCCAGCACGCGTGACGTGTAGGGCAGCTTGTCGTAGGCGCCGGGCTGGATAGCGTCTACTGCGGCGCGTGTATCGAAATAGTCGAGTTTGGTGCCGGGCAGAGGTTTGCGGTTCGCAGTGTTCATGTCGATTCTTGGAAAGAAATGATTGTCAGGCGCGCCATATCCTGCGCGGCCAGAATGCGGAAAAGTAAAGGGGGAGAGTGACGATTTGCCATACCCCCCTTCGTCTTTTAATTACTTTCGTTTCGCGAGCGGAACGAATTTCTGATCATCGGGGCCGGTATAGTTCGCGGCAGGACGAATGATCTTGTTGTCGATACGCTGTTCGATGATGTGGGCAGACCAACCCGCTGTTCGCGCAATCACAAACAGAGGCGTGAACATCGCTGTTGGAACACCCATCATGTGATAGGACACGGCTGAGAACCAGTCCAGATTTGCAAACATCTTTTTGGCATCCCACATGACTGCTTCGATACGGTCAGCGATGTCATACATCTTGGTGGTGCCTTCTTTTTTGGACAAGCGCAGCGCAACTTCCTTGATGACTTTGTTGCGTGGGTCGGCGATTGTGTAGACAGGGTGACCAAAACCGATTACGACTTCTTTGTTTTCTACACGCGCGCGGATGTCGGCTTCGGCTTCAGCGGGATTCTCGTAGCGTTTTTGTACTTCGAAAGCGACTTCGTTGGCACCGCCATGCTTAGGACCACGCAACGCGCCAATACCACCGGAGATCGCTGAGTACATGTCTGAGCCTGTTCCGGCAATGACACGGCAGGTAAAGGTCGAGGCGTTGAACTCGTGCTCTGCGTACAGAATCAATGAGGTGTGCATGGCACGGACCCAGTCAGCATTTGGCTTGGTGCCATGCAACAAGTGCAGGAAATGACCGCCAATGGTGTCGTCATCAGTCTGCACATCAATAATGCGACCGTTATGGCTGTAGTGATACCAATAGAGCAGGGCGGAGCCCAGATTGGCCATCAGGCGGTCAGCGATGTCGCGTGCGCCGGGGATGTTGTGGTCTTCTTTCTCGGGCAGCATGCAGCCTAGCGCTGAAGCTGCTGTTCGCATGACGTCCATTGGATGGCTGGCAGCAGGCAGCGACTCGAGAACTGTTTGCAGTTGTGCGGGCAGCCCGCGCAGCGCTTTGAGTTTTGCTTTGTAGGCAGCAAGCTCGGCCTTGTTGGGCAGTTTGCCGTGGATCAGGAGGTGAGCGACTTCTTCGAATTCGCTGACATCAGCCAGATCGAGGATGTCATAACCGCGGTAGTTCAGATCGTTGCCGCTACGGCCAACGGTACACAGTGCTGTGTTACCGGCGGTCACGCCTGAGAGTGCAACCGATTTCTTTGCTTTGAATACGGGAGCTGCTGCTTCAGTTGCAGGGGCTGATTTTGCTGGAGCAGTTTTTTTCGCTGCAACTTTTTTGCTTGTAGCCATATTGATTCTCCTTGGTTCGATCGTTATTTCGATTTGTTTTCAGCAAACAATTTGTCGAGCGCGCCTTCAAAGGCGTGGTAATTGATACGGTCGTAGAGTTCTTCGCGGGTTTGCATCAGGTCAACCACATTTTTCTGCGAGCCATCGCGGCGAACTGCCTGATACACCGTTTCTGCAGCTTTGTTCATTGCACGGAATGCTGACAAGGGATAGAGCACCATGCCGACGTTGACTGAGCGCAATTCTTCGAGCGTGAAGAGTGGTGTCTGGCCGAATTCGGTAATGTTAGCGAGCACAGGCACTTTGACGGCTTTGACGAATTTGTCAAAGGTGGCGAGGTCATAGGCGGCCTCGGCAAAAATTGCATCAGCACCCGCTTCGACGCAAGCCAGTGAGCGCTCGATTGCCGCATCCACACCTTGAGCAGCGATAGCATCGGTACGTGCGATCAGATAGAAACTTGAGTCTGTGCGTGCATCGGCTGCTGCTTTGACGCGATCCGCCATTTCCTCAGTGCTCACGATTTCTTTGCCTGGACGATGGCCGCAACGCTTGGCGCCGACCTGGTCTTCGATATGGCAACCGGCCGCGCCGAATTTGATCAGGCTCTTGATCGTACGTGCAATATTGAATGCCGATGGACCAAAGCCGGTGTCGATGTCAACGATCAGTGGTGTATCGCACACATCGGTAATACGACGCACATCGGTCAGCACATCGTCAAGTGTGTTGATGCCCAGATCTGGCAGGCCGAGTGAGCCAGCAGCGACACCGCCACCGGAGAGATAGATGGCATTGAAGCCTGCGCGCTTGGCAAGCAATGCATGGTTGGCATTAATGGCGCCGATAATTTGAAGGGGTTTTTCCGCGGCGAGTGCTGCGCGAAAACGTTGACCAGCAGTTGCTTGATTCGACATGCCTGACTCCAGAACAATAATTATTGTTAAAAAAATGGGCCCATCAATGGGCCCATTCCTTATCTACTTTATTTCAACAGGTGAGCAACACCTTCACGCTCTTCGAGTAATTCTTTGAGAGTGAGGTCCATGCGCTCGCGTGAGAAGGCATCAATTTCGAGACCGGTCACGCGCTTGTATTCGCCGCCTTCGCAGGTGACTGGCACGCCGTACATCACGCCCTCAGGGATGCCATAGGTGCCGTCAGAAGGAACGCCCATGGTGACCCACTTGCCGTTCGTACCGAGTACCCAGTCACGAACGTGATCGATCGCTGCGTTGGCTGCCGAAGCGGCTGAAGACAAACCGCGTGCCTCGATAATCGCTGCGCCACGCTTGCCGACGGTTGGCAGGAATACATCGCGATTCCATGCGTCGTCGTTAATCAGTTTGGCGACGCTTTCGCCACCGATCGTTGCAAAACGATAGTCCGCATACATTGTGGGCGAGTGATTACCCCAGACAGCCATTTTCTGAATGTCTGCAACAGGCTTGCCCATTTTGGTGCCAAGCTGTGACAACGCACGGTTATGGTCCAGACGCAGCATGGCGGTGAAGTTCTTTGCTGGCAGATCGGGAGCCGATTTCATCGCGATGTATGCGTTGGTGTTTGCTGGATTACCAACAACCAGCACTTTGACATTGCGGCTGGCGACGTCGTTTAGCGCCTTGCCCTGAGCGGTGAAAATCTGGCCGTTGACAGCCAGCAATTCAGCGCGTTCCATGCCTGGACCGCGTGGACGCGAACCAACCAGCAACGCGACATCTGCGTCTTTGAATGCTTCACGTGGATCGCTATGTGCAGTCATCGATTGCAGCAGGGGGAATGCGCAATCGTCGAGTTCCATCATGACGCCTTTGAGCGCTTTTTGCGCTTTTTCGTCAGGGATCTCAAGCAGCTGCAAAATCACTGGCTGATCTTTGCCGAGCATTTCGCCCGAAGCAATACGAAACAACAGGGCGTAACCGATCTGACCTGCTGCACCGGTGACAGCAACTCGCATGGCGGGTTTTGACATAACAATCTCCGAAAGGACTGATTTAAAAATTCAAACTTCAAGTTTAGCGTTTTTGACCCGTTCGACCCGTAAAAAACACGGAATCGGTCGGGTAAAGATTCTGATCGGGATGCTAGTTGAAATATTGCGCTGCGTCAACCAATCTTATATCTTATATAAGACATAAGAGCTGTGGACTTGTGAGGTCAGCTGTGTCACAATGTAGGCATGTACTCATCCCTTGTCCAACAACATGACTGATTCCGCACAGCCTGGTGTCCAAGCGGCCCCCCGCAGTGTGGGGCTTGCTGCGTTTAGTCCGCTGTATCAGCAGATTAAGGCGTTGTTGTTACAGTCTCTTGATCAGGGTGAGTGGAAACCTGGTGAGGCCATCCCGAGCGAGATCGAGCTTGCGGCGCGTTTTCAGGTGAGCCAGGGTACCGTGCGCAAAGCGGTTGATGAGTTGGCCGCAGAACATTTACTGATGCGTCGCCAAGGTAAGGGCACCTTTGTCTCGACCCACCATGAGGCGCGTGTGCGCTTTCGTTTTTTGCGTCTCGCCCCGAACGAAGGTGAACCTCAGCCGGCGGAGAGCAGTATTCTTGATTGCCGTCGCATCCGGGCGAATGCAGAGGTCGCGCGCAGTCTGGAGCTCAAATCAGGCGATCCGGTTGTTGCGATTCGCCGCTTGATTTCTTTCTCTGGTGTGCCAACCGTTGTGGATGATATTTATCTACCGGGCGGTCTTTTTAAAGGCCTGACTGCGGAATTGCTGGGTGAGTATGTCGGGCCGCTTTATGCATTATTCGAAACGGAATTCGGCGTGAGTATGGTGCGGGCAGAGGAAAAGCTGCGTGCGGTGTTGGCTGATGCCGAAATCACCGGCTTGTTGCATGTTGCGCCCGAAACGCCTCTACTGCGTGCCGACAGGATTTCTTATACCTACGCTGACCGTCCGGTAGAATTGCGCACCGGTTACTACCTGACAGATTCTTACTATTACCGCAATAGCTTGAATTAATTGGGATTGCGTGGCGAATTGGTTTAATGTTCAGTTGTATTACTTAAGTGCATGTTAGAAGCAAACTAAGTTGTTTTAGTGAGTTTTAATTAATTTTTAGTTAATTGGTAGTTAAGCTTTAGTTAAGTTTTCAGTCGATTTGAAGCAAACCTTCATATAGGCGAAAATATAGTGTTTATCCCTAGTCCATCGTTGTTTTTTCGAGGTCGTTATGTCTGACACAGCCCCAAAGCCGCGTCCTCAGTTTCGCAACATCAGTCCAGTTGACTTGATGAATTACCGTCTGCCTATGGCCGGTAAGGTGTCAATTTTGCACCGCGTTAGTGGCGCTTTGCTTTT
>CANCRX010000074.1 GCA_947380655.1 Alcaligenaceae bacterium | reverse complement strand
TTTAGTAGTTCGCTAATCTCTGACGGATTGAGTTGCATGTTCAGACTCCTGGAATCTTTTGACTGGCGTTACGCCGCCATTGTGTCGCGCATGCGTACCAACTGGGCTTGCACGGATGTGTCGAGTACGTGATCACCCACGAGCACGCGCACACCACCAATCAAGGAGGTATCTACGGTTACGTGGGGCTTGAGCTTAAGGCCGAATTTGGGTTCGAGCAAAGTGATCAGCTCGGACACCTGGGCGTCGGACATCGGGAATGCGCTAGTAATATTTGCTTGCGCTACGCCTTCTGCTGCGTCCTTGAGGGCACGAAACTGTTCTGCAATGTGTGTGAGCAACAGTAAACGATCATTACTCACAAGCAACATCACAAAATTTTGCAATGGCTGTTCGACGGCAGGCTGCACGAGACTCAAAAATACGCTGATACGCTGCGCATCTTCAAGGCGTGGGTCCATCATCGCTTCGCGCACAGATTCAACCGACGCCACGTCAGCCAGACGCTGCACCTGATCGGCCCATGCTGCGAGGCCAGCCTTGTCATCGCGCGCTGCAGCAAAAAGAGCCTCAGCGTACGGACGGGCAACGGTAGAAAGTTCTGCCATGTCGACCCCGGGGATTAAAGCTGTGCCTTAAGTTGCGAAAGCAACTCGGCGTGGGCTTGCGGATTAACTTCGCGCTTAAGGATCTGCTCTGCACCTTTGACAGCCAAGTCGGCTACGTCATTGCGCAAAGCATCTCGTGCACGTTGCACTTCTTGCGCGGCGTCTTGCTTAGCCTGCGCAACAATGCGGGCGCGCTCGGATTCGCCTTCGGCACGTGCTTGCTCGATGATTTGAGCTGCGTGTTTTTCTGCGTCTGTCATGCGTGCATGCAGATCGGATTTTGCAGATGCCTCGATCAAACTGATGCGAGCTTGTGCCTGCGCCAGATCAGCTTTGCCTTTTTCAGCAGAAGCTAATCCATCGGCGATTTTTTGGCGTCGCTCGTCAATTGCCTTTGTCAGTGGTGGCCACACGAATTTCATCGTGACCCAACCTAAGACAAAGAACACGATCATCTGGAAAAAGATCGTCGCGTTCAGATTCACGGTCGTTTCCCTATTACATCTTATGCCCCAACGACTTTATGTCAGTCAGGGCTGGATCAATTTGCTGCCAGAAAATTTGGCAGCAGCGTGTTCACTCAATCCAAATATTGGATTGAACTTTCAATCGATTTACTTGAATGGGTTTGCGAAAGCAAACAACATTGCAATACCCACGCCGATCAGGAACGCAGCGTCGATCAGACCAGCCAACAAAAACATTTTGGTCTGCAGTGCATTCATCAGCTCAGGCTGACGTGCTGAAGCTTCGAGGTACTTGCCACCCATCATGCCAATACCGATGCAGGCACCGACAGCACCGAGGCCGATAATAAATGCGCAAGCGAGAGCTACGAAAGCGACGTTAGTCATGACAACTCCTTGATTAGTATCTATGTAGATATAAAAAAATTAAAAAAATCAAAAAATCAAAAAACGAATTCAAAACACAATTCAAATAACATGCACTGCTGTAAATCTAACTACCCCCCACCTCTCTTTGTGAGAGAAGCAGGCCAGTATTAATGACCTTCGTGAGCCTGTCCGATGTAAACCAGAGTGAGCATCATGAAAATAAAAGCTTGTAACAACACGATCAAAATATGGAACAGCGCCCAAATTGACCCTGCCAGAATATGACCCACTCCAAGACCGATACTCATTGCGTTCCAACCGGTCCAAGCACCACCAAGCAGTGCGATCAGCATGAAAACCAGTTCGCCAGCAAACATGTTGCCGAATAACCGCATACCAAGTGAAACTGACTTAGCTGCGAATTCAACAAGATTCAGCAGGAAGTTGGCTGGAGCCAAACAAATCGCAGCAAAACCATGGGCATGAAACGGCGCTGTGAACAGCTCCTTGACAAAGCCACCAGGATGTTTGATTTTTATGCTGTAGTAGAGCATCAACAAAAGCACGCCCATCGACATGCCCATAGGCACGTTCAAATCAGCGGTAGGAAGAATACGATGGTAGTAAAGGGCATCGTCAACATGATGTCCAAAACCTAAAGAATGAAAAACTACGTGCGGCAAATCTACTGGAACCAAATCCAGCGCATTCATCAGCACAATCCATACGAACACGGTCAAAGCCAGCGGAGAGACGAATTTACGTGTGACTTCGCTTGGGACAATGCTGCGTGCCTGCTCTTCAACCATATCCACGAGCATTTCCACAAAACTCTGGAAACGACCAGGAACGCCCGCCGTAGCGCGACGTGCAGCTAACCACATCACCAGCACCGCAACAACGCCAGTCAGTATTGACCAAAATACCGAGTCGTAATTGATGACGCTAAAGTCAGCAATCAACCCCTGCTTTTCGCCGATGTTGTTGTAATGCACCAAATGGTGCTGAATGTAGGAGGCCTGGGGCGATACGTCGCTGTCAGCAGACATAAATAATCTCAACTATGAATCTTGACCGGAAGCAGCTTTACGCTGCGCATCTCTACTTAAATTCTACTCAAACTAACGGGCCACAAATACTAATGGGGCCCGCATCATTCATTCAAACTGCACGCTGCACCCGGGATCCCCCAAACGCCAGCATCAGCACGTAACCCTTGAGCACTGCAACCAGTCCAGCCAATAATGCCAACCACTGAACCTGATCACCACCCACACGAGCCACAAGCCATAACAAACCAACCGTTGCGCCGATCTTCAACATCTCACCGAATATAAAAAATACCGGGCCTGATCCACCAGGACGATGCGAGGCTAACAACAACCTTAGTGCAAACAATAAATTCGGTACAAAATAGCAACCCGCGCCTGCTAAAGCTGAGAGTGCCGCGTTCGCACCGAAAAACATCCAGGCAAGCACCACAACTACCAGCCCCATCAAAGCCTGTGCCAAGACTATCTGCACTAGCTCCCGACGGGCGCGTGAGTTAATTCTGGCGCGGTCATCATCCGTTAAGACGACAGGACTATCTAGCACCACAAATACCCCACTTAAACATCGCGCTCAACGCACGCTCTTTTTACTCTTATTACAATTTCTCTCAGTGCAAACCCTTGTCATTGCAAGCATTAAAAACTAGGGTTTTCCTTACTTTTTACTGTTGTTTTCCGATATTGATTTCGGGAAACCTATCAAGTATAGCTGTTTTTTCTATTACAGCGCAACTGTAGTGCCACCATAATTTAATCGGTCGGCACTACAGTTTTATGACTAAATTAAGTTTTATATCTTCTTAACAGTGCTTGAAATTTGGCTTACGCTTTTCAACGAAGGCCGCCATGCCTTCTTTTTGATCTTCTGTCGCAAAACAAGCATGGAATAAGCGACGTTCAAAGTGTATGCCCTCGTTCAAAGAAGACTCAAAAGCTCTATTCACAGACTCTTTAGCCATAATCGCAATCGGCAATGACATCGCAGAAATAACTGTTGCGGCTTCTATCGCCTCATCAAGCAGTCTTTCTGCACTGACAACACGAGAAACCAGACTGGCTCGTTCGGCCTCAGCCGCGTCCATCATCCGGGCAGTCAATGCCATATCCATTGCCTTTGATTTACCGACCGCACGCGGTAAACGCTGCGTGCCACCTGCACCAGGAATTGCACCCAGTTTGATTTCGGGCTGTCCAAACTTAGCGGTATCAGCTGCAATAATAAAATCGCACATCATGGCAAGTTCACAGCCACCACCCAACGCATATCCCGCTACAGCAGCAATCACCGGTTTTCTTATTTTGCGCAGCGTTTCCCAATTCCGGGTGATGTATTCAGTTTTATAGACGTCCATGAACGTCCAGTCTTTCATAGCGCCGATGTCCGCACCAGCTGCGAAAGCCTTTTCGCTCCCCGTGATCACGATACAACCGATATCATCACTGGCATCAAAGGCCAATAATGCAGCACCAAGTTCGTCCATCAAGGCATCATTCAGCGCATTGAGTGCTTTAGGGCGATTCAGGGTCAAAAGTCCAACTCGACCACGGGTCTCAACCAGTACGAGGGGTTCGCTCACGGATGTCTCCTTTAATTTGTGAAATAAGATAGCGTCATGAACAGCAAACCTATACTTTACAGCGTTGAGCCCTTCGATTTAGCCGGGCACCGCTTTCGCGTGACGGTTAGTGTCGCAGAACCTGCTAAATCAGGGCAACTTTTTTCCCTGCCCGCCTGGATACCAGGAAGCTACCTGATACGGGATTTTTCGCGCCAAATCGAAAGTATTTCAGCAAAAAGCGGGAATCATTCTGTTGACCTGACCAAAACAGGCAACCATAGCTGGCGCGCCTCCGCGTGTTCAGGTCCTTTAAAAGTCACCACGATCGTCTATGCCTGGGATCTCTCTGTGCGGGGTGCGCACCTGGATGAATCACATGGTTTTTTCAATGGAACAAGTGTTTTTTTACGTGTCCATGGTCAGGAACATTTACCGTGTGAACTCACCCTGATCGCGCCACCTAAACCTGTCCGCTGGACTGTTCACACCAGCCTGCCGGAATCATCCAAGTCACGATTAGCCGCATCTCGTCACGGCTTTGGCAACTATCGTGCTGAAAATTACGATGCATTGATTGACCATCCAGTTGAAATGGGCACGCCTCAAGTCATTAAATTCAATGTTTGTGACGCTGAACATGAGCTCGTATTTACAGGCCACATCCCTAACCTGGATATCAAACGGATCAGAGACGACGTCAAACGTATTTGTGAGTCACAAATCAGACTCTTTGAACCTCATTCAGCACGCGCACCATTTTTAGACAGTTCATCGCGCTATGTATTTATGACTATGGTCACCGGCAATGACTACGGAGGTCTAGAACATCGCGCCTCAACCGCGCTGGTCGCCTCTCGCAGAGATTTACCCACTACAGGGCAAGCAGAAGCACCGGAAGGCTATCAAACTTATCTGGGTCTAGTGAGTCACGAATACTTTCACACCTGGAATGTAAAACGTATCAAGCCAGCAGCATTCGCACCATACGATCTGTCACGCGAAAACCATACTCGACTGCTCTGGATTTTTGAGGGTTTCACGTCCTATTACGACGATCTGATGCTGTTGCGTAGTGGCGTAATCAATCGCAGTGAGTATCTCAAAATACTTGGCAAACAGATCAGCAGCGTCATGAATACGCCAGGCAGGCATAAACAATCTGTTTCAGAAAGCTCTTTCGATGCGTGGACTCGCTACTACAAGCAGGATGAAAACTCACCTAACTCGCTGATCAGCTACTACACAAAAGGCGCCATGATTGCGCTTGGACTGGATCTAACCATTCGTCAGGAATCCGGCGAGCGTTACAGCCTGGACGATGTAATGCGATGCATGTGGCAGCGTTTCGGCCGCGATTTTTATACTGGTAATGCGCAAGGCCTTTCGGAGAATGGCTTTGCCAAGCTTGTATACGAAGCAACGGGCATTAATGTATCGAATCAAATCTCACAGTGGGCTTACGGCACCCATGATGTTGGATTGAAATCTCTTTTACGCAATCAGAATATTGAATTAAGTTGGAAAGCTGCAAACAACAAACCCTCACTTGAAGTTCGTACGCGTAAACAAGGAGAGCAACTGGTTCTGGCCACGGTTTTTGAACATGGTGCGGCGCATACCGCGGGCTTAGCCGCTATGGACATACTGGTCGCATTGGATGGCATCAAAATCGACAGCAACACCAACACGCTTGACACCCTAGTTAGCCGCTATGCGCCAGGAGATCGTGTCACTATCCACATTTTCCGGCGTGATGAGCTACGCGCATTCGAACTCACTCTGGCCACTCCCGCGCAGAACGAATGCATACTGACAGCTATCAACAACTAATCAACATGCGTCCAGATACCCAAGACTACTTATCCGTATTACTGTCAGACACCCCTTTGCTCGATGTTCGTGCACCGGTCGAGTTTGCTCAAGGCGCGTTTCCTAACGTAATTAATTTACCCCTCATGAATGATGATGAACGTCATCGTGTTGGTTTGCAATACAAACAAAAAGGACAGGATGCGGCAATTGAGCTGGGGCATGAACTTGTAGCAGGGGATATCAAGCAATCACGCATTGCAAAATGGGTTGAATTTGCCAAAGCAAACCCACAAGGTTATCTATATTGTTTTCGGGGTGGCTTACGCTCAAGAATCTCTCAACAATGGCTCGCTGAAGCAGGCATTCAATACCCGCGAATTGTTGGCGGCTATAAAGCGATGCGCAGTTTTCTGCTTGAGTCGCTTGAGTTAAACATAGCCTCCTCATCATTCGTGTTGGTCGCGGGATTCACAGGCAGCGGCAAAACCGTCGTGATGAAAGAACTGACCGCTGCTATCGATCTCGAAAAGCTCGCACATCACCGCGGCTCAAGCTTTGGTAAACATGCAACAGATCAGCCCGTACAAATTGATTTTGACAATCGACTGGCTATTGAGTTACTCCGCTTAAATACAAAAGGCGTTACGAAAATCGCCCTAGAGGATGAATCACGTCTCATCGGCAAATGCGCACTGCCTATTTCCATGCGAGACAAAATGCTAGCCAGCCCTGTAGTCTGGGTAGAGGAACCAACTGAATCTCGCGTTGAACGCATTTTGCACGACTACGTCGAAGACCTCGGCGCCCAATTCAAAACCTTGCTCGGAGAGGAAGCAGGGTTTGAAGCGTTTTCTATTCGGCTATTGGAGAGCTTGAAAAATCTCTACAAAAGACTGGGTGGTGAGCGTCATACGCGTCTTGAAAATTCCATGCAGCATGCGCTCGACACACAAAAAATGACTGGCAAGATTGAGGCGCACCGCGACTGGATTCGTCCACTGCTGACGGAATATTACGACCCAATGTATGAGCATCAGCGAGAGGGCAAAGCCTCGCGAATTATTTTTTCTGGCGACCAGAAAGCGGTCACCCAATATCTAAAAGAATCGGGTTATTGATATGGAATCCACTCTGACATTTATGCCGCGAAAAACGGAAAAAGAACGCATCGATTTGAATAAGCTGTCTAAACGCATCATGCGCGAGGCGGGTCGTGCCATCGGCGACTACAACATGATCGAACAAGGTGACCGCGTGATGGTGTGCCTATCGGGCGGGAAAGACTCCTACAGCATGCTCGATATTTTGATGACGCTCAAAAGTCGCGCACCAATCGATTTTGAAATTATCGCAGTCAATCTGGATCAAAAACAGCCTGGCTTCCCAGCCGAAGTCCTCCCTAACTACCTGACTAATCTGGGCATACCTTTTCATATAGAAACCGAAGACACGTACTCAATCGTCAAACGACTGATTCCTGAAGGCAAAACCACTTGTTCGCTTTGCTCCAGACTCCGGCGCGGGGTGCTATATCGTGTCGCGGGAGAGTTGGGCGCTACAAAAATCGCATTAGGCCACCACCGTGACGACATATTGGCAACGTTCTTTTTAAACTTGTTTTATGGGGCAAAAATGAAAACCATGCCGCCTAAACTTGTCTCGGATGATGGTCGCAACACGGTGATCCGCCCTCTAGCCTATATCCCTGAATCAGATCTAATCGCGTATTCCGACTGGAAACAATTTCCAATCATTCCGTGCAACCTCTGCGGGTCGCAAGAAAATCTCAAACGCCAGGAAATTGGTCGTATGCTGGCTGAGTGGGATAAAAAAGATCCACGTCGTGCATGGAATACATTTAAAGCTCTCGCAAACATCGCACCTTCGCACTTGATGGACAGGAATCTGTTCGATTTCGCAGGACTGAAGCCAACGGGTGTACCCAATGCTGATGGCGATAAAGCCTTTGATCCGGTTGTTCTTGATGAAGGATGCGATTAAGCAGGCATACTTGGGTTAATGTAAAGCTCTGGGTTTCATGCATCGTGCGTCGCCTGGACTAGATAAGATTGAACAATCAATCAGGGTAGGAGACTAAAGTGAAAAAAATATCAGCACTCAAAATACGTGCAACAGGACTAATGGTTTCTGTCGCAGCCACTTTTTTAGTTGCAACAGCGAGTCCAACACAGGCTCAAGCTCCGACTGCCAGCTATCCAGACAAACCAGTCACTATCGTGCTTGGCTACCCTGCAGGCGGCGCAACCGATCGGGTCACGCGTCTCGCAGCCAAAGCGCTTTCAGAACAAACGGGACAAAGTTTTATTGTCGAGAATAGAGCCGGGGCCAATAGCAACATTGGTGCCGAATACGTAGCACGCACCAAGCCCGATGGCTACACGCTGTATGTCGGCACCATCGCTAACGCAATTAACCGCACGCTTTATACAAAACTTAACTACGACATCCTTCAGGACTTCACCCCGATTGGATTACTAGCTTCAGTTCCAAACGTGTTGGTCATCAACCCAAAATTACCTATCAATTCGGTGACTGAATACATCGCCTACGCAAGAACCAATCCTGGCAAGTTAACGTGCGCCTCAGCAGGGAGCGGATCTTCAATCCATCTCTCCTGCGAGCTGTTCAAAATTGAAACAAACACAAATATTTTGCATGTCCCCTATAAAGGTAGCGGTCCTGCTGTGGCAGATCTAATGGGAGGCCAGGTTGACTCGATGTTTGATAATTTGCCCTCGGCCTTACCTCATATCAAATCTGGAAAATTGCGAGCCCTTGGTGTAACTTCACCCGAGCGCGTCATCATTGCGAAAGATTTGCCAACACTGTCCCAGGCGGGCTTACCTGGCTTTGCAGTGATGTCGTGGTTTGGCTTGTTTGCACGTGCGGGTACACCTCAACCCATTATTGACAAGCTTAATAATGAACTGAACAGGGCCTTGAATGATCCTGCAATGCGTGAAACCTACGTAGACGCGGGTTTCGTATCCCCCGCAGCGCCCAACTCGCCTCAGCAATTTGATGCCTTTACCCAAGGTGAAATCGCTCGCTGGCGTAAAGTCATCAACACAACCGGCATCAAAGTCGATTAAACAAGAGACTCAATATGTATCCGATTGACTTTTTTTACCGCGCTGCGAAACTACATCCTGAGCGCTGCGCGCTGCAATCGAGTGCCGGGAGCATTACTTATCGTGAGCTTGCGACGCGTGTCGCCTCACTCGCTGCGGCCTTGCAATCACTTGATCCAACACCCCAAAGCCGTGTTGGTATTTGCGCAGCGAACACCACCGATCATGCGATGGGGATTTTGGCAACCCTGGCAGCTGGAAAGATCTGGGTGCCCCTCAATGCACGCAGCACACGCCCAGAAATTGAACGTATTCTGGGCGCAACAGAACCCTCAATTGTGATGACAGATGAAGTGGGCGCCTTACTAACAGGTGATACGACCCACCACACATTACAGTTTGGTGAGGCGGGAAGTCCGACAAGTATCAATCAGCTTATCAACCAATACACCGGTCAGAATCCCGCTCCGATCACCTCTGGCGAAGACGCGATACAAGCTATTAAATTCACGGGAGGCACCACAGGTGCCCCCAAAGGCGTGATGCAACCTTACCGGGCCTGGACTGCTGGCATCATTAACCAAATCAGTGGCTGGCAAATCACAGCAGAGGACTGCTATGTTGTCACCGCACCGGTGACACACGGCACATCTACGTACATCATGCCTTTGCTTGCTCAGGGAGCAAGGCTCCTGTTTCTCGACAAAACAGATCCTGGCTCAATCATTACTGCGTTTCGAGACCAGGGTGGCACCATGAGTTTCATGCCCCCTACCCTGATTTATATGGTGATGGCATATCCCGGAGTGACCCGGTCAGACTTTTCACACTTACGAAATCTGATTTATGGCGGCGCTCCAATGCCGGCTGAAAAAGTTGAGCAGGTTAGAGATTTTTTTGGCCCTGTGGTTGGCACAACCTACGGTCAAACCGAAGCCCCTCAAATTGTTACGATGATGCGTCCAAGCGAGCTTGGCGACCCTCTGAACAAAGGCTCAGTCGGTCGCTGTACCTGGCTCACCGACCTGGGCATTATGGCGAAAGATGGCAGTCTTTTACCTATGAATGAAATAGGCGAGGTTGTCGTGCGAGGCGATCTGGTGATGAAGGGTTACTGGCGCCTGCCAGAAAAAACAGCCGAAACAATCATTGATGGATGGCTGCACACAGGCGATGTGGGACTCGTTGATGAGCGAGGATATCTATTTTTAAAAGACAGGATTCGCGATGTGATTATCACTGGCGGATTTAATGTCTATCCAACCGATGTGGAAAACGCACTCGCGCAGCACCCTTCCGTGTATGAATGCTCGGTGTTTGGTGTACCAGATGAGAAATGGGGAGAGGCCGTGCAGGCCGCCGTGCATCTGCGCCCAGGGTTCAGCAAGGATCCGGACGCCCTGATGGCATATGTAAAAAATGCCCTGGGTTCAGTCCAAACCCCCAAACATATTCATTTTTTCGAGCAGCTACCCAAATCGTCAGTGGGTAAAGTACTGAAGACAGCAATAAAAGAACAGATTCAGAAACACTGAACCTGCTCTTTTAGGCACTACGCTGCATAGCAATTATTCTGTTGCGCCTGCTGCAACCAAAGCCTGCTTGAGTTCGCCGCTCTGGTCCATCTCTGTCATGATGTCTGAGCCGCCGATAAATTCACCAGCCACGTACAACTGAGGGATCGTTGGCCACTGTGAATAGGTTTTGATGGCGCTGCGGACTTCTTCGTCTTCGAGCACATTCACGGTGACGAGTTTGGTTACGCCACAGCCTTTGAGGATCTGGATTGCACGTGCCGAAAAACCACACTGTGGGCCCTGCGCTGTGCCCTTCATGAACAAAACGACGGGGTTATTGGTCACTGTTTCACGGATAAATGTCTGAACGTCGCTCATGATGTCCCTTGCTCGGAAAGTAAATTAATTGAAATTATAAAGCTCCGCCCGTCACTCGGGCGATACCTGCTAAATCCTGCAAACTGCGCACACCAGAAAATCCCTGGTCCGATAATAATTTATGTACTGCCTCGGCCTGATCGTAACCGTGTTCGAGCCAAAGTTGCCCACCAGCCTTAAGGTGTGCTCTGGCGCCCCTAACGATCAGACGAATCGCAGACAAACCATCGGCACCATCTGTCAAGGCTGCTCTTGGCTCAAACCGCAAGTCGCCCTGGCTCAGGTGCGGATCACCTGATGCAATATAAGGCGGGTTGGATACGATCAGATCGAATCGCCCCTCTGGTGGTAGGGCTTCATACCAGCTTCCTTGCCACCATTGGATCCGTGCACCTAAAGCTTGGGCATTTTGCTGCGCCACGCTCAGCGCTGGGATACTTAAATCTGTAGCGACGACCAAAGCATCCGGCCGCAACAAAGCCAGACTAATTGCCACAGCCCCACTACCTGTTCCGAGATCAAGAATGGCAGGGTTTGAAGTCTGCTCGATCGACTTCAAAGCGACCTCAACCAATAATTCAGTCTCAGGTCGAGGGATCAACACATCAGGCGTAACCAGAAACCGGTACTGCATAAACTCCCGATAACCGATCAACTGGGCCATCGGTTTACCTTGCCGGCGTTCGGCGCAAAGGGTCAAAAACTGAGCTGCAGCCTGCGGATCAATTTCATCCGTATCATGCGCCAACAGCCAGGCACGCGGTTTTTGTAAAACATGCTCAAGCAGCATCCTGGCCTCTAATCGAGGCAAACCACAGATTTGAATTAGTGACTGAGGCGTCTGCATTAAACGTTATCACCCAGAGCAGCCAACAGCTCAGCCTGATGCTCAGCGATCAGTGCACCGGTGACCTCCTCCAAATCGCCTTCCATAATATTGGCAAGCTTGTAGAGAGTAAGGTTGATGCGGTGATCGGTCAGCCGACCCTGAGGGAAATTGTAAGTACGGATCCGCTCAGAGCGATCACCTGAGCCCACCAGACTCTTACGCTCGGCAGCCTCTTTATCGTGACGCTCTCTGAGGACTTTATCTTTGAGTCGAGCGGCGAGTACCTGCATCGCCTTATCCTTATTGCGATGCTGCGATCGATCATCCTGACACTCCACCACTAAACCTGTAGGCAAGTGCGTTATACGAACTGCGGAGTCTGTTTTGTTAATGTGTTGACCACCCGCACCGCTGGCGCGGAATGTATCAATGCGCAACTCACTCGGATTGATGACGATTTCAGTTGCTGCATCGGCCTCGGGCATCACCGCAACCGTGCAAGCAGAGGTATGGATACGTCCCTGCGTTTCTGTTGCAGGCACACGCTGAACGCGGTGTGCGCCAGACTCGAATTTCAGTCTGCCATACACACCCTCACCATCCAGTCTGACAATCACCTCACGGTAGCCACCTAGCTCTGAAGGGCTCTCGGACATGAGCTCGACCTTCCAGCCTTTTTGTTCCGCATAACGCGAGTACATCCTCAGCAAATCACCCGAAAACAAAGCGCTTTCGTCTCCGCCCGTACCTGCGCGAATTTCTAGAAATACACTGCGCCCATCGTCAGGGTCTTTGGGCAGTAATTGCAACTGCAATTCAGTTTCGAGCGATTCAATACGCGATTTGCAATCGTCGATCTCCTCAAGTGCCATCGCCTTCATTTCGGGGTCATCCAGCATGTGGCGCGCGCCTTCCAAATCAGACTCGGCTGATTCAAAGGCAGCAAAGGCGTTAACCACCGGCTCAATTTCTGCACGCTCACGCGAGAGCTTACGAAACTGACCCATATCGTTAGCAGCATCTGGTTCAGCCAACATCGCATCCAGCTCAACCAGTCGACGAGAAAGATGTTCCAGACGGGCACGCATCGAAGATTTCATAGGGATATCTAAATTAATTATGTGGTTCGGATCAGGATTTGCAATGCCCAAGCGTCTGGCGCCAGGCAATACAGCAGGCGAGCAACGCTAACGGCGGTCGCGTCCCGAGGGGAAAATGCGTGGTAACCAGCTCAGCAATTGCTGCCGATCGGTTTCTTCACTCTGATTGAGTGCGGCCAATGTTCCATGCAAGTACTTTTGTGTTAGACCATTCGCTAACTGTTCCAGCACCTTTTCTGGAGAGTCACCACGGGCTAACATTTTGCGTGCGCGTTCGAGCTCCTGCGCCTGGACGGCTTGCGCAGTTGCTTGCAAATCTCGTATTACCGGGACGTTTGCACGAACCTGCATCCAGTGCATGAAATTATTGACGCGTGCATCAATGATGGCCTCAGCCTCAACGACCGCGGCTAGACGCGCCTCCGTTCCGGACTGAACAACAACACCTAAATCATCTACTGAATAGAGATATACGTCATCGAGACGCGCAACCTCTGGCTCGATATCGCGCGGCACAGCCAGATCAACCATGACCATGGGCTTGCGACGTCGCTGACGCGTTGCCCGCTCGACCATTCCTAGACCCAAGATGGGCAAGGAGCTTGCGGTACAGGACACGACAACATCGAATTCAGCCAAGCGCTCAGGCAGGTCACCCAAACGCATCGTTGTCGCTGTGAATTTTGTTGCTAATGTCTCGGCACGCTCAATGGTTCGGTTGGCCACAACAATCGAAGCAGGCTGCTGTGCCGCAAAGTGCGTGGCACACAGCTCAATCATTTCACCCGCGCCGATAAACAGGACTTTACATTCGCGCAGGTCGCCAAAGACTCGCTCAGCCAGACGAACGGCTGCTGCGGCTAAGGATACAGACTGCGCTCCAATTGCTGTTGTCGAACGAACCTCTTTTGCAACGGAAAAAGTACGTTGAAACAGCTGATGCAACAGCGTCCCAAGTGCACCAGCCTCCTCTGCTGCACGCACCGCATCTTTCATCTGCCCGAGAATCTGGGTTTCTCCGACCACCATGGAGTCCAAACCGCTGGCGACACGAAATGCATGTCTGACCGCCTCATCTCGACCATGAAGGTATACATGAGGCTTGAGCACACCTGGCTCGATCTGATTAAAGTCTGCCAGCCATGCCGGTAATTGCTCAGCAACCTGCGGCTCTGCAGCGCAATAGAGCTCGGTGCGATTACAGGTGGACAGAATGGCGGCCTCTTTCACTGCGCCGCCAAATGCGGTGCGCAATGCAGTTAATGCGGGCTGAACGAGATCCTCGGGCAGGGAAACACGCTCTCGCACCGCCACGGGTGCGGAGACGTGATTCAAGCCAAGTGCGAGGACACTAACCGTCATATCTATACAGACTGCTTTGAGGGAATATCCCTATTATAGGCTGTGAGATTGCCTTCATCGGGTGAGTCCAAGCAGAGAGTTAACTTTTGGTGTACTATTTCGCCCTCAGATGGCCTGGTAGCTCAGTCGGTAGAGCAGAGGATTGAAAATCCTTGTGTCGGTGGTTCGATTCCGCCCCGGGCCACCATCTGAAACTGAAAAAACCCCTGCGTTCGCGCTGGGGTTTTTGCTTTTGTGGGCTTGCGAGTGGAGTGAGTCAGTTATAGTCTCAGCATGCGAATGCTAATAATTGCCACCCTTATTTTTTTATTTAA
>CANCRX010000073.1 GCA_947380655.1 Alcaligenaceae bacterium | reverse complement strand
GGCTTACCCCACCAGTCAGTATTTTCGACATAAACAGTTTTGATATCGACTTCACGTGATTTCAACTTGTAAGGACCTGTTCCCATCGCGTTACGCGCCGAGTAGCTCTCTTCTTTCTTGTTGAAATCCTGTGGCGTCATCGTGCCATTTTTCTCAGACCAGGCCTTACTCATCATTCCAAGTACGGGGAGCTGGCGCAGCAAGACCGGGTTTGGGCCGTTGGTCGAGATTTCGACCGTCAATGGGTCGATGGCTTTAGCTTCCTTGATACCCGCAGTATAGGATTTGAACTGCGATGAAGGCGCCATCGCACGTTGAATCGAAAACACCACATCATCCGCAGTAAAAGGAGTGCCATCATGAAATTTCACACCCTCGCGCAACTTGAAACGCCAGAGCGATGGATTGATCTGCTCCCATGAAGTGGCGAGCGCAGGGCTGATTTCAAATTTTTCGTTGTAACGCACCAGTGGATCGTAGACCCAGAGGTTGGCCGCGATGTTTAGGCCTTCGTTCTGCGAATGCGGATCAAGCGTCAGGATATCGCCCTGACTGGCCCATTTAAAAGTCTTAGCAACGCCTAAGGCAGGAAATAACATTGCAGCTGCAACAGCGGCAGCGATCAAGGTGCGACGCATTGGGTAACTCCCTAAGAAAATTCCACGATGTATGGATATTGCCGCAGGGGCGTCTTACCGTCAATTCAAATGCCGGAAAATACCGGAATAAAGGGTTTACCCTTATTTAATTTCTAATTTTTGAACACTCCCCCTTTCCAGCAGCGCATCGACCACCCTGGCGCCTTCACCCTTAGAGCCAACCATGACGGGATTCAAATCAACAGAGGCAATCTTGGTCCCTGCAGCCATCACGATTTTGCCAACAGCGACCGCGATACTTGAGAAGGCCGAGATATCCATCGGCAAATCCCCCCTCACCCCATCGATCATGGGAGCCAAACGTAAACCACGTAACGCTGCTTCAACTTGCTCTTGGTTAAAAGGAGGCAAGAGGACTGCATAGTCTTTCATCGCTTCAACATATTTGCCGCCTGCACCAACCAACACCACAGGACCAAAAACGGGATCAAAACGGGCGCCCACCATCAACTCGTGTTTGCCACGACTCATCGCCGCGACGATGACCGCGGCTTTTTTAACGGATAAAGCAGTCAACTTGGCCATATGTGAATCAAAAACGCGAACGGCTTGTTCCACGTCTGTAATGTTTAAGGCGACCAGACCGAGTTCGGTTTTATGAGGAACTTCAGGTGCGCAGCCTTTGAGCGCCACGGGTCCACCCAACTTTTCAAATGCGGCGCGTACTTGCGCTGCAGTTGTACAGAGGAAATGTTGGACAACGGGCACGCCGTGCGTTGACAGTAAACCCAGTGACTGAGCCTCATCACAGTACTGCTCAGCGCCTTCTGGAACCTGAACCGCAGCAAGCTCGGGCCAATGGACCAACGGCTGTTTCAACATCGCAGTATGTGCAGCCAACTGACCAAGTACCCCGACAGCATCCCCTTCATTTGCAAAGGTTGCAACGCCTCCCTGACGAAAAGGCTCTGCGACCGTGGCCTGCCAGGCTGCCACAGCAACTGGCTTACCTGTCAGCGCCTCGAAACGCGCCGTATCACGCGCGAAGGCCTCAACGTCATAGCCGGCACCCGCGACTGGGATATTGATAAAAAACATATCGGCTGCGGGATCTTGTGCCACGGCAGGAAGCACTTCACTAAATAAACCGCTGTTAGACAAGAGCGCTGCAGTGATATCGATTGGATTCGTGGTTGTCGCAAAGCCTGGTAAAGATTTTGCAACGGCTTGCTGTGTCGTGCTACTTAGCTTGGCCATCTCCAGACCATTGTCCTCGGCGGCATCTGCCCCCATCACACAGCTCGCCCCTGAGTTGCTGATCACAACGAGTTTGTTACCCGCTGGACGCCAGCCCTTCAGATATGCCTCTGCTGCGAGTGCCTGCGCATGGGGATCACGCACACGAAAGATGCCATGTTTTTTGAAAAATGCATCGACAACGCGATCTTCATTAGCCATTGAACCGGTATGCGTGGAGGCTGCTTGCTGACCGCTTGCCGATCGCCCCGCTTTCACTGCAACGATTGGCAGATCGCGGCTACGGGCATACTCTGCCGTTCGAGCGAGTATTTCCGGGTTGGCGACATTTTCAAGGTAAAGCAGCAAGAGTTTGATTTCCGGATCATGCGCAATCGCCCAAGCCATTTCAGCGACCGTCACATCGGCCTCGTTGCCTGTGGCGTGAACATGGCGCACACCAATACCCTTTTGCCGCAGCAAGCCGTACACCATCGCGCTCATTCCGCCACTTTGACTCAACACTGCGACCGGCCCATCCTCGGGCGGACACTCAATGAACATGGTCGAGAAACCAGCAATCGCGCCTGTTCCAAAGTTTGCGAGTCCGTGTGTATTAGGTCCGTAGATACGCATCCCTGTTGCCCGTGCCGCATCAGTCATGCGTTGTTGCACCGCGCGTCCCGCCTCATCGACCTCACCGAAACCAGAGGCGATCACGACAACAGACTTCACGCCAGTCGCGGCGCACTCTTGCACAGCCTCGACAGCCTTATCACCTGCAACAACAATCAACACCAACTCTGGCACTTCAGGTAACGAAGCGAGTGAGGGGTAACTTTTAAGACCTTGCACTTCCTGTCGTGAAGGATTGATCGGATAAATCGTGCCGGTAAATCCTCCCCGTTGCATGTAGAAAATGGGGCGCCCGCCAATCTTGTGAATATTTTCAGACGCACCAATGATGGCAACAGTACGAGGATTTAAAGCTGATTCAAGCAGGTCAGACATAAGAGTTCCACTATTTTTCGAAACGTATCAAGGTCTGGCCTTGATGAACAAAATACGTTGCATTGACCAGGTCATCGATCCGCACACCAGGCTGCGCATGTCCCATGACCCGGGCGCCTTCCTCCATCTCGACTACGACCAGCGTGTAAGGTGCCAGCGCACGAAATAAGTCTGAGGGTGCACGCGCAACGATTGTCACGGCATGCACCCGCCCGCGTCCGGTTGAGGTGTTCCATGTGAGTTGTTCGGATCCACAATACTGACAGGCATCATGCGCGAAAGTCTGAGCGCGCGCGCAAGCAACACAGTGCTGAAAACGAATCTGCTTGGATCCCAACCCGTCAAGGTAAGGTTGAGCCAGCGCAGCGGGGATTTTATCGGCTGTCATGATGCTCATCCCTCCCTCGATAAAATTAAGCTGACATGGGACGACATCACACCACCATCAGCATGAATCAAAGCATGCGTAGGTGTTTTGACTTGTCTCACACCTGCCCGATCGGTGAACTGACGATAAGCCTCGACAGTATGTGCCATGCCACCGGCCACCCCACAGTGACCAAAAGACAACAAACCGCCATGCGTATTGAGCGGTAAAACTCCATGCTGACCAAAATCACCATTTCTAAGTCGTTTCGCAGCACCGCCTCGCGCAGCGAATCCAATTTCCTCAAGCAACATGAGCAACGTGATGGTGAAGGAGTCATAAATGCCGAGGTAATCAATATCGGCAATTTTGAGTCCCGCTTGTTCAAACGCAATGCGTGAAGCACGTGCGGCGCCACAGTCCATCACATCCTGCATCGCAGTTAAATGCTGATGCAAATGCGCTTGGCCTGCTCCAGCCATTTTCACTTTGATGCCTCCGCGCGCATCTGAGGAAACAATCAGTGCCATGGCCCCATCAGAAATTGGACAACAATCCATTAGATGCAGCGGCTCAGCAATCGGCTTTGAGGCTAAGACATCGGCAATCGTGATGGGTGTGGTGAGATGAGAGTCGGGATGTTGGATCGCGTTATTGCGCATCAACACTGCGAACTCCGCCAAATCCGCGTTCGTGACACCCGTCTCGTGCATGTAACGTGAGGCCATCAAACCGTAATAAGCAGGTACCGAAGCACCATTAGGTACTTCAAAATCAGCATGACCGACTTGTGCCAACGTTTGAATGGAGCTGTCTCTTGTCTGACCGCTTAGTCTGTTTTCCCCGGCGACGACCAACACATTGTTACAACGCCCGGAAATGACGAGCTCTCGCGCCAGCATCAGCATTGCAGAGCCTGTCGCGCCACCTAGCTGCATACCGTGGGCATACTGCGGGCGCAGTGAAAATCTCTCGCAAAAAAGCGTCGATATCATCAAGTGCGGCATCGTGGTCGAGTAGCCACAGAGCACCCCATCAATAGCCGAACGTTTAAGCCCTGCATCCGCTAGCGCCTGTTTGGCGGCCTGCGCCATCAGATCCAGCGTGCCCAGACCTTCATGTCGACCAAATGACGTATTGCCGACACCCGTTATATATGCGTGATTCATGAGCCCTACTCAAGCTTAATGTTATTGGTGCGTGCTACCTTGGTCCATTTCAAACCTTCTTCCTGAATGAATTTCGCGAATTCAGCTGGCGTGTCCCCTACAGGTTCTGCACCCAGCTCAAAAAACTGCTTGGTAATTTCAGGGGTACGCAAGATCGCCATCAGATTCGTACTCAGCGCGTCAATGACAGGCTTGGGCGTACCTGCGGGCGCAAGCAAACCAAACCAGGCTGACACGTCATAACCTGGAACCCCTGCTTCAATCATGGTTGGAATTTCCGGCGCACCCGGCCAACGTTTGGTTGTCGTGACGGCGAGCGCTTTGACTTTACCTGCGCGAATGTAGGTCATCGATGACGGCAAGTTATCAATACCGATTGCAACCTGCCCACCCATCAGGTCGATCAACATGGGTGAGCCGCCTTTATACGGGACGTGCACGATATCGATACCCGCCATCGTTTTAAACAACTCGCCCGTCATATGAGGAGACCCACCATGACTGGTTGAACCAAAATTGATCGTGCCAGGCTTAGCTTTTGCCAAGGCAATCAGTTCCTTGACATCTTTAGCAGGCAAGTTGACATTGGCGAGCAATACATTAGGCGTGCTCGCGACTAATGTGATTGGCGCGAAATCTTTAACTGGATCGTAAGGCGGCGGCACTTGCAAGGCGGGAATAATTCCGTGACTGGCGATACTCGCAAAGATCAGTGTGTGTCCATCAGGCGGAGATTTAGCGACCAGCTGCGAACCAATCACACCTCCCGCACCGGGCTTATTTTCTACCATGACGGTACGGCCGAGCCGCTCGCCTAATCTCGGTGCGACAGCACGTGCCAGCAAATCCGTCGTTCCCCCTGCAGGATAAGGAACCACAATACGGATAGGTCGATCTGCAAAAACGGACTGAGCCGTAGCAGTAGTCGTACTCATCACTGCGGCTAAAGCAGTCAAGGACAACAAGGGAATAGTTCTGATAAATTTTTTGATCACCGACATCTTGTGTCTCTCTTAGCGGGGGATTAAACGATTTTTTTGCATCAATTCCAGCCAGTCATGCAAAGAGTCTTCTGTGTCGTAGCAATTGGCAAAACCATGTTGACGCAACTTAATCGGACTCAACACAGAATCAGCAAGATTCTCCGTGCCAAAACCCAGCGCACGATCCGTAAACTCCCAGGAACTGGAAATCAGCTGAGCCAACGTATGGGGTTTTAAATCGTACTTTTTAACGATCTTTTGCCAGATTGATTCATGTCCGGGCATGACTTCAGTCATGCACAAGGGCACATGCTCACCTGACTGCATGCCAAACCGGTCTGCGATGGAACTCCATATATCAGGCCATACCAGCGAATCGCCATTAACAACGTTATAGGTTTCATTGGCCGCTATTTCATGTGTCGCCGTGAATTCTGCCGCCTGAGCAATCATGCGGCTATCACTCGCGCCATTGATATATTTACCACCGCCGGGAAAATGCAGCGGCAACCCAAGTTCCCGCATAACGGCCGCATACGCACCAATCGCACCAATGATATTCATCGGACTCGATACCGCGTAACCAAACACGATCTGCGGCCGGAGGATTGAAAACGTCCACGCCGCATTTTTTTGTCGTTCGCGAATCAAGTCCTCTTGCAACCAGTAAAAATTTTCGTGCCAATGGCGCGGCCAGCGCTCTTTAGCAGGCACCGGCGCCGGCTCAACGTGACCACCATAGGCTTTTGTGCCTTGCATAATCGTAATGTGACGTAAGCCTTTAGCCTGAGGCTCCAACGCATCAAGTAAATTTCTGAGCATGGCTTCGTTGACAGCCATCTGTCTCGGATCTCGCCAGCCGGCAACCAAGTCTGGGAGTTCAAACAATGCCGCGAACATAATGTGCGTCACGTGCGACAACTCTGCTGCGGCCCGGTGACAAGCGGCAAGATCCGTTAAATCCACACTGATATGCTTTGCCCCCTCTGGCAAAGTCACGGGACGACGTGAAAGTGCAATAACATTCCAGTCGGGCAACGAAGCGAAATGCTCGAGTGCTGCCGCACCGACCACTCCACCCGCCCCTGCGATCAATATGGTGTGCTTTTTCACGCTCAGCTCCTTAGCAAGATACAAATTTCACAAAAGATGCTGACCACGTAAGTGGCCCTTTAATGACTCCGGTACCTCAATCTCAAAACCAAGCACGGCCGCGGATAAAGCTTTGCCATAGTTATCAAGACAGAGGCTGCGCGACACCCCACCGCCCAAGGCTCCTTGCGCGACGAAATTCATCGCATCCAGGTTATCCACCTCGTAACGCGTCACCGGGCCCTTGATTGCTCCCGCATAAAACGCTTTGAAGCGCTCTGCAGTCAATTGATCTTTGAGTAAGGTATACAACTCTGGCGTGTAGGCAAAGACTGAAATATTCGAGGTATCGCCCTTATCACCCGAGCGCGCATGCGCAACATGCTGAAGTTTTACTTTCATGGTTTAGCTCACAAAATAATTGATTGAGGGCGTGACACGCTCGCGCGGCACCAGGGAGGACCAGACTCCGATCACTTCGCGCGTACGGTCTTGATGCGGGACGCGCTTGCCCGTGTGAGCGATCCCAGACACAGCCATGCCATCGATTTCACGACCGACCTTGGCGGCTTCTTCACGCGTCTTGGTGCGCGCAGCAACACGCACAGCGATCTCGTAGGGCTCTGGTGCATCCGCGGGGGTTGCCTCACCATGAATCGCATTCAGACCCAGGTAATCTATACGCATATCCTCAGCTTGCAACTTAACGATTTTGAACCGTTCCTCCAACACTTTTTTGGCAATCTGTGCTCGCCTCAACGCACCCGGTCCGGCGTAGAAAAACATATCTTCGCCGATAAAGCCCTCAGTACATCCAATTGAAACTTTTAAAGTAGGGGTACGAGGTTTGCCGCCAATATGACTGACCTTAACGCGATCGGGTCCGACCTGTTCGATCTGGGCTGTAGTGAAATCCACCACCACATCGGGCGTCAGGTAGTTCGCAGGATCATGTACCTCGTAGAGCATCTGCTCTTTAATCGTTTGCAATGTGACCTGCCCACCGGTCCCAGCAACCTTAGTGATCACCGCACTGCCATCACGATTGACTTCAGCGATTGGAAATCCGAAATTCCAAGGGTCAGGCACATCCTTGAAACCAGGATCTGCGAAGTATCCGCCCGTAACCTGTGCACCGCACTCAAGCAAATGTCCCAGTCCGTTGCCCTGTCCCAATTTGACGTGATCCAGCGGATCCCAACCGAACTCATACATCATCGGCGCCATAAAAATAGAGGGGTCCGCCACGCGGCCAGTGATCACAATCTGCGCCCCAGCCTTAAGTGCGTCGACAATAGGTTCTGCGCCCTGATAGACTTCAGCCGAAATCAGCGTGGAGCTGAGTGTTGAAGTGGGTTGTCCATTCTCTAGAATCTTATCGGTCAGCTCCAATACGTGCTCAGTGATCAGGCTGCCATTCACGGAAGCAACTTTGACGCCTGTATAGCCAATTTCCTGAAGTAACTGCACCACCCGCTTAGCCGCTGCATCAGGGTTGATCCAACCTTGATTACTTATAATTTTTGTTCCCCGCTTCATGCAATGCGGCAGCACCGCTTTCATCCTGTCATCGAGATAGGTGTCATAGCCAGGAAAGCTTGGATCGCGGCGCGCGCGTACTTGCGCGGCAGAGACCGTTGCTTCAGCCATGGTCTCAAAACACAGATAATCCAGATCACCTTTTTCTGCGTTCAATGCTGCAGGCTCAACGCGATCGCCCCACCATGCCGAACCAGAGCCGATTCTGATCGTATCTTTCATATAGTTCCTTTGATTCTTAATGATTAAATGTCTTGAATTTCATTTGCCGTGTTCGGGCTCTGATTCGATGCAGGGTGATTTGCCAGTTCATGCGCAACCTTTTGCAAGGCAGAAACCAGAAACTCCTTTCGATCGGCAATGCGATCTTTTAGTGCAGCCACACTCAAGGCAGCGAAGGGTCTTCCATCGCGACCGAAGATAGGCACGCCCAATCCTCCCATCTGCGCCACAACGACTTCAAGCAACATTGAATAGCCTCGTTCACGTGAACGCGCGACCTCCTCCTTGATCAAAGGGATCGTCATCAGAGGGTATTTCTGCGCATTGGCGGCTTGATTCAGTTGCAGCACCGCATCGATCTCTTGATCCGGTAACCAGGCCAATAAGGCCATACTCCCAGCACCGACACCAAGCGGCCTGCGCATACCAAGATCGAGGTAGTTCGCGCGAATAGGAAAGGTGCCGAACTCCCGATCAATACACACCGCTTCGCAACCACTGCGCGTGGAAAGCAATACCGTATCACCACACATCTCTGCCAGACGCAGCATGGCGGGCCGCGCGCGGTCACGAATATGATCGCGACCATGCATCGCCAACCCAAGCGTAATGGCCTCATCGCCAAGCGAATATCGTTTAGTCGACTGATCACGATGAACAAAACCTTCGTCCATCATTTCCTCAAGCAAGCGCAGCGCGGTTGCCTTATTCACGCCCGAGCCGGCTGAGATGTCGGTCAGACGTAAAGGCACCGGCGTGGAGAGTATCTTGAGAATGCGACAGACCTTCTGCGCAGCACTGCTGTCAGAAACCTGTCGCATTTTTTACACCGTAGCGACGGCAGTTGAAGGTGAACCCACAGCACCAGGCAGACGCAAAGGAGGTGCCGTCAACAAGAAACGATTTCGACCGTTTTTACGCAGCCATTGCGCCAGCGGTGTGAGGTAAAACATTTCCCCCAGATGGATACCATTTTTAAACAGGCAGTGCTCATGCAATGGTAGTGTGGCACAACAGCCAATATGATTTTTTGCTGGGTGCGCTTCCACCGCATAGTTATCGGCCATCAATACGACCAAGCCACTATCCGTGATCCAGTTCAGCAGTTTTGAGTCACGTCCATCCAACGCAGCGCAACTGTTATCCAAAATACTGAGGTCAGGTTTTTTCTTCATATCCAGCAACATCTGGGCAAAGCCAGTGTGGAGTCCGACCATGTCGCCTTTTTCGATCTCAACTTTATCTTGCTCAAGCACGCGCATCAAAATATCGTAGTCAACGATCACTTTTTTATTACCGAAATGCGCATGGAAATCGATCATGACACCGCGACCCTGCACGCAGGACTCAGCCATATTCTGGATGCCGAGCGCCGTCGCGTAAGAAGTTGTTTTCTGATCGCCAGGTTCTGGAACACCCGCATCTTTACCTTCTTCAGGCCCGAGAATATCCTGACCAGCACGATAACCGTTGTAATACACGGCCTCAGGAATACCATCGCCATTCGCATCAAACATCGAGCCAACGTGTGCCAGACTGTCCCACTGTGTTGAATACTGTAAATGCATGACGACCAAGTCATCACTCACGACATCGCTGTGATCTTTGTTATCGCTAAACAATTTGTAATTCATATTCGGACGACCATTACGCAAGGTCGGACGAATCACCGGTGGGTGGCGGCGAGGATTGAGCAGATTACCACCCGGATAATCCAGCGGCAGACTCAAACAAAAAGGGATGCCTTCTTTCACTTCTGCGATCCCTTGTTTGATTTTTTCAGGCGTCAGCAGATTGATTCGACCGCGCTGATCGTCCTCACCAAAATCACCCCAGTTCGATCCCTCAGGACGATTGACCCATCTTTTTGACCCGCTCATACTCTTCTCTCCGATTCAGACAACGGTTCACCACCGCCAAGAAATACTCTATGTAATAAATCACCCTGAGCGATCTCGGTGGAAGAAGCGGCAGCAGCAATGCGGCCGGTTTCCATCAAGAACGCAAAATGTGCATGTTTGAGTGCTTTTTCAACCAGTTGTTCAACCAGCAAAATTGCTAACCCTTTGGCACACAATTCAGAAGCCACCGTCAGAATCCGATCAACGACCATCGGTGCCAGACCTGCTGAGGGCTCATCCAGGATTAATAATTTAGGATCGCCAATCACCCCTTGCGCCACAGCCAGAATTTGTTGCTGCCCGCCAGAGAGTCGCGAAGCCATTTGCTGTTTGCGCTCCGCAAGCTCTGGAAACAATTCATACACCGCGTCAAGTTTGCTGCGATCACCACGCGGTGATTTCGCATAGGTGCCAATCATCAAGTTGTCTTCAACTGTTAAGGTTTGAAAGACACGATGGCCTTCGAGCACCTGAATGATTCCCGCCTGAACGATTTGTCTCGCACTGGCTTGCGTCAGATCCTGGCCACCAAAACTCACACTACCGCTACGCTTGGGAACGAGCCCCGAAATTGCATGCATGACCGTGCTTTTGCCCGCACCATTGCGACCGAGCACGACGACAAACTCTCCGGCCCGAACATCCAGCGACAAACCATGCACGACTTCTGCTTTGCCATAAGCAACATGCAAGTCACGTATACTCAACAGCACTTCATCAGGTCTGGAAGAATGATCATTCATTATTTATGCTCCCAGATAGACACGAATAACTTCTGGATCGTGACGAACCTGTTCAGAAGTGCCATGCTGAATCATGCGGCCCACATTCAAAGCGGTCACCTTATCGCAGACGCGGAATACAAAGTCTGTATGGTGCTCAACGAGCAATACACCAACACCCGACTTGCTAATCGCACGAATAACCGAACCAAGGTGCTCGATCTCAACACTGGTCAAGCCACCGGCGGGTTCATCCAGAAGAATAAAACGCGGTTTAAGCGCCAGCCCGCGCGCGATTTCCAGAAATCTCTGCTGTGCGTGATCCAGTAAGTTAGCGCGACGATGCATCACAGCGCCCAAGCCCACGCCATGCAGTAACTCCTCGGCACGCGCCCGCAACACGCTGTCCTCTGCGCGAACATGCGGCAGCGCCAGTGCGCTAGCCATAAAACCAGAGGTCGACTCAGACCAGGCGCCCACCATTGCATTTTCAAGTACGGTCAGTTCTGGAAGCAGTCGTGGTTTTTGAAAGGTACGCGCGATGCCCATTCGGGCACGTTGTTGAACGGTCGTATTACCAAAATCCTCGCCGCGATACAGCATCGATCCCGTCGTCGGTTCGTAATAACCTGACAACAAATTAAGCATTGTGGTCTTGCCACTGCCGTTGGGGCCGATCAGACCGTGCACTTCGTGAGGCGAAAGCGTCAACGACACATCATCAACTGCCGCCACACCACCAAAATTCTTACTGATGTGCTCCATCCGAATCGCATCGTGATCACCGGTATGGGTATTTAAAACGTGCCGCAGTCTCGGCAATTCAGGCTGGATTGGCATGGACTCAATCTGACGTGGTCTGAATCGCTCATAGATCATCTGAATCATCCGCCCGATGCCTTCTGGAATGACCAACACCACGATCAACAACAGCAAGCCATAGAAAAAGTTACCCAGCTTAGCCAGCGACGCCACCATTTCAGGCAGGGCAGTCAGTACAACCGTTCCGAGGAATGGTCCAACAATGCTGCCTCGTCCGCCGATGATGATGCAGACAAAGAAAAACATGCTCAGATCAAAGACGAAGGTCTCTGGTGTGATGTAGCTTTGCAAGGATGCGAACAAGGCTCCTGAGACGCCTGCGAGTACGCCACTAAATACAAACGCCACAAGCTTTGCACGAAACACAGGCACACCGACGGCCTGCGCAGTAACCGGATTGTCTCGTATCGAAATCAGACCTTTGCCCCACATGCTGCGTGCGATATTCCACGTCAACCAGGTCGCAATCGCTGCAATGATCGCGGCAAGGTAATAAAACCCGATGGGCGAATCAAACGGCTCAGGAAACAAAGGACCCACTAAACCAATGCCCCCACCCGTCAGATCTACCTGAGCCAAGATGATCTCATTGACGATCAGTGCAAACGCCATGGTCGCCATGGCGAAATAAAATCCTGGCAAGCGTAGTGATGGCAAACCTAAGCCTAAACCGCAAATACCTCCCAGCGCGCCAGCAATCGCCATCGCGACGTAAGGATCCACGCCAAACTTTCCAACCAGAATACAAAACCCGTAGGAACCAATTGAAAGCAAGCCGACATGACCAATCGACAATTGCCCTGTAAAACCCACCACGATATTGAGTCCTGAAATTAAGACCCAATACACAGCAATCAGCGCTGCGAGGTGGAGCTGGTATTGGTCACCCGCCCAGAAGGGGAGTGTCAACGCCGCGATCGCAAACATTGCGACCAGCAACACGCGAGAAAAACGATTTGATGTCAGCATATTCATGTTGCCTTGGTATCAAACGGGCCGAACGCGCTTGGAGCCGAACAAACCTTCTGGCTTGACCAACAGCACGATCATTAGCAATCCGACAGAAATTGTTTGCTGGTACTCGCCACCAAACCAATACGTCGCGTAGGCATTGAGCAAACCGAGTGCGACCCCACCCACCAAGGCGCCGATATTGCTACCTAGTCCACCGACAGCCAAGGCAATAAAACCATTCAGTGTCAACGTCAGTCCCAAGGCAAAATATGCGAACGTCAACTGCCCTGCTGCAAAACCAGCCAACCCACCCAATGCCCCCGACAACACATAGGACATCGAACGAATTCGATCTGTTGACACACCTCGTGCTCTGGCTGCGAACGCATCCTCTGACATGGCCAGAAAGAGTTTCCCGTATAGGGTTCGGCGATAAAATAATTCAAGACCGATTGCCATCACGATCGCCAATACAATGGGCAACCAGAATTTCTGATCAGCCATGCCGGCTCCGAACTCCTGAGGGATCAGGCGTGGAAACGGCGTAGGTTCAGTGCCCCACCACAAGCCGACGCCTTGCTGGACCATCGTTGCGACAGCCAGCGTACTTAAGAGCCAAAGGTGTTCATCACTGCGTGCCAAGACGCGACGAATCGCCAGCACATCTGTGACCCAACCGAAAAGCGCACCCACAACGATTGCGCCGAGCAGTCCTATGTACCAGGGCATCTGCAGGTTCGTAATGAACCAGGCCCCGAATACACCTCCCAGCATCGAGATATGGCCTGTGGTGACAGACAACACCTTCGATGTGGAGAACATGACGTTATATACAAGAGCCACGGCACCATAAAGCATGCCAATGGCCAGACCGGTCACCAGGACTGTCAACATCGCGCGCGCTCCTGATTAGCGTGGTGCAGGTTTGAAGCTGCCATCTTTAAAAGTATTGGCAGTATTCATCATCATGTTGCTATCAGGAAAGCCATCCCGCTGGGTGGCGCTGTAACTATACGTGGCATAGACACCAGGAAAATTCTTGGTTTCTTCCATGACTTTCTGAATCGCAGCCGGGTCCGTGGAGCCTGCTTTCTTGATGGCATGCTCAACCATTTTGACGGTGTCATACCCCAAGGCGACCCACCAGAAAGTAATGTCGATTTCACCGCCACCAATCAGAGGACGTACCTTGTTGACAAGCATCTGTGTCGGTTCAGGCAATTTCCCATCTGGCTTATAAGTCGTGCTCACATAGCCAGCAGCGTAAGTTTTTTCCCAGTACTCAGGTTTATTGAGCAACTTACGAATCTGTGCCGCCATCAAAGCCGGATGCCCGACCACGTTGACATCCCAGCCCATTTCACCGCGCGCATTGAGCAGACGACCCAGTAAGCCCGTCGCAGCGGACCAGGGCATGACAATATCGGCACCCGCATTACGCGCCTTGGTCATCTCGTCCATTACATCAGTCTTGTTTGCATCAATCAGGACTGAGTAAACAGGCTTGATCCCTGCTTTTTCAAGCAACGCAATGGCGGACTTGGCACTCGCCGTGCCGTAACCGGACGTATCGGCAATCACAGCGATCTTTTTAGCTTTCAGCGTATTGAGCGCGTACTCATTGGCTGTGGAGATCCACTGCATGTTGGTATTGATCATGCGAAAAGCACGTGGGTATTTTTTCGCATCAGTCAGCTCATCAATGGCACCGATGACCAGATTAGGAATCCCCGCACGAGCCAGGATTGGCGTAGCAGCCAAGCCCTCACCTGAGTTGACGGGCCCAATCACAAACTGAACCTTATCGCTGAAAGCCAGCTGTTGGGCAAAGTTCACGGCCTTGGTTGGATCCCCTGCGGTATCACGTGTAAGCAGTTCAATTGGACGGCCAAGGATGCCCCCCGCTTTATTAATCTCGTCTACTGCAAGCTGAACACCCTGGTTTTCAGCAATCGCCGCCGATGAAAGCGGTCCGGTAAGGGAAGAAAGCCAACCTACTTTAATAGGTTGGGCCTGAACGGCTAATGAACTCGCCACTAAACCTGAAGCAAGCATCAGCTTCCAAAATAGTTTTGCATTACAAAACTTCATGGTTGTCTCCGAATGTTATTTTTTATGCTGCGTCTGCAGATATTCATACCATATGGAGCTCGCGTCAAGGTCTCAGAGCAATTAGAACATTAGTAATAACCCGAATTTTTCATTTTGATCAGTATATATATTTTGTCTGACAAAATTTAATGCTCATGCAAATAAATTTAAACAATAAAA
>CANCRX010000072.1 GCA_947380655.1 Alcaligenaceae bacterium | reverse complement strand
TATATAGCTCACTTGTACGGGTGCTGCACGACAGGCAAAAATCCCTGCACGATAGTCCGTTGTATAGCCCTTGAGATCAATCGCAATGTCGATTTGCAGTTCACGGGACATTTCAGCGATCTGTTGATCAGACTTTTCCCGCACATCATAAAAACTATCAAAAGCTGCTGAAATACGCTTACGCATTTCATCTACCTGATCGGGTCCGAAAGAAAAGGCAATCAGCTCGAAGCCATCCCTGTCATGCAACTCAAAGAGCTGGGCCATCAGGTAGGCCGTTGCATGATTATGAAAATCTGCTGAGTAATAACCAAGCCGGATTTTGTTGTTACGAGAGCGTTTTGGAATATCGCCTAAAAAAGTATTATGCGGAAACTTATCTTCAATCCAGGTTTTTGAGCAAACCAGTTGTACTGCCATAGAATCTGTCAAACCCAACATTGGAAAAGGTGCTGAGATTTTTTCACCTCTCAGGATCGCCTGAGCCAATGCTTCAGTTTCCGAATGGAAATTATTCCAATCGCACATATACATCTTGTTGTAGAAACGCATGCCCTGAACATAGTGATCGTCAAGATTCATCTCAATCGCCCGATCATAGCTGGCCAGGGCCTCATCGAAACGTTTCATTTCTTTCAGAATATCGGCGCGACTGAAATGTGCAAGTCCATATGAGGGATCGCATGCAATGGCGCGGTCATAACAGGCCAACGCTTGTTCGTAATCTTTTCGTCCTCGGTATACGTTGGCACTGTTGTAATGCGCCTCGGTGTAATTAGCATTCAGTGTGAGCGCCTGCTGATAACTAAGCAAAGCGCGCTCACCATGTTTTAATTCATGCAACACTACACCACGATTACAGAATGCCTCGACATAGTTGGGACGAATTTCTATACATCGGTCGTAACAAGATAAGGCCGAATTTAATTCCTTGAGTTCCCGATATGCGACGCCCTTATTCAGATGCGCCTGGGCATAATCCGGTTTGATAAGAATCGCACTTTCATAACTATCAAGCGCATCAACTGTTCGATGGAGGCCTTTTAAGGCGTTACCTCTAACAAAATATGTTTCGGCCTCTGTCGGATCGATTTCAATCGACCTGTCATAACTCGATATCGAATCATTGAAATATCCAAGCTCACTTTGCACATTTCCAAAGTTGCGCCAAACAACCGCGTTTGTTTGATTCAACTTAATCGCACGACCAAGGAGGTTAAAAGCCTTTTCAGTATGACCATGCTGAGCCTCAATAATCCCAAGCAGTTGAAGCGCATCAAAATGATCGGGATCTTTTTGTAAGAGCACCTCATAGTGTTTACGCGCAACGTCAAATTCCCCTCGCTGGTGAAAGCCAAATGCTTCTTGGAGCGAGGATCCCTGGTTAGTTCTCCCGCGGGTATGGGATTCAGCCTTTTTGCTCATCGGCACTGCGGGTGAAATGTTTAGCTTGGAAGCACGCGCTGATGAACCCAATGGCTTTACAGAAAAATTATTTATTAGTGCCTGCTTAAGTATCCCGAGCACGTCTGCCCACTCGCCAAGCTTATCCTGTCGAAATAATCGAACACTCTGATACCACGGGCTATCTGATCTCTCAAGCAACCATCGCCAATCTTGTAAATAATGAATCAATATCCACGTTGTTTTACCTAACGCCGCACTCAAATGCGCCACACTGGTATCTACACTCAGCACACAATCCATGCATTCCACGAGCGCAGCCGTCTCGGTGAAATCAGTCAGTTCCGCAGAGAACTCTAAAATCTGAGGGTTCGCATTTAAAGTAACTTGATCAATATCTCTAAGATCTTTTTGTAAAACAACATATTGAAATTGCTCTGGCAACCAAGGAATCAAGGAACTTAAAACAAGGCTACGGTTGCCGTCATTGCTGTGGTTGGCACTGCCACTCCATACCAATCCTATTCTGGGTTTAGTCTTTTGACCCAGTCTGTTTTGCCAGATCGCGACTTTTTTCTTATCGCTTTTCAAATAGGAGGCTGAAGAAGGAATATTTTTTAATGTAGTTTTAAAAGCGAGTGCCAAGCTCATGAGCGGGCACTGAAAATCAAAAGAGGGGAGTTCGTCCCCATAGGCCACGACGTTTGATACGCCTTTTAAATTTTTAAATAATGACACGAGAGGTTTGGGCACTTCCAGTACAACCTTTGCACCCAAACCTGCAACCAAACGCACATAACGAGAAAACTGAATCGAATCCCCAAGTCCCTGCTCGCCATACAGAAGAATTGTTTTATTTTTAATTGACTCTTTGCCAAGCCAGAGCGGTTGGCTAAAATTTCTTTTTACTGAGGGAAAGGCTTTTATTTTCCATCGCAACTCATACAACGGCCATCCTTGCGCCAAATCACCACTGAGTAGTAAGCCAATCGATTTGTTAAATCCGGCAAAAGGATAATCAGGTTGCAGGGATAAGGCACGTTCAAAGTCCAGATTCGCGCGCTCAAATTGCCTGAGATTCAAAAGAGTAATGCCACGATTACAATAGGCATCTACATAGTTTTCATTCAACAGTATCGCTCGGTCGCAATCTGCGATCGCCTGCGCATGATTCAGCATTTTTTTATATACAAGGCCTCGGTTACAAAAGGCCTCAGCGTAATCAGGTTTGAGAGCGATTGCACGATTAAAGCTGGCGATGGCAGCTTCCCTATCACCTAAATCATCCAGCACGTTTGCATGATTATTAAAAACCACAGCATTGGTCTGATTCAGCTCAAGCGCGCGTGTCAGCAACTCTAGCGCCCTTTGTTTACTGCCTATCTGCGCCTCAATCGTACCGAGCAATTGCAGCGCATCAAAATGCTCAGGATCGTCCTCCAATATATCCTCATATATCGCACGCGCCTGTGACAACTCTGAACGCTGATGATGGCTAAATGCCAGCTCGATTTTGGTTGGATTCTCAATGGACATAAATATGATCCGCAGTCTCTTGAGCTCGATAACGATCGATCATTGCTAAATAGGCAGACTCAATATGACACGTAAACTGCTTTGTATCAAATAACGGCGAGCTCAGACGATTCTGCTCCAGCCTTATTTTGACTGCTGCTAACTTTTCTGGATTTTGAGCAAACTTAACTGCTTGGCCCTCGTAATCAGCCTGGTCCCGTGTGATGAGTTCGGGAAGTCCGACGGCATGAACCAAGCTTGCGGCCACCCGACTAGCAAATGACTCGCCTGGGCACGTCAGCACAGGCAGTCCTGCCCATAATGCATCGCTGGCTGTTGTATGCGCGTTACAAGGTAGCGTATCCAAAAACAAGTCTGCTAATCGATGACGGGCAAGATGTTCTGGTAGCGACATCCTCGGAGCAAAGATCAAACGATCAGGATCAATGCCCCGCGCTCGTGCCTCCTTGCGTAGATTTTTTGCTGCCTCGGGGTTATCCTCAAGCAACCATAAAACACTACCCGCCACCTGATTCAGGATACGCATCCAACCATCAAATCCCTTGGGCGTAATTTTGTAATTATTATTAAAGCAGCAATATACAAATCCTTTCTCAGGCAAACCTAATTGCGAGCGTGTATAGGTTGTCGTTGCTATTTGCCGACTCCCGTCATTGACCTGATAACTATGTGGCATGTAGACAATCTTTTCCGCATAATATCGCTGACTCGCCTCGGGAACCAGAACGTGATCGGCAATCAGATAATCCATATAGTCTGCCGCCATGGTTGAGGGATAACCGATATAGCCGACCTGGATGGGTGCCGCTCGATAGGCGAAAATGCCGGGGCGCGCTTCACCGGTATAACCCTTGAGATCGATTGCAATATCAATACCCATCTCTCGCGACAGCTTTGCTACCTCAATATCCGGAATATGACCAACCTCGATAAATCGATCAAAACTATTTGTCAATCTAGCCCTCATCGAATCCGAACGAATAGGACCAAAAGAAAAGGCAATCAATTCAAAACACTCTTTATCATGCAACTCGAATAATTCTGCCATGAGATAGGCGGTAGCGTGATTATGGAAATCGGCGGAGTAGTAACCTAATCTGATCCTCTCTGAAGGGGACGCACGCACAACCGGACCCAATGAATCTTTTTCAGGATATTTATCAGCGGTCCAGACTTCATTGACCAATTTCTGCAAAGACAAAGAATCATTGAGGGACAGATAAGAGAAAGGAGTCGTGACTTTTTGACCATCGACTATTTTAAAATTCAGTTCTTGCAAACCCTGCTCAAACTCGCTCCAGTCGCATAAATACATTTTTGCTTGTTGCAAAATTCCTGGTATATATTCAAGCGACGGACTCAAAGAAAGTGCTTTTTTATAGCTTTCAATGGCCGCAGTGATCTGGTTAAGCTCTTGCTGCAAAATCCCTATTTCGCAAAACAATTGGGCATGTTGAGTATTAAATGCAAGACAAAGGCTTAGGCTATCCAACGCCTGCTCAGGTCGGCGCATCGCTTTCAATAAAAGCGCATGGTTAATGTAGGTCTGTACCGATCGTGGCTCGATCTCTATAGATTGCTCGTAACTTTTCAGAGCCTCCTCAAAGCGACCTAACTCCTTGAGCACAATCCCGCGATTGTTATAGGCTTGCGCAAAAGTAGGCTCAGAAGAAACCGCTTGATCATAATGGCTCAACGCCTGCTGCAATTGACCTATCTTTTTTACAGCCAATCCAAGATTGTTATAGGCTTGAGCATAGTCTGGCTTGAGATCAATTGCTTGGCGATAGCTCTGAGCAGCCTCCACATAGCGACCAAGCTCATTTAAAACATTGCCATGGTTATTCCAAACCACTGGATTATCTTGCTTAATCTTTAACGCCTTGCCCAAAAAAATTAACGCTTCATTTTTATTTCCTGTTTGCGCCTCAAGCGTACCAAGCAACTGCAACACTTCAAAATTTTCCGGGTCAATACGAACAATGCTTTGATAAAGTCTTCTGGCAAGGTCGTAATCATTTTTTTGATGCGATAACAAAGCTGCTTGGAAAATACCATTTAAGACTGAGGGAAATGCCTTGAATAAAGCTAATTGCAGTTCCTCAAAAACAGCATTCCATTGACCAATCTTTTCCTGTCGAAAGAGTTTCACCTTTGAATACCAAGGGCTATCACTCCTATCAAGCAACCAGCGCCAGTCCTGAATATTAGCCAACATGATCCAAGTGGGCTTACCCATTGCTGCACTCAAATGCGCCACACTGGTATCGACACTGATGACCAGATCCATACATTCAACCAGCGCTGCGGTATCAGAAAAATCGGAAATTTGATCGGAGAAATTCAATATTTCCGGTCTATTCCGTAGTGCTGACAGATCCCCATCACGAACCTCTTTCTGAAGACTCACATATTGAAACTGCTCAGGCAAATAGGAGAACAAAGCTTCCAGAGTAAGACTTCGATTCATATCGTTTTTATGTGCTGAATTTCCGCTCCATACCAGCCCCACTCTTGGCTTATTTTGAAATCCTAAGCGCGCTTTCCAATGACTCACTTTTAAGCTGTCACTTTTTAAATACGCATCAGGCGATGGGATGTTGTTGAGGTCTGTTTTAAAAGCGGTAGGTAAACTCATCAGTGGGCAATGAAAATTTACCTCTGGCAACGGCAAACCATACGTTACGATTTTCGATACACCCTCTAGTCCCGTACATAGCTCGACTAGGGGCTGAGGCAATTCCAACACGACGGTCGCACCCAAGCCAGCAACGGAGCGCGTGTAACGGCAAAACTGAATAATATCCCCCAACCCTTGTTCACCATATAACAAAATAGATTTAGCTGTGAGGGGTTGTTCACCCGTCCAGCGAGGCGAATTAAATTCCCGTTTAACTGAAGTAAACGATTCTCGCTTCCATCGGGACTCATACAGAGACCAGCCTTGCTCAAAATCTCCAATCATCAGACAAGTTAAAGATTTATTCCAATAGGATTCTTCATAGTCTGGTTTAAGAGCAATCGCCTTGTCGAAACATACTAAAGCTTCTTGAAATTGTTTGAGTGCGTGAAGCGCAACCCCTCTATTGCAATAGGCTTCTGCGTAATCAGGTTTAGCTTTAATCGCCTTTTCGTAACTCTGCGCAGCCGCTTGCAACTGATTCATCTCTTTTTGCAAAACGCCCATATTCAAATAGGCCTGCGCATAGTCGGGATTAAGTTTGGTTGCCTGAAGAAAACTACTCAAGGCTGGTTCATAGGCACCTAGCTCATGCAAAGCATTTGCTCGACCAAAGTGTGCTTCAGCTAAATCCGGATTAAGTTTGAGCACTTCCTCAAAACTGACTACAGCAGCGTCAAAACGTCCCAAATCATTCAAGACAAAACCTTGATTCATGAAAACCACAGGGTTCGTCTGATTAATCGTCAGTGCTTGGGTTAATAATTCCAAGGCCCTCTGTTTGCTGCCACTTTGCGCATGAATTGTTCCCAACAACTGCAAGGCATCAAAATGCATGGGGTCATCTTGTAAGATTTCTTCGTACAACGCACACGCGAGCGCCCACTCAGACCGCTGGTGATGAGCAAAGGCTTGTTTGAGTTTTGTAGCGATATCACTGGACATGCAGATGGTCCGGCATGAGTCCCGCTTGATACCGTTCGATCATTTGACGATAGGCTGACTCCAGGCAGCTAGTAAATAATTGCGTATCAAAGAGTGGAGAGGTGTTAAGTTTCTGCGATAGCTTGACCTTGAGTATCGACAATTCAACGGGATCGAGAGCGAAATTCACAGCGAGTTTCTCATAGGCATTCAGATCACGAACAATCAGTTCTGGCAGACCAAGCGCATTCAACAAACTTGCAGACACTCGGCTTGCAAAGGACTCGCCTAGGCACGTCAGCAGAGGGAGGCCCGCCCATAGCGCATCACTCGCAGTCGTATGCGCATTACACGGGAGCGTATCCAGAAACAGATCAGCCAGACGATGACGCGCAAGATGCTCAGGCAAGGACCGTCGAGGAGCAAAGATCAGGCGTTGATCATTGATACCTCTTTTCATAGCCTCTTTGCGCAAATTAACGACTGCCTCTGGATTATCCTCGAGCAACCACAAGACACTGCCTGGCACCTGGTCGAGTATGCGCATCCAGACATCAAACATTTCCGGGGTAATTTTGTAATTATTATTGAAACAACAAAATACAAAACCCTGCTCGGGCAGTCCAAACTGGGCACGTGTGAGAGGCGCTTGAGAGATTTCTCGTTTCGCATCATTGACTTGGTAACTATGCGGCATATAAACAATCTTTTCTGCATAGTATTGCTGACTTTGAGCAGGGATCAACGTCGAATCAGCAATCAGGTAGTCTATGTAGTCCGCTCCCATTGTTCCTGGATAGCCGAGATAGCTTACCTGGACGGGTGCTGCGCGACATGCAAATATTCCCGGGCGCGCCTGACCGGTATAGCCCTTTAAATCGATGGCAATATCAATGCCTTTCTCGCGAGATAGCGAGGCGATTTCTGCATCTGATAGCGAATTAACCTCTAGGAACTGCTCAAAACTCGCAATCAGACGGCCTCTCATCTCGTCAGTATTGGGAGGGCCGAAGGAAAAAGCGATCAATTCAAACCGAGTCTTGTCATGCAATTCAAATAACTGAGCCATCAAATATGCAGTGGCATGATTATGAAAGTCAGCCGAGTAGTAGCCTATCCTGATACGCTCTCCAAAAGAATGATGAGCGATCGACCCCAAAACAGAATTCGCCGGGTACTCAGCTTGTGCAAAGGTCTTGGCATTCAAGCTCTGCAGTGCCAACGAATCGTTCAATGCCAGATAAGGTAGCGGTGCGATTGTTTTATCTTTATTTAAAATTTTGGCATTTAACGCGTCGATCTGCTGTTGCAACCCACCCCAATTGCAATGAAACATTTTGGTATGTAATTGAATACCTTGCAAATAGTCGTAATCTGGCTTGAGCGTTAACACCTGTTCGTAACTTTCAACTGCGGCAACATAGCGCTTAAGATTCTTAAGGACATGACCACGGTTGAGCAATGCTTGCAGCAATTGAGGTTTGAGCTTGATCGCCTGATCATAGCTGGCCAACGCCTCCTCCATGCGCTGAAGCGACTGAAGCGCTAATCCGTGGTTATAAAACTGCTCTGCATACCTAGGGTTTAGTTCAATTGATCGCTGATGGCTATTTAGCGATGCTTCATAGTTTTGCATCTCACATTGCAGAATTCCCAGATTAAAAAAGACCTCGGAATTACCTGGATTCAGTGCGATTGAGCGCTCAAAACTCGCAATAGCCAGTTCATTTTTATTTAATCTTTTCAACAGCATTGCACGTTTGAAGTGAAGGCTTGCGTCTCTGGGATTGAAGGCAATCGCACGCTCATAGCTAGCCAGCGCCTCTTGCAGATCCCCAACCGCTCTTAGACTATCTGCTTTACTTGCATAGGCTTGGGCATAGTCAGATTTCAGTGTAATCGCGCGATCAAAGCTCGCGATGGCCGCCCGGTAGTCTTTAAGATCATCCAGCACATTGCCATGGTTAAAGTAGACGATCGGATTACTCTGATTCAACGCAAGCGCTCGATCAAATAAAGCAAGTGCATTTTTTTTGTTTCCAGTCTGAGCTTCGATCGTCGCTAATAACTGAAGCGCATCAAAATGCTTAGGCTCAGCTTGAATAATTTCTTCATACAATGCACGTGCGAGCATGAGTTCATTTTTTTGATGATGACCAAAGGCACGTTGAATTTTTTCATCAAGTAATTTTTCTGGCTTGCGCGTATCTATTGCAAAATCAACAGTCCTGAACAATGACGCTAAGTCAGATTGCAATTGAGCAAATACACTTGTCCAGTCACCTATTCTGTCTTGTCGATAGAGCTTAACCGCGTCGTACCAAGGGCTATCGCTGCGATCAAGCATCCAGCGCCAGTCTTTAATGAACGACAGGAAGATCCACGTTTGCTTACCTAGTGCGGCGCTTAAGTGCGCCACGCTCGTGTCAACGCTGATTACCAGGTCCATGCATTGAACGAGCGCTGCAGTATCCGTAAAGTCTTGAATTGACGAGGAAAAATTCAGGATTTGAGGATTACTCTTGAGCACGGCACGATCAGAGTCTCTGATCTCTTTTTGCAAACTGACATACTGAAACTCTCTGGGTAAATAAGGCAAGAGGGCATCAAGTGACAGGCTTCGATTGAAATCATTTTTATGCGCTGTACTACCACTCCAGACAATCCCGATGCGCGGCTTTGTTTGTTCACCCAGTAAGGCTTTCCACCGAGTGACTTTTAGATGGTCACTTTTTAAATATGACCCAGGGGATGGAATGGTGTTCCGATTCGTTTTAAACGCATACGGCAAACTCATCATGGGACATTGAAAATCAAAAGCAGGTAACTGACTGCCATTGGCCACAATTTCAGATACGCCCTCGAGTTTTTCAAGCAAGCTCACTAAAGAGCGTGGAACTTCCAGAACGACGCGCCCACCTAATTGTGCGACTAACTTTGCGTAGCGGCAAAACTGCAATGTATCGCCAAAGCCTTGCTCTCCGTACAGCAAAATTGTTTTGCCTTGAAGAGATTCCTGACCTAGCCACAAAGGCTGTTTGAACCCCCTGATTGGCGATGATGGCACAGCCCTACTCCAACGATACTCGTAGAGTGGCCAACCATTTTCTAAATCACCGAGTAACAATAAGGTTAACGCTTTGTTCCAATGCGCCTCAACAGAATCAGGTTTGAGCTCAATCGCACGATCGTAGCTAGCCAATGCTGGCAAATGATGCCCTAACTCCTGTAATAACACTCCCAGATTTGAATGCGCCTCTGAAATGTTTGGGTTAATAGCGATTGCGCGTTCATAGCTATCCCGGGCCAATTCATGTTGTCTCAGATCGTTGAGCACAACGCCGCGATTTAACAATACCTCAGCAAAATCAGGTTTTAAGGCGATCGCTTCATCGTAACTAGCCAGAGCCTCTGTCAACCGATTTAAGCCATGCAATGCTGCGCCTCGATTGGAGTGAAGTAATGGCTGGCCTGGTTTGAGCGAGATGCTGCGATCGTAGTCTTCAAGAGCCTTTTCGAGCTGATTAAGCTCTTTCAGTACACTGCCCCGATTAACATATGCATCGATATAGTCTGGATCAAGTTTGATGACCTGGTTGTATAGCGCGAGTGCCTGATCGAATTGCTTTAGCGTTTTATACACACCTGCCAAATTAAAATGTGCCAGGGTGTAGCCGGGTCTGATGCTGATTGCCCGCTGATAGGCTTGTATCGCCTCATCGTAACGCTTGAGCTCATTCAAAACGTTGCCGTGATTATTAAACACCACAGGATTACTCTGATCGATCTCAAGCGCATGGCTTATTAGTTCCAGCGCTTTTTCTTTGTCTGGAGTTTGGGCAACAATCGCACCTAATAGCTGTAACGCATCAAAATGCTCTGATTGGATCTGCAGGATTTTTTCATACAGTGCCTGAGCCTGAGGTATTTCTCCTTTATTGTGATGACTGAACGCAAGCTGGATAAGGCTGCTGATTTCATTTGTCTGCACATCAACTGGCTTTGGTACTTTTGGTGGTTTCAACACCTCGTTACCAAACTTTTCACCGAGTTCTTTTTTAACTTCTTTAAATATTCCATCCCAATGACCGATTGTTTGCTGCCTGAAAATTTTGACCGATTTATACCAAGGGCTGTCATCTCGGTCGAGCAACCAGCGCCAATCATGGATATAAGGCACCAGCACCCAGGTGGGAATATTTAATGCAGCACTCAGATGTGCAACGCTCGTATCAACACTGATTACAAGATCCATGCATTGAGCTAAGGCCGCAGTATCTGAAAAATCTTTCAGTCGAGAAGAGAAATCCAGAATCTGAGGGTTGCGTGACAGAGTTGCCTTGTCCGCCTTGCGCACTTCTTTTTGCAAACTCACATACTGGATGTTGGGAGGCAGCCCACGTACTAGCTGAGCTAAGGACATGCTTCGATTCACGTCGTTCTCATGGCCGGGACTGCCGCTCCAAACGATACCGACTCTCGGTCTTTTTTTAGCACCTAAATGCGCACGCCATTGTTTGACCTTATTGCGATCAACTTTCAGATAGGGTGTTTGCGATGGAATATTGTTTAAATTAGTTTTAAATGCCAACGGCAAACTCATCAGGGGACATTGAAAATCAAATTCCGGTAGCGGGTCATCTTTACAAATAACCCGCGCCACCCCTTCGACGCCGCTCATGACGGCCACAAGAGCTGCTGGAGCTTCGACAATAACCGTTGCGCCTAAATCAGCCACCAGTTTTGCGTAGCGGCAGAACTGGATCGAGTCGCCAAACCCTTGCTCTCCATAGAGCAAAATGGTCTTACCTTTCAGGGACTCGACGCCCAACCATAGTGGCTGGGTAAAATTTTTCTTAGGTGACGTGAAGGTCATCCTTTTCCAACGCCACTCATAAAGGGAAAAACCCTGCTCATAATCCCCACTCACCAGGAGACAAAGCGATTTATTCCAGTACAGCTCTGCTGCAGCAGGGTTCAGTGCGATCGCCCGATCAAAACTCGCTATGGCCTGTTCGCATTGCTTGAGGTCCTGGTGCAACACACCCAGATTTGAATGGGCCTCAAAAAAATCAGGTTTAAGCGCGATGGCCTTGTTGTAGCTCTCAAGCGCCAAGTCAAAGTGTTTTAACTCTTTAAGTACCGAACCGCGATTCAGTAGCGCTTGGGGAAAGTCTGGACGAATTGATAATGCTTTGTCATAGCTAGACAAGGCTTCATTTAATTTCCCTAACTGACGCAAGACAATGCCGCGATTGGAATACGCCTCGGCGTAGGCCTTATTATGCCCAATTGCCTTGTCATAGCTCACTAATGAGGCTTGCAGCTCATTACATTTCCCCTCAAGTATTGCCAGCCGGAAATAAGCCTCGGCGACCCCTGGATTCGAGCTCAGCATCTTCTCGCACTCAGCGCGCGCTTTTTGAAGCTCGGCTTTTTGATTAAAGCCCTGAGTCTGAAGCGATTTTTCTGACGAAACATTCATTTTATAAAACTCAATCCATTCACTGACTGAATTATCCGTATTGATGAGGGTGAATTATTTAACATTTGTGTTCTGAGCGATACAAATCTCTCTAGTCAATCAGAGGCATTATTAAAATTTACCAATGTGTATATCGTGAATTTCGCCTGTTAGGTACTTTTGTACTAGATGCCTTACAGCTATATATATCTAGAGATCTGAAAAATTTATAAAAATTTCAAAAAATGATGCTCCTAGACGACGAGTACTCCAATCTACTAGTGCACCCTTTGAATTTTCCAGTCAATATACTAAGAGATAGGTTTCCACACACTATTCTGTAGTTTCCAGCCACACCTTAAGATTCAGTCCATGAAGAAAGATTCCACGTCAACCAATGCTGATCAAGCCAAAAAACGCGCCGAGCGTGTTGAGGCTGCTTTACCTATCAGCGTGAATGGCATGGAAGGGACCACGAAGAACATTAGTGCAACAGGAATTTATTTTGAACTCGATGCTACGCATCAGCTGGGTTCACAAATTGAATTCTGGGTTGAGATTAATTCTCCTAGTGGCCCCATGAAACTGAATTTTCAAGGTGAAGTTGTTCGAGTAGATGATCTCAGCGGCAAACTAGGTATCGCCGCCAAAATTATCTCCAACAACTAAACCAAGTAATAACCTAATTATTCATCCGCTCCTGTGAGCGGTGGGTTTTTCTTGATTGAACTGGAGAGTACAAATGGCTGTTGTAAACAACAAAGCATCTTTTTCCCTCGTTGGCGGTAGCGATACAAGCATTACTGAGGACGAAAATGGTGCGCTGCTGACGACTAACCTGACTGCTACCGGTACAGTCAAGATTACTGATATCGCATCAGAGGCTTTTTTTACCTCTGTTAAAGGTACTGCCGTCGTAAGCGGCGGACTGATCACAGGAAACTCGATCGTTGCGACCGGCACTTACGGCAGCCTGTCGATCAACTCATTGACCGGTGTCTACACCTACTCGGTTATTGACTCGGCCATTCAGTTCCTGGACAAAGACCAGACAGTTAAAGATAACTTTACTCTGACCTCCAAGGACGGAGCTACGTTTGCTCTGAATTTCTCTCTGGTTGGAACGAATGATGCCGCCAACATCGTTTTAGATAGAAATTCCTCGACAGCAGTTACTTATGACTCAACCAGCCGTTCAGCCTCAGTTGCGACCGGCCATTTCAACGTGACCGATACGGACACTGGCGAAAGCTTCATGAAAGCAGCTACATATTCCAAGGAATCTGGTAGCGGCCACCTCGGAACCTTGGTTGTTAAGTCTGACGGAACATATACCTATACGGTTGATGGAGATGCTGCAGCATCGATTGGTAAAGGCGTAGAGAAACACGACATATTTAATGTAGTCTCGGTTGATGGCACGGTAAAAGTTGTCGACTTTGTAGTGAAAGGCGGAAACCATGCTGCATCGATAAGTCTGGATGCAGGTGCGACAACCAGAGTTGTGACAGACACAACACCCAGCCATAACTCCATCGCTCAGGGCCATATCTCAGTTACTGATTCAGACGCTATCGATACGAGTAAAGCTCTGACTGTTTTACAGGACAACAAGTTTCACTATGGTGCTCTGGTTTTTAATGATGAAAACGGTAATTACACCTACACAGTTAAGCCAGAGCAAATCGCCGTACTTGCAAAAAATGAAAGTCATGTTGATACATTCACTGTTCAGTCAGCTGACGGCACACAAAAGTCAGTAAGCTTTACCGTTGTTGGTGGTAACCACGCAGCTGTTATTGGTCAACCTAGCGTTGCTAACGTTACAGAAGACTTAAACGTCTCAAATGGTGATGATGAGGATGAGGACCACGAAGATGTTGATCATCACTCAGCTGAAAACAACTATTCAGATGGTGAAGACCATAACGACGGGCACGAAGGTGGCGACGACCATGATGAGCATCACTCTCGCGCAGTACTGACCGCGCACGGAAAAATTACGGTCACAGATTCAGATCGCGGCGAGAACGAACTCGAAGAGTCAGTCAAAAGCGTATTGAACAATAACGGCGAAGTAAACCTCGGTAAACTCCACTTAGAAGAAAACGGCGAGTACACCTACACGGTTGACAACTCAAAAGTTCAGTACTTAGCTGAAGGCGAGTCAAAAGAAGAAGTCTTTGAAGTCGAGTCAGAAGACGGTACAACACAACAAGTAAAGTTCATAATTCATGGCACAAACGACGCAGCTGTAATTACAGGAACTGATACCGGATCCGTAACAGAAGCAGGTGGTTTGGCTAATGCGACTCAGCCACTGGGTACATCGGCTGTAGCAACAGGTAAATTAAACGCAACAGATATTGACGTATCTGAAAATCATATCTTCCAAGCCGCAGCAAATCAAATTTCTACCTCAGGATACGGCACGTATTCAGTTGATAGAGATGGAAATTGGACCTACACCTTAGATAATACTAACGCTGATGTTCAGGCCCTTAATGTAGGCGATTCACGTGTAGACACATTTATTGTTAAGTCGGCTGACGGAACACCAAAAACTATCAGCGTAACAATCAATGGCACCAACGATGCAGCTGTGATCAGCGGCGACTCCACAGGCAGCGTGACTGAGGCCGGTGGCGTAGCCAACGCCATTGTGGGCACAGCCACAGCAACGGGCACTCTCGCCTCTGCTGATGTTGATAACACTGCAAATCTCTTCCAGGAAAAACAAGCTTCAGGCACCTACGGTTCGCTGCACCTGGACACCGATGGCAGCTGGACTTACACGCTGGATAACAGCAAGACTGCTACGCAAGCGCTGAACGTCGATGACATCAAGACTGAGAAATTCACGGTCAAGTCTGTTGACGGCACCGAGAAAGAGATCACTGTCACCGTACACGGCACCAACGACGCAGCTGTGATCAGCGGCGACTCCTCAGGTAGCGTGACTGAGGCCGGTGGCGTAGCCAACGCAATTGAAGGTACAGCCACGGCAACAGGCACACTCGCCTCTGCTGATGT